>QHBN01000126.1 GCA_003176995.1 Candidatus Nitrosopolaris wilkensis
TGTTAGTATATTTTATAGGTGCATAAACTTGTACCTCTGGCATTTTCTCAATTATTCTATTTGCGATGTCGATTCCATGTCTTGTAATGGCTATCACGGCTGTGTTTCCTGTCATCTGGGCTACCAAGTTCAATAAGGAAGTAGGAAATAAAAAATCTTCCTAAATTATCTGCGAGCAGTCTAATACCCAATACGATATCGCGGCCCGAAGCGATTTATCTCAGCAATATCTCATAGTGTTCAGTCGCACTGCCAAGCTAGATAGCCGAGTCTTACAATGGCACTGATAACACAAGTAACATACTGGAAATACCATACTGGAACAATAGCATATTTGGCATCAGAGCCAAACCCAGTCTTATGTTTTGAGTTGGGTATTTCGAATTCGACGTTTATTCTGCTCTCCGGGGGTCAAAATTCGTGGTCGGGCACGACCAAGACAGATACCCTGACGCAAGCAAAAGAGATTGGGGTTGTGGAATTAAAATCGGCGGCGAGCAAACACTAGAGGTCACGAGGTTACGCGCGGTAGGAGGGACCACCAGGAAATTGCCCCGATACTTTGCCATCAAAATCAAACATGATCACTTCTAATTCTAGCTCTCCCTTCGAGTATTCACGCATATGTTCGTAGACTTTTTTGCAAATCAAATCAAAGAAACCGGTTATTTGATAAGTCGTAATTATTTCAGATACGTGTCTAGCAGTATTGGCATTTCTTATCTCCTCTAGAATTGACTTCGGAATCCTCGGGAAGCACTCGGAAGCAACGTCCGCCATGAACTCCATGTCGATGTGCGAGCCTCGAACATGGGTCTGCTTGATTCCCATTGACATTTTCGTTAATTTTCCTACAAAACCTGCTATTGTAGCCTTCCGGATTTGTTTTAGCGCGCAATGTCTAATAGAGTAACCAGCAAAGTCTCCCATTTGAATGAAGCAGTGCTCTGGAAGAGTTTTACCGAAAAGATCTTTAGCAAAGTCTTCGCTCCGACCGCCCGTTGTCAACACAACCCGCTCATCACCCATTGCTCGAGCTACATCCAGAGCCTGTCGAATTGCAGCTGCAAAAGAGGCTGTCGAGTAAGGAATTACGATTCCAGTCGTCCCGAGTATTGAAATCCCTCCGATTATCCCAAGCCTAGGATTGTCAGTTTTTTTTGCAATTTCTTCTCCCATAGGCACAGAAATAACGACTTTCACACCGTGGTCCTTCAAACGTTCCGCCGCGACTTCGCTAACAGCCCTTTCTATCATTTTTGTTGGACTTGGATTGATTGCGGGCTTACCGATATCTATCCCAAGGCCGGGTTTTGTTATCCTGCCGACGCCGTTCCCTCCGTCAATCGAAACGATTCCGACCTCGTTAGTTAGAAAAACAGTTGAGCAAACTTCTGCTCGGTCTGTGACATCAGGATCATCCCCCGCATCTTTGACGACTGCTGCGGTAGCCGAATATTGTTCTTTTGTAGTGTTCGTCCATGCGATCCTAATGTTCATCGTTTTCCCCTTGGGCAAAGACACCGAAACATCGTTGACGGTCTTCTGGGATAGCAGCGCGATAAGAGCTGCTTTAGTCGCAGCGGTCGCTGAGGTTCCAGTTGTAAAGCCCGTCCTCAGAGCACCTCGATTCCTTTTTTTTTGAATTTCCAGAGGCAGCTGCTGCTCCCTTTCTGCTAGCTCGAGATCTTTTTGTGACTCCGTATTTTGTGTACCTGCTGTTGCCGTATTTTCTCCTCTCAATTGGTCTTCACCATTTTCTCTTGTGTCCAATAGTCTTTCATCATCCACCAAAAAATATCATAATAACACGATACCGCCCCCTATAACTAGGGTGTTTCCTGTTGCAAACGAGAAACTACTGTCGGAACACGGGCCTCTCTTTAATACTTCTCCCAGTTTAGCCGATCTCTTCATGGAAGGTTCCTCTATGGCATTCATTTTTTTGTCGGTAGACATTGAATTGTAAGCTCCGTCCTTTGCAATGTTTCGGAGCAATGAATGATGGTATTGCGGCCATGTACGCAAGCATTATGCTTGGTCATCGCGATTATTGCTGCTTTAGCGAAAGTGTAAGGGGATCCTTGGGTATGAGCAGAAATATCGGGTGTCGATGCAATGGTGACACTTCCACTTCCGTTACCATTTTGTGTGGTGCGTCCATCAACTCCTATTATAGTAGAAATTACGTTTCAACATGTCCACATTGATCCATGTATGACTTCACTAATACTCTGTAATTCGCTTCGTATTTTGCTGCAAGTCTTGCTATTAAAATGACACCATGCGTTGTCTACTAAGACGTCTATCCAATGACGAACCCCTATTATTTCCTCCAATACGAAGATATCAGTTATACCGAATTTGGCACCAAATGCTTTGCCACTTATTTCTTTAGCTAGTTGTACTGCTCCTTGCTTACTCCCAGAGCAAATCACAACTTCTGCATCTTTGTTCACTGCGAATTCTTCCGCTAATCCAATACCTCTAGTCGGGCCGGTAACTACGGCCACTTTACCGCTCAGAGACGATGACAATTGCTTATTTAGACCCGATCCTTCTTTTATTATTTTTATCTGATGCCTAACATCAGTATGTCTAACACACGCCAAGATTTGATTGATTTTACGACCTGCCTGAATCCCAAGGTTGGAATATTTTACGTTTGATTCATATTGACAAAAACAATACGTACTCCATATTGTCTTCCGTACAAATTGCAGCGAACGTCGTCAAGAATTTGGAACGGGAAGACTACAAGCTCCTCAGAGTTTTTGCTTCCGGACTTGAACAACATGAAACTCTTACAAGGCACCAGTTAGTGGGCTACTCAAAATTGCATGGGGACATAGTCGATTATAGGGTGAAAGGACTACAAGAAATGAATCTAATTAATAAAAATAATAGGGGTTTTACTATCCTCAATGCAGGACTTGATACTTTCGCATTAAAGATCCTGGCTGAGAAAAATATTATAAGTGGTATCGGAAAACCCATTGGTGTCGGCAAAGAATCGGACGTGTACGAAGCCGTAACAGATCGACAAGAGGAAAGAGCTGTCAAATTCTTTAGAATCGGCAGAATAAGCTTTAGAGAAGTAACCAAGAAAAGGTCTTTTGCATTAAAGGAACACGACCGAATACATCACTGGTTGCTTGTCAATATTAGCGCAGCCAAGAAAGAAATAGGCATGCTACAGCGTCTAAAAAATACTGGTATCAGCCTTCCTCTGCCTTTGTACAGGACAATGCACTGCATTGCTATGAACCGAATAAATGGAGCTAGACTTGTAAGTGTGAAAGACCTTGAACAGCCAAGCACAGTATTGCAAAACATTTTGTTAAGCATAGGAATAGCTTACAAGAATCATATCATACATTCTGATCTAAGCGAATATAACGTTTTGGTAGGAGAAACCTCATGCGATGTGTGGATTATTGACTGGCCTCAAGCAGTGGCAACGGACCATCCCAACGCTCAGCAGTTAATAAAAAGGGATGTATTCAATATTGTACGATTCTTTAACCGTAGATTCGGGGTAGGTAAAAATCTGGATGACGCCTTGAGAGATGTTCTGAACTCGTCATCGTCACGTACTATCACCACAAAAGGTTCTGCGGCCGCAAAGATTTCTACTTAGTAAGCAAAGAGACCTTATCTGTAATTTCCCATGTAAATCCCGGTTCATCTCTACCAAAATGACCATACGCAGCGGTTTTCCTATAGATCGGCTTTTTGAGATCAAGCGTGCTGATAATTCCAGCCGGCCTCATATCAAAGCTTTTTTTCACACGCTCTTCGATTTCATCCTCCGCGATCTTACATGTGCCAAATGTATCTATCATTACGGAGACCGGTTCTGCAATGCCAATTGCGTAAGCGATTTGAACCTCACACCTATCGGCCAAGCCTGATGCAACAACATTTTTTGCGACGTATCTCGCTAAATAACACGCTGATCTATCTACCTTAGAAGGATCTTTCCCCGAAAACGCGCCACCCCCGTGCCTGCCCATTCCACCATACGTGTCAGCAATGACTTTTCTGCCCGTCAGTCCAGTATCGCCTTGTGGTCCACCAATTACGAATCTACCGGTAGGATTAACAAGGTATTTTGTTTTGACATCAACCCAGTTACCGCAAACTGGCTTTACCACTTTATTAATAATTTCCTCTCTCAACTGTTGTAGATGAATATCCGGTGAGTGCTGAGTAGAAATCACAACAGTATCGATCCTTACGGGCTTGGAATCTTCATACACCACCGATACCTGGGATTTCCCGTCAGGCCTAACCCAGTCTAATTCCTTGTTCTTTCTGACTTGTGACAGTTTCAAGGATAATTTATGCGCCATCGATATAGGCAAAGGCATAAGCTCTCTAGTCTCGTCTGAAGCATAACCAAACATCAAACCTTGATCTCCTGCACCCTGCTCCTTGTTGTAGCCTGGGGTGATACCCATCGAGATATCCGGACTTTGCTCATGAATCGATACCAGGACTGAGCAAGTTTCCGAATCAAATCCGTATTCTGTTTTATCATAACCAATTTCCTTTATTGTCCTTCGGATGGTTCGTTGCAGATCGAATCTCCCAGTAGAGGTTACCTCACCGGCAACGAATACAATTCCAGTAGTAGTCATAGCTTCGACTGCAACTCTGGAGTCAGGATCTTGTTTTATGAATTCATCTAGAAGCGAATCTGAGATCTGATCACATAATTTGTCCGGATGCCCCTCCGTTACGCTTTCGGACGTGAAAATTGATCTTCGTACCATACGAATCTGCTTTTATAGCTTGAGATCTATGAAGCTCACTTATATCTCGTCAGAATTCTTTCTCAAGCTTTATGAAGAGGACATTATTTCCTCTAATTACAACCTTGCCGTAGTTTGCCAAAACGTCAGCCCCATCGAACTCTTCAGCATTTACCAGAATTAGATTCATATAAGAATCAACGTTGCTCATCTTGCCGCGATATTCGATCTCGCTCTTCAATCTCACGGCAACCCTTCGATTGACTGCACGCTGCAAAGTAGATAACGGTCGTTTTGGTTGCTGGGATGAAGGTGAAGTCGACAAATCCAACTAATCACTTTGGAAGTGAGAGCACCGTAGCTACAATAAAAAGGTTCCCCTGTTCTTACGAAACAGCCATATCTGTTTATTTCACTAGTACAGTACTGAAAAACTGATGCCGCATGTTTTACCGACTGGCTGTAAAGCAATTGATAACCTTCTTGGAGGCGGGATTCACTATGGGATGGTTACAGACATTTACGGCGAAAGTGGAACAGGGAAGTCACAATTATGTTTTACTATCTGCGCAAGAACTGCAGAATATTTTGAAACCCAACACCAGGTAAGCGTCGTTTTTATTGATACAGGAGGAACGTTCCGGCCCGAAAGAATTACGGAGATTGCTGGAATGGCAAAAATGAATACTGACATTCTTGACAAAATTCTGGTTGTGAGATCTTTATCATCTACTGATCAAATAAACTCGATCAACAGACTCTCCAAAATCAATCCTCGTCTGTTAATAATAGATGGTGTTGCGTCATTATTCACGACCGACTATCGAGGCCCGGCAAGGCACCTAGCTCTAATGAAACATCTTCATGAGTTGTCGGTGGCGGCTATTAATCTTCGCTGCGCCGTAGTAATGACAAATATGGTTCGTACTGCGATTACTGCTGGAAACCAAGTAAAGAGGCCCGTAATTATGGTAGAAAATCCCAATAGGTCAAAGACGCAACAATCTGATCAACAACGAGAGCTCATGGGGACTTCTGTCTCCATTTATGCACACATGAAATTGATGCTAAAATCTACTAATTTGGAGAAATCCCTCTTCAAGGCAGTCCTATTACAGCCTTCAAGCAAACAAGAGGCATACTATACACTTACAACAAAGGGTGTTACCGACCTTCCCTAGCATTCGGTGGATGGAACCTTTCGCATTCGATTGACGGTTTCATTAGTTATACATAAAGCAGTAAATATATAAAGTTAGTTGCATATAAAGCAACATTAACAATACATAAAGCTTTATTATTCGTTAACGAATATATCTTAATAATACAATGACTAAATCAGCTCAACAATTGACGGTTACTAAGAAGGAGGGTAAGGATACCCGAACGTTTACCTTCAAATTTAACACAGACATCATTCGTTCACTTAAGATGCTGGCGTTGGAAAAGAATACCACTGCTACTGCGTTACTTGAAGAAGCTGTAATTCGTCTCTTAAAGGAAAATAAGAAGCTTTGATCTGCAATGACCAATAATATAGTATAGAACTCGTTAGGCTATTTCATGCAATCTGACTATGACGCTGCATTAGACAATCCAAAGCATGAGGTGCAATTTCGGTATAAACAATTAGTAGAATCGGAGCCATCCGAAAAAGATCTACACAATCGAAAGCCTGCAGATTCCACGAAAGATAACTTGATTCAAAATGTGTTTTATGTGATGAAGAAGGTAGACTTCGATAATCGTCATAGAGATTTATTGTCTAAAACTCTGATTGCACAAGCGCTATGAGACTGTTAGAGGAACGCGTTGGCAAATGAAACCTAAAGGTAGACGGTAGCTTTTTCTCAAAAGATTTGCAAGGCAGGTTGGAAACCAATTTATTCAAAAGCTCCAGTTTTATGCTCCACTAACCACCAAATACAAAAGCATACCTTGTCTGGGACAGTCAATAATCTTGACGGCATTAGAATCCTTATGATTTTCAGTCATATTGTAGAAGAATTAGAAAAATATAGGCAGAAAGCAAAGAAATGACCAAATAGCAAAGTAAAAATATGGAATATCAGTATGGAACATTAACCAACACATACAAGCCAAACGATAGAGAACCTCCGTATCATGCGACACAATTTCTGTGTTGTGTTGTTGCATGATAGGAGGATTGGCTCTATCTGCTACGTTGTCTGTGTCTTATGGTGGTTTAAAAAAACACATAACCATACCCTGTATGTTTAGTTGATACACTCGAGAACACAATCATTTTTAAGCCAGATTTGATCTATCCGGAACTTTTATTTTTAGAAATGCGTATTTAACACCGTTCACTTTAATCTTTTGTCGATATGTTCGCAAAAATAGAATCTGTAACTGAGCGATTTGTAGAGGTGAGTATTTTAGATATCGATGACTATGGTGCCCTAACTCCACTAGGGTTAAAAGAATTCCAGGTGGATGATTACGCTGTGCTCCAAACTTTAAAAAATTCTACTCACGCTGCTATTTTTACTGGAGGTGACGACAAGATAATAATCCTGGCGAGTGATATTAGTAAGGATGAACTTGACAAGGAAAAAACGAAAACAATCAACGCAGTAGATCGAAAGAAGGAGACAGATTATCATTAGTTATTCTTAAAAATTAGTATTTCCCAATTTCTTTTGAGCGTGCAAGCATTCGTGCCTAATCCTGCTCGAAGCGCCGCCGGTCGTCTTTTTCCAATAATTCCGCAGCTACTTTTGTGGCTTTTTCATTCATTGTCGATCACTACCATTGTAACAGATGCAGCTGCAGCTCATGAACGATGATCAAGATCGTCAGCTTCCGTACTAACTTCAAGTTTATTCGAAGATCGCTTCAGATAGTTCAATATAACTTTGAGGATTAGTGCATTGATTATGAATACCGACTTCAAGAATGTCACCCTATCGATACCTGCGGTAATAAAGTTAGACCCAAAAATGACGTCTTGCAACAAGACCGGCGATAAGGTAGACGTGTTTCAATATTAAACCTCCAAAGACATCTTCTTCAGGGTTAGCATCCGAAGGAGGCGTTATCACTGTCATTTCAGTTTCAGATTCAGTTGCAAGGTTGCCTCTGCGGTCACCTTTATCGGATGACATTCCCTCATTCGTGAGAACATAGAAATTTATAAAACTAGAAGCTCGACTGATTGGGGAGATCGATGAAAGATACAAAAGTAGAACCAGCGGATAATATACTCATCTGCGTTTCTAAGCGCAGAACTAGGCTGGGGTGGTTTGGCTCAATACTAACGAGGTAATACAACGCATAAAGCCTAACTCATGTTTTTGAAAGGCCGCTTCTTTCGCCTATGGTGACAAATTTTTCATTTAGCTTTTCTCTCAGGATGTCAAGCCTCGCCACAACTCCTATCAGTTTATTCTCGTCATCTACGACAGGTACAAGGACAATAACCTTTTGGAGCATGACGTCAATTATCTCGTCTATCCCGGTATCCCGCTTTACCACAGCCGGGTTTCTGGTCATTATATCTGTAGCGCGAAGGCTATCAAGGTTCTTGCCTTGTCGTACCGCTCGCAAGATATCGGCCGCAGTAACTATTCCTGTAACTCTGATATTATTGTCGATAACAGGAACGCCGTTAAATTCTCCAATGAGAAGTCTGGTACTTATTTCCGTACCCGTAGTGCTCTCCCTGGCAGCCACGACATTAGTGGTCATTAAATCAAAAGCTTTCGTTATTCGGGTTTCACCCTCTCTCATTAGCGCTTAAAGTAGTATTAAATGTATCAGCTCTAAGGTTTTCGACTGATACCACTGGTCTAAATAAACTCAAGCTACTTCATTGAGCTAATTATTCAAAGCCTTAACTATAATCCTCATCTATGGAGTTTCTGAAGATTAGAAACAGGTTAAACATCCTTTTTAAAACGCTTTGGGTAGGTGAGTTAATTCTTGATTTTGGGTTAAGCTATTAAATTAGACATTACTACGATAACTCATGACGTGATAACCGTAATAAAATCATATTATTATGTAGATGTACAAACAACCATCTTTTTCACGACCTACTCATGCTTCTGTAATCGAATGCCTTCACAGCATCAACTAGCTATCAGCAAACTAAAAAAGAATGTAGCGCCTCTACCATCAGCATTATTCTCAGCCCACATCTTGCCACCATGAGCTTCGACAATGCCTTTGGAGATAAATCAACCCAAACCCACGCATTTCCTTATCAGAAATAGAAAAGTTCATTGGTGGGATATTCTTGATATCCTTTACTTGCAATCCGTCTTTCAGAAGTATTTTGATCAATTATATACCGCCCTTGTCGTCGATCGTCTTCCCATTAATGTCTGCATTTGCTACCACCAACTATTTGGCTGTTACACCATTACACAGAAATCGAGACTGTTGCAGTATTGCTGATAAAACGTTCTGAGTGCCAGAAGGATCAGAGCTCGGGTGAGCTATTATCCTGATTCGCATTCAAGGGTGCAACGTTAATCAGATGCCATGCATGTCAATTAACTAGCCACCTATTCTATGCATAAAATTTAGCGTTGGCTTCAGTGATTTTGTCCGTATGATCTTTATTATTCCTTCGGGTTTTTTCTTTACGCTTTGGAGAATATATTCGGTAATCTCGCTCTCTGACCTTTTTCCTCGTAACATACTTCTAAGATCATAGCCAGGATTTTCATAAAGACACGTCAATAATCTGCCATCAGAACTTATCCTTAATCTGTCACAATTACCGCAAAATGGTTCTGATATTGACGGAATAAATCATAAAGTACCAATTCCATCAACAAAAGAATAAAGCGTTGCAGGTTCAGAACTATTGTTGTTGTCTACCCGCACAAGATCCTTTACGACTTTGCTTATTCTATTAATGGTCTCGTTCTTAGTAACAACTAGATTTGGTTCCCATATACCTGATCCGTCTAACGGCATGAACTCTATGAACCGCACGGTATAGCCTGTAAATCTGGCAAATCTGGCAAAGTCCGCAATTTCATCATCGTTCCACCCTCTCATTATGACGGTGTTTATCTTTATTTTCAGTCCAGCGTCATCTGCTACTCGTATCGCATTCATAACCTTGTTGAGTCCGCGTATACCGGTAATTGCTTTGAACCTATCTTCTTTGAATGTGTCTAAGCTGACATTTATGCTTGACAGTCCTGCATCTCTGAGCTGCATCACCTTATCTCTCAGTAACAGGCCATTCGTCGTCATACTGATAGCCTTAATTTCATCGATATTGGATAATGTCTTAATTAGATCTTCTACTTTAGGTCTAACTAGAGGCTCACCCCCTGTTACCCTTATCTTCTCGATACCTAGTCTAGCTAGAATAGTAGCTAGTTTGACAATTTCATCATAGGTTAAAATATTATTTTGTTCAATCCACTCGGTATTGCTGTTTGGCATACAATATACGCACCGCATATTGCATCTGTCTGTAATTGAGATCCTTAACTTTCTGCCAATCCTACCGAAACCATCAACCAGTTTACTTTGCAATTGAACCATTGACTCCTATAGATTTGTCCATTTCAGAAATTCGTTCAAGGAAATGGAATCTCCATCCTGCAGGTAAGTCTTTAATTCGAGTTGCTCGTTGCATCCTCTCAATATTCTTTTTGTCACGAGTATACAACTGTACTATGTCGTTGACTGTGATCTTGTTTGTGTTCCTACTGATAAGATGTATTGCATCACCAGCTCCTACTTTCCCTTCTTGCAAGACTCTAAAATAAATTCCAGGACGACCACTAGCTAGAAACTGTCTTATAATATCCATTCGTCCAAATTTAACTCCGAGTTTGTAGCAGGGGATTCGAGGTTGCGTCGCGACTAATTTCGCAGAACCAATTTGGAACCTGTCTCCAATATTAACAGCATCTTCCATTAATCCCTCGGTAGTGAAATTTTCTCCGAACATGCCCCATGCCATTCGTGTGTTAGGCAATTCCCGTTGCCAGTACTCATAATGTTCTGCAGGGTATGAGTAGACAGCCTTGTCCATTCCGCCATGTACGGTCAAATCTGCTTGTTTATCACCCTCTAGGTTAAGTTTGTGAAGATTAATACGACCTTGTACAGGTTCTTTGAAAATTCCTGTTATAACAACTTGATCATTAAAGAGCACTTCGCATGGGAGAGACACGTTCACAGGAAGTATCTTCATTGATGTCTGCAATTATACTAGCTCTCGGCAGTATATATAACCACGTCGAATACGGTAAATTTGGGTGGTGTGTCGTCTGCGATCGGGAACGCTTATCATTACGACCAGATTCATGAATTGAAATGCATAGCTGAGGCTTTTGTTGCCGCTGAGGCTCCTTACAGTACGCTTTTTCCTTTTTAGTAGCGAAATAGTTGTTCTTGTGCTGGGGCCGCATCTCCTCGATCTCAGCGTTGTTTATCAAGGAATCAATGATCTAGCTACGCTCTGCAGTTGGAAATTCCGATCCCTTCAATTCTTGAGCTCCAAAAACTATTTTACCGAATGAAGAAAATATTTGCCATTCTCTCTTCTTGTGAGACATCTCTGAATAATATTACTCTCGTGAGTTCTAAGCTGCTTGTCAGGATGCTATCGTCTCCACAGAGCCTTAGCAATGATAGTAAAAAGAACCGCAGACGTATCATTGGAAATTGCCCTAAGCGTATTTGAAACTGAGACCAAATTTGCATAATTGCTGCATAAATCGTCTTCACATGCGTGATCATAATCCTTTCGGAACAATATTACGTTATCTACAGATACGCCGTCATTATCTTTTCTACATCGATCAACATTATACAATCTCAAAATGATTTATTGAACACAATGAACCGAGACATCAGCGGATTGCAAATACTGAACAATGTGCACGACGAATGACATTATTAGCGACGCTTCCTAAAAAAAATCTTCCACTCCAGTCATACCTTTAGTACCAATCACGATAACATCCATATTGTTCTTCTTTGCATAGCCAATTATCGATTTTGCAACTGAATCAGATTCTTCAACTACTTCTTTTTTTATATTAACTCCTTCTTTCTGTGCCAATGGGTCAACCGACTGAACTAGTAAATCTTCCGCCTCCCTCTTTGCTTCTTCTTCTCTCTCCTGTTCCTTTTCTTTAACCCTACCGCCCGGTACACCGCGGCCCGGATCAATTACATGTATGGCGGTTATTTCCGCTCCCCATGCTTTTCCTAAGGATGTCGCAAATGCAAGAATTTGTTCTTTATATCCAGATCTATCAATTGGTGCCAATATCTTTTTTACTGTCGCTAGTGCTCCTCCATCAACATTTTTTTCCATTTAACGGTTCAAAAGTTCTAGTGTCTGCCGTGGTTTATAAAAGTGTGGGAATTATGCTCGCAGAAATATTTAGATGGAAACAGCAAACCCTGTTTGATGGTAGCAAGAGACTGCTTTCATAGAATGCAGTTTAAAAAATTGCAAGCAGGCCTATGTTTGAACCAATAGCAAAATGGAACCAGTCAATTCGTATTGCAATCACGCCAAGATTTCAAGCGATATCCAGGTCATTATTTCTGTGGATGTTAGTTAATCCAGAAATCGAATATTGCTTGACGACAATTTTCTAGGATATGGGTGAGATATCAATGTTAGACAAAAAGTGTTCTTACACGATCCGCAAGTGAGAGTTTTGAGAGGCTAAGCAGTTGATAAAGTAAGAAAAAAATTCCATGCGACAATTCTTACACAACACATCTTCCGGAGTAATCTGCCATCCGTCGGTCTTTGTTGGTGCCAGGTGTTAAATATAAAATGATCATCAGACAGGATTGGTCCAGTATGATCCCTGCTCCTAGTCGATGCAGTAAAGCGTATCTCTGTTAGTTGGCGTCTCGGCTAGAAATGCTACGGCGTCTTTTCATATATAGGATTACACCTACTGCTATGATAACTGCTGCACCTATTCCTAACGCAGCGTAGCGAAGAACGTGTGACCTCGACGATGCTGTCGAGGTACTGGCGTTGGCAGGATGAATTGATATTACTAGTATTAGTGCAGCTGTTGAAGTCAATAATAATAGGACAAAGATGATCACATTTTCTTTATTTCTCAAATGGATAGATGACGGAACACTATAATATAAACCGGCTTTTTGATCTCCGATCGTCCTCAATATTGTTTTGAAATAATAGCCCAGGACAGCCGAACTCGCGTTTGGCTTTAGGTGATTATTGTTAGCCGTGTTTTCGTTTTATCTTGCCATCACATAGCCTTTTTTCAAATAGCAAAGAGTATGAGCCACGCCAACCTTAATGACTTATTGAATTCTGTTCTCTCTAAAGCAACATTTGAAGTAGGTATAGCATCGGCCGTGGCAGCCACAATATATGGCTCTTCAGTTGCATCACAAAGACAAGCTAGTAACAGCTCATCCCAACAGACCTCTAGCGTAGCGAGTAGTACTACTAGTAATATTGCTAATAACCGAATCAACAATGGAGGAGCTTCACAATTGACTACCCAGATATCAATACCACAAGGAGCTGCTACTAAGCAGGTCAAAATATTCTATCAGCCCACCCCTGCTAGCGTCTTAGGTGGTGCCAAAATAACTTGGACTAATAAGGATTCGGCTCCGCATACAGCTACCGCTGCTGACAATTCTTTTGATACCGGTATTATACAACATGGTTCTTCCGCCTCAGCTATAATCAAGGGACAAGCAACAATCCCTTACCATTGTACTATACACCCATGGATGAAGGCAAGTCTCATGGTAGATTCTAGTGGCGGAAATGGGGGTTAGTAGTAGTTAATGATGAAGGGATCGATAATTGAAGTCTATTGGTGCGCTCACAGATTCATATGAGAAAAAAAGATACCTGGGTAGCATTCCTGTAGGTATCTATTTGGGGGATGTGTTTTGAATAATTTATTTGCCATACTAGCTTCGGAATTATCATATTCTAGTCATCGAAAAAAAACACGCGTCTAAAGGCGAGAATATCTGCCAGCAAATTTCATTAATAGAAACCAGCTTTTACGATACTTACTTTAATGTCTATTCAACCGACTTTTAGAATTTACAGAAAGGGATTTGGCGTAACACACCTTGTTCTTTTTTCTTGGGGCGCTATCTGTACAGGTCGCTGAAATAATTATAAAACTTCTGGTTTTTTCAGATTCAAGAAGAAAAACCGATGTAGGGACACTGATCCTATCTTGGACTAAGTTCCTCCGTGCAATCTTTTCATCTTGGACTAAATTCCTCCGTGCAATCTTTTCAGTCAATAGATATGGCTACGTATGGATTATCATAGCTGCTGCCAAACTGGCATTTTTGTATACACCTTCGGTTTTCGATTTCGAGCGATTACACGAACACGCACACATAGCACAACATATCTCGTTCGTAGTAGTTAGTGCTGTGAACTTTCTTGCAGTAAGATCTTTAGGAGTCACTCAAGCTATTTGCACTATTTGCCCGAAATGGAATAATGGGACTTGCAGGATTGATGTTTAGTGTCTTAGATAAGCCAGTATATCTTGTTTATTCGGTCAAAAGTCATAATAATACTGGAACTTGGATGCTAATCATGTGTATTGTTTTGCTCGTAATTGTTCTTCTTTTTTATCTTATCAAGCGAGCGCTCTTTACGCTCGCACCAGACAAGTTTCCGCTCTCACGGATTATTAGCTATGCAATATCACTTGAATTATCGTTTATTCTACCAAAATTGATGTGTGAAGTGAAGCACAAAGCAATGTTAGGACAATCAGAAATGCTGTAGTCATTGCAGTAGCTCCCAATAACATCCTAGTAGCCTAGCACCTATGTTTTTTAGGAGATGAATTACAGCTAGTACCGATGTTGCAACCTATTCTCCTGTTTTCCCCGGATACAAGGTATCGAAATCTTGGTTTTGGTAATTGTTGAGGCTACTTCGTTGGTAATAGATGTAAGCGATGATACAGTTCACATAAATGACGTGCGACTGGCTTATGGGGCACATCCGATTCTAAGCTCTGCGCCTCAGCCTGCAATCATGTAGTCCCTATACTTTGGCATATTTCAATGGTGGTTTGGTAAGATGTCAACGGAACTATCTTTAAGGCATTAAACTTTATCCATCCCGATTCGACCATAAAGTTCTGTACCGAATGAGCGTCTTGTGCGTCTACGATCCATAGAAATGTGTGTTCTAATCCCGAATGATACTGCTGTAGCATCTTTACGTTGTTTTTGGTTAGAACCGTATCAAGTTGTCCGGCCATTTTTATGACAAGTCTTCTAATTTCCACATTGTTTAGCGGACAACTTTCTGGAGAATGGCTTCCATATATCCCATATAATCCCATAGGGAACGTATCTATATGCTAAGCAATAAAAATTTCCTTCTAGGATGTCCATGCATCAGGTACACGCCGCAAGAGTAAAGTACTATGAACAGGGGATAATGATAAGGAGTATTCAATAAAGCGATATCAAGACGTGCCTAGGTTAATAAAACTAAATGATGATATTAATTCCGACGTTACCACAATTGAAGAAACGATGAGTGAGCAAACGACTGTTGGAGGAGATGGATCAAATCTTGTTACTAACTACCTCTTGCTTGGGAAGACCTTCAAAATCGAGCAGCAGGTTCGTTTCCAACAACCCATGCATTATGCGTCTATTTTTCGGCTTTCTTGATCTTTTCCGCTTTAACAATGCCAAGACAAGCACTGCACCAAAACAATCGGTATAAGGACTTGACATGATGCTCGCCTGCCACATACAATACGATCACGATAATTCCGATTAGCAGTACAACAATACCTCCACTTACCTTTTTCAATTTAGTTACCATTTTTCATTTTCCACCTCTATTTACCTGGTCCATCTCTCGTCCCCATCAAGATCAGACAAAATTCTAGTTGTCTCGCAATTGAAGTTTTGGCTTGTGCGCATTTGATGGCGGTGATTTTAGCAGTTTTACTACTAAAGTATTCAGCTATACTGGAATCAATATACGCGATTTAATTGGGCTAGATATTTCTTTTTCTCACTTATCTCGCTAGAACTAGAAGAAATTACAGTATATTGGCGTAATTGAGTTAGTTCAGCTTTTTTAGGTCATCCTAAATCTTCCATTGTTTTGTGTGGTTGATGGGGTGGAGGATGGTGAGTGAGAACTTTCGTAATTAAGGTAAGTTTTATCAAACATTAAGGTTAAGAATATCATGCTTGGAAGAGATAAATAATTGCCTACAGGACAACAATGGAGCAGAAGGAGTAACATGACAAATAACAATAAAAGCAATATACATCAACAAAATAGTACTGCAAATGGTAGTTTTGATGATTATGTATTTAACCCTAAAACTGCAGCACTTGAACCAAAGTGTAATCCAATTCTTCCTAGTACTCTAGTAAACAACGAAAATACCGATTTAAAAGATTATGACGCTATCTTAACATGTGATCATTGTCGAAAGGCTGTTGGTTTCTTTAGTATAGCCGACGTGAGACCATATATTGATTCCCCAATGTTTCTTTGTATAGATTGTCTTAGAAAATATGATCGTTCTAACCTTAGTGACGAGGCACAGGTATGGTTTGAAGATGAAACCGTTAGTAAGTGAACGTTATGCCAACATGACAATCTGCAATTATATACTCGAATTCTGTAACGACTGGGAAGGGGCTCAGCTAAAAGTACTACAAGAAAGAACAGTAGCAATTCTGCTGCATACAACTCCCCCTATCAAAATAAACATATGCTGCAATTAGATTAAGTAACACTAGTATCCCAGCAAAAATGTTGAACAAATAATTGCGTAATTTCGGCAAAACACATAGTTGGATAGCCCGTAAGTATGCTCTTAGCAAGAACGAACTATCAGAGGTACTTTTACGAAGGTAACATGATAACTGAAAGAGCTTTGTTCAAAGTAGTCGGAATGTATTGCACTAGTTGCAAGTCCATCGTAGAAAAGCAACTAAAGGATGAGAAAGGAGTAATAAAGATGGATATTAACTACATGACAGACAGTGTCACAGTTAAGTTTAACCCCTCATTAATTACGAACGAACAGATAAAGAATTGACTCGAGAAATCAGGCTACAATTTTGTTCGAGTTGCTCAATAAATAGAAGAACACGACTCTTCAGCGACGGCATGAATCTACAGATATGATACATTTAGTTTTTATTGTTAAACAATAAAAAGCCACGAATTAAATTGGCCCGTTGAGAAGCAGAGATAAAAGAGAAAACAAATAAGAATTCATGTACATTGGCTAGCTTTTAATTAGTAATAAGTCAGGAATCTCAAAAATCTAATCTCAGAAACAGGTAATAACGTTATCATAGGAAGGGTTTCATGAAGATATATAACCTTCACAAAGAAGCAAATTCGCCTTGTATTGGCTGATGAGTTTAGGTTGAAAAATAGTTGTGCTTAAGTGGATGCGAGCCAAAAGTAAGCATGCATAGTAAATTATTATCAGTGCCGTTAATTAAATCAGTATGTATAACAATCGATCTACGGTGTAACTGTTACAGACTCATAAGATGGGTTACTATCAGCGTTTCCATTATTCAATATCAGCT
Organism: Candidatus Nitrosopolaris wilkensis; assembly: GCA_003176995.1. Classification (GTDB taxonomy): domain Archaea; phylum Thermoproteota; class Nitrososphaeria; order Nitrososphaerales; family Nitrososphaeraceae; genus Nitrosopolaris; species Nitrosopolaris wilkesensis. Next base: position 17,340 of record QHBN01000126.1, read on the forward strand.
GAAATGTCAGATTAGTCGTGTTTCTAACTAATGGTGCTGTAAATGTCGGTTTAGCTTTATTATCACTTGACAATACCACGACTGGACCCCCTGCTAATTGTAGCCATGAGAAAGTAAGCGAATGGCCATTAGGATCATAACTCTTAGTTCCGTCGAGCGTGACTTGAACAGATGAATGTACGTTTTGGTGTGACCCAGCATTCGCGACTGGAGTCATAATAGTTTGACTTGTAGTAGGACCTCCACTATTACTGGAGCTTTGTACAACTGTTAAGGAATTAGAGCTTCCTGAACTGGGAGGAGGACAATAGCTAGGATCTACAACAACGGTAGAAGGAGCATCAGCATGATGTACCGAAGTAGGCACATTACAATTGCTGGGTTGTACTACACTCGTGTTAGGAGCGTTGGCTGGATGTAGTACTGTTGGACTTGCACAATTAGTGGATGAAGGAAAGAGACCAGCAGACCCAATACAATTTGTAGTTGAATTTGGTCCTGATCGAGGACCCCCGCCGATGCTATTTGGTTGATTGCCCGATATGGGACCAGCACCACCAATACCACCAGCACCGCCAATACCACCTCCAAGTGAATGACCGCCGCTCGGTAGAGCATAGATATCAGATTTCTCCGGTAAACCAAGCAATAACAAGAACGTCAGAGAGATTATCGTAATTATTTCTAAAGACTTAAACTGGAGTTTCCTTTGAGTGTTTCTCCGCCTGGTTAGTAATGGTCTAAAAGATGATTTCAAATACATAGTAAAAGGCAGAAAATAACTATATAGGCTTTTGTAACTGTCAATCTGGATTATGTTATCAGGATTACGACTGCTAGTTCAGCCTACTCGACATAGCTTGAAAAGTATCAATGCTAAATGTCAACCGAAAGAACTTGATTGTTTATAAAGTATAATATAAGGCAGAATAACCGCAAAGATATTAACAAATTCTACAGCTGTTTCTCGAAAACCCATCATGACCCTTAACCAAACAAATAGTGGACAACTGCTATTCTCAAAATTCATTTGCAGGAATTGGCAGCCCTGGCAGTATCAACCACCACAATAACAATAACAATAACAATAACAATAACAATAACAATAACAATAACATTCAAACCCATTCGGCAAGTAATTCAAGAATTGCTACCCACCTCCCTGTATCTTGGTAGAAGTCCCTTAATCCCTATACAAGGACCGCTAGACGAGGGATCATCATTGATACAGGAAATAATCCAGATCTATTACCGCATCCATATTAGTACTATTTCCTTCTAATGGGTTTTTTTATAATAGTGCAATTACATGGACGACTATCATCCAATCTCGAAAAACAACACCATCATTTGTGCCCAATGCCCCGAAGTAACGATAGAAACAAGAAATGGACTATCGATGTTATTTTTCGACATACAAATACTGGACTATTTGGAAGCCTCACCGTGCGACAGCTCCCTAGTGCGGCAGGCGAGGCCTCCGCATAGAACCAACCAGCAAGATATTGCTTGGATGTATACTCGTCTATGTCCTACGCCTTGGGAAACACATGACCAGCCGTTGTAGATTCAAAATATAGAAGCAAGGAATTACCTAAAACTTATATTGTATGTACAGATTTCAAGGATTTTCATTTTATGGTCCGGAGAGCAAAGTCATTTGCCTGGGATTATTATTACCTTAATACAGGGCATGATGCTATGGTTCCACTACCAAACGAACTCGCGAGTCTACTTCAGAGGTATCTGAGTAGGAACAATACTGGTTACGGCCTTTTCCGAAGACGTCAAATTACGAAAAGTAATATTGACTTGTCCGTTCGGGTTTTTTGAAATCAATTAAATAATTCTCATCTATCAAGGAATACCCAGATAATTATTAAACTCCTAAACGAAAGATAATTACCATATGACTTCTCATATCACATTTTTTAAACAAGGTCAATTTGTGCTTTCTAAAAATCCCATCCTTTTCTTGTTACCTTTTGTTGGTTCAGTAATATCGATTGTAGTCGAGGTTGTTTTCACCAGAGAACTCTACTACAGCAACGGCAACAAAGTCTTTTTACCCGATGTACTACTTTTTGGCATTTTTTTCGCTACCTTCATGATTATTTATTTTCAATTAGATTTATCAAAGAGATGCATCAGCCTAGGTGCACCTAAGAACAACTATCGTGGTATAGGAGTTTTAGAGCTCTTCACAATTTATTCGATTTATTCCTTGGTACTTTTTTTTATTGGCGGTTATGAGAACCAACTACGTGAGACATACAGTCTAAAATCAGATCTATTTTCGCTATACACATTTAAGATTGCAACTTACTACGACATCATAAATATTATTCCAACTGGTGTTGTCATCATATTGCTCTCTACACTGACTTCTTTCTTGTTTAGTGCCTGGATGGTCCAATATGTGGTGGCAAAAGAGCAAAATAGATATCTGCTGGTAGAATCCTTAAGGAATTTAGCTCGTGATAGTGTATTCAAGGATACTAGGAAAAAAATGCTTTTACTATTTATTGTTACGTTGGTTGCTTCAATTCTTGATTTCGTTCTTACAAATATAGCAGTAATTCATATCTCAGATATATTGCAAATATACCTATACCAATTCGTGGTTTCAAGTTTAGTAGATTCACTTTTTGCACCTTTCTTTCTGGTATGCCTATTTCTAATCATACTATCGAGATCCTTCTCATCTAGTGATATCTAGATAATTTACTAACACATAGTTATGATTAATGTAGATGTTAGTGTTGGCTAATAGCCGTAGCCATTAATTCAAGTAAAGTCAAAACTACCTTGTTCGCATTTAGGACATTTAGGCTTCCTGCTTCCTTACTTTTTTATGTTTGTCACAAAGCTTCAAAGAGGTTACTCTATTAATTAGCACCTCTCCCTGAATCGATCCGACATAACTCAACCTACAACCGCAGGTATATTCTATGTTGTTAGCATTAATCATAGCTTCAACCTAATAATTCTGGTGTTAGGGACCTTCCTCATATGTTCTTGCATTTCATCAACTTAAGGCACTTACATCTATAGAAATCACATAGCATCTCTCTAACTAATGAGAGATGCTGCCCTAAATATCGCCGAAAGGTAGCAAAAACGTCTCTTTGGGCTTGTGAATCCACCAGATGCCTTTCCTTCTCTAAGAAACCATATTTGTTGATGGATTCCGATCACCATGCAGTAAAAGCACTATATTTCCTATAAAATCAGTGCACAAAAACATGAGGACATGATCTAAAAGAGCCTTGGGTGTGAGATAATTACATCAATAGGTTGAAAGCTGGAGATAATAAGAGTAATCTCCTACAAGTGAATTGAATGCAGTCTGCATTTAATAAATTCAACGTGGTTTAATTATTTATTTTTATGGTTTGTAAATCAAATGGTATATGAATGAGTTAATCTATTTGTTGTACAATTGGCTATTTCGAAAAATTTAGAAAATATTGCTGATGGATTTAGCGAACCGAAGAAGAGGCTGTTATATTATCTTAAGGTTATGCAACACGCGGGGTTGGAAGAACTAGCTAAAGCTATGAAAATATCTAGAATGGCGGTTCATAAACATCTTGCACTTTTACAAGAGAGGGGTTTGGTAGAGAGTTTAGAAACCACCGGACATGTCGGCAGGCCAAGAATGACGTATCAACTAACGAGCCAAAGCAAAACCATTTTCCCAAAATCATATAGTGCGATTGCAACACATGCTCTTGATTTCATTGAAAGTAATATGGGCAAGGCAGCTGTTGAGAAGGTTCTCCGTGAACGCCAGAGTGAAATTTTCGATCAATATTATAAACGTCTCAGGAACTTGGAATATGATAAAAAGGTCAAAGAATTAGCCAAAATTAGAGATGAAGAAGGATATATGGCTGAATCAAAGAGGGAACCGAAGAATTACGGAAAACATGTTCTCTTAGAATACAATTGTCCAATTATACACATAGCTGAAAACCATTGGGAAGCATGTTCCACTGAAACAGAATTGTTTGAAAAACTTCTTGGAGCTGATATAGAAACCACTCATAGAGCTGCAAAAGGCGACCTAGTCTGTAAGTTCGTAATCAAAGAAAGAAAAGAAGGCCATTTGTAAGAAGTATTTGTAATGATGAACAAACAATTTGTATAATTTGTAAGCCTTATTTCTTATAAAGGACGCAACGTCTTATGATTATTGTATATGAGATACAAATTACTTGGAAAAAGTGGGTTACGGGTTTCTGAGCTATGTCTAGGGGCTATGACATTTGGAGAAGACTGGGGCTCGATGTTACCCGGAGCTTCTAAGGAAGAAGCCAAAAAAATATTTGACTTAATTGTGAGTAAGGGTGGAAATTTTATAGATACTGCAAATGTCTACCAAGATGGCACTAGTGAGAAATATGTTGGTGAATTCGTGTCTGCTGAACGAGAGAAGTTTGTTCTAGCCACAAAATACACCCTCACAACAAATCCAAATGATCCTAATGCAAGTGGAAACCATCGTAAGAATCTGGTTCAATCTCTCGAAGCAAGTCTTAAACGGTTAAACACTCGCTACATAGATCTCCTTTGGGTGCATATATGGGATCCTCTGACTCCGATTGAAGAACTTGTGAGATCGTTAGATGATTTGATAAGATCTGGAAAAGTTCTTTATTTAGGCATATCTGATTCCCCGGCGTGGGTTGTTTCACATGCAAATGCTATTGCAGATCTGCGTGGTTGGTCATCTTTCATAGGAATTCAGATAATGTACAGCTTGATTGAAAGATCTGCTGAAAGAGAATTATTGCCGATGGCCCGTGCTTTGGATATTGGTGTAACAGCACGGTCTCCGTTGGGTGGCGGGGTTCTTTCAGGAAAGTATATCAAACAAGATAGCAAGGAGCAAAAAAGATTCGATGTCAATAATCCAATGAGTGCTTCATTTGTAAATGAGAGAACGGTTTCTATTGCAACAGAAGTTCAAACAATAGCAAATGAAATGAATAGGACTCCTTCACAAATAGCCTTAAATTGGATACGACAACAACACGACAGAGGCATCATAATACCTATCGTAGGAGCTAGAACTGAAGCTCAAATAAAAGACAACTCGGCATGTTTGGATTTTGAACTAACCGCAGACCAATTGAGAAGATTAGATGAGAAAAGCAAGATCCAGCTGGGATTTCCTCATGACTTTATCTCTGAAGCCGCTAGGATTTTCACATACGGAAATACTTTTTCACTTACAGACAATCACAGACCATGAAACGTATGAATTTTGTTTGTGTGTGGATGTATGACAATTAATTCGTCATGACCACAATGTTCGAATCACTTGAATTTCTTTATGTTCCAGCTCCAAATATCCAGGAATCCATCAGATACTATACAAAGGTGCTAGAAGGTGAATTAATGTGGAAAATACACGCATACGGAGTTTGGGTTGCCTGTATTAGGCTTTCTGATAAAGAACCATACATTCTACTTGCTGACCACATAGAAAGAAAGGATTTGATGTTGATTTATCGAGTTGACAATTTAGATAAAGCATCATCTGAGCTTCGAGCAAGAGGGTGGAGAGAAGAGAAAAGATTGGAGATCCCACTTGGCCCTTGCTTAACATTTCGTGATCCTGCAGATAACTCGATTGTGATATACGAAAACCGGCGCCCGCATGTCATGAGAGACTTCAAAGGGCGAATTGATAATGAATAGCAAAAGTCACGATGCGGCAATATCGTGTGTGACCTATCATATTATCTCATTAAGTGATAACGGAAAAATGCTTTGACATTCCTCGGTGCAGATATGTGAGAACTACTAGTGCTAACAAATATCCCAGCGTCTATTCTCAAATAGTAGTCAAAGTACTTACCGAGTAGCTAAGTAAAATACGCTGGTACGTCGATACCGAAGTTCGAGGTATATACAATAATCTACAAGCCTTCTGGAGAAGGTATTCACATTCTAACCACTAAATCAACTATGATTTTGTAATCA
>QHBN01000127.1 GCA_003176995.1 Candidatus Nitrosopolaris wilkensis
ATTGTGCTACAAGCTACTTCCGAAGGTGACATGTTTTAGCTTTCAATATTTTAACCATGGTAGTAATTAAGTATTGGTTAGATCCTGCTGCTTTTTCGTATCACAAAAGTTACGGCTATCTGTCACCAGGGATTTTCTCTATTTGAGACTGACAGGGACAGAAGTGTCCAAGAAAGGTTTCGGGAGAATTCTCATAAATTAAATACTGATGAGGATTTAGAACAAGAAGGTCGGGACTCTATCGGTTGACAATTATTCTCAACACCATAATGAATTGATTATTGATCAATTTACAAACAGATTTTGAAAAAATAAAGTTCAATGAGTAAAATCTGATTCTGCCGTAGGTCTCGCTTGTTAGCATATTACCCTATCGATAAAGTCAACGAAATATAGTTCTGTTACCGCCTGCCTCTTTGTCCGTATCAATATTGAAGGCATTTCCAGGAAGACCCTTAGACCAGCATATAACTACCGAGTAAAAAGATGGTTTCGGCTCATTTGCAAAACTAAACTGATAATAGTCCAATTGTTGTGTATTTTTACACATTGGGCATACCAGAGAAGATAAAAGCTATCGAAGATGAAATTCACAAAACACAGATCAATAAAGCGACAGAACATCATGTTGGTCTCTTAAAAGCAAAAATGGCACGTCTCAGGCGAGATATGGAGGAGAACACACAGAAAAGAACACTATCAACAGGAGGAGGAGCTTCAGGCTTTGACGTCAGAAAGGGCGGAGATGCCACTGTCATTCTCATCGGATTGCCTAGCGTTGGAAAGTCTACTCTTCTTAATCGGTTGACAAATGCTAAATCAAAGGTTGCTTCATACCAATTCACAACCCTCACAGCTGTTCCCGGGATGATGCATTATCGAGGATCAAATATTCAGATTCTCGATATGCCTGGGATTATAGAAGGAGCAGCCGCCGGAAAAGGACTGGGCAAAAAAGTACTGTCTATCGCTCGAAGTGCAGACCTAGTCCTAATTGTTCTCGATGTATTCCAACCACACCATTTGGCAATTATAAAAAAGGAGCTGTACGGAATTGGTATCAGAGTCGATCAAAAACCTCCCGATCTTGTAATAGAAAAAGCGTCTGCAGGCGGACTATCAGTTAACATCTTGGTTCCTATCAAGATATCTGAAAAACTAGTCCAAGAGATTTTACTAACGTACGGCATCCGGAATTGCCGAGTGGTAATAAGAGAACAAGGATTATCAGACGATCAATTAATTGATGTCTTGAGCGGCAACCGATCCTACATTCCGTCGCTTGCGGTATTAAACAAAATAGACCTCGTAAATCAGGGTTTTGTTAGAGAAGTGCAATCAAAAATTGGAAGTAATTTTATTCCCATTTCAGCAGATGTAAACGTGAATATCGAAGCTCTCAAAGAAGATATATACAAAAAACTAGATTTCATTAGAATTTACATGCACCAAAAGGGGAAAGAAACCGACTTTAAGGAGCCTATGATTATGCAAAACGGATCTAATGTCGGCGATATATGCAACAAGATACATCGTAGTATGATTAGGGACTTTAAATACGCCCAGATATGGGGTAAGAGCGCTAAATTTGGTGGGCAGAAAGTAGGAACGGATCATCTGCTCATCGACGAGGACGTCATAACCATCACAAAAAAAATTTAATCGACTTTGACTCGGTAAGAAGTATTGAATGTAACAAACACAGTTTCGAGGATACCGCTTGCAACAACATAATTGCCTATATCGAATGCGACATAGCATCAAAGATCAATCCACACCTCGCCACGCAGATATTTCCATTTGGTTATTAGGTTACATATCCATTTCTTACCCTAGCTGTCTGGCAAAGTGCAACATATAGATAATACATCTTATGGACAATAATGCGCAACAAGATAAAATAATCATGGAGAGTTGGCTAGACAGCGCGTGCTGTCATATTACATGATGAGTACTTCTACGATGAAATAATGGCAGCTCAGTCAAATGCCTTCTCCTCATATTCTGTGAAACAAAATCGGATTAACTCTGAGTCTTCACGGCTGCCGTCAATTTAGGTACCGGCTTTTTTATATTTAATTCGTTCGTCTATCGCTTGATTAGCCAATGAGTCTGCATATCTATTAATTTCCCTGGGAATATGTCTGTAAATCACTATTCTGAAATACTTCTCCAAATTTGAGATTTCTTTGAATAGCAGCTTTAGTTGCTTATTTCTTACTTTGTATTTGTTTGTTCTCTGATTTATGACCAATTCACTGTCCGACAGAACTGTGATTTCATCGTCAATGGAGGAGGCAATTTCCAGCGCTTTTTTCAATGCGATGTATTCTGCCTGATTGTTAGTCCTCATCCCTATGAATTCTTTATACTCAGCGATTTTGTCGTTATCTTTAGTGATTACAATGCCGATCCCTGAATAACCTGGGTTACCTCGACTTGCACCATCAATATGAATAGACAACAACGGTCTCGCTTGCTGATTATTTTCCCGGAATAGCGAGACATAAATAGTCTCTGACTCGAGAGGTTGAGATTTCTACTGCCGCTCGTCTCTCCGAGTCAGTAGGATTTATTTTACCGCATACTGTGCTATCTTTCAGGTTCCAAAAAAGGCTTATATTTATTTACTAGGTTTAAGAGAGGCATCCGTTTACCGCCAACTATCTTTATGTCGATTTGTGATTTTCCGTTCCTGACATCTAAAATATTATAGGCATTCTCGAAAAATCCTCTGAACCGTGTTGAACTGGATGTTCCCGCATAAGCAATCTCCAACGATCCCAAGTTCCACACCCAAGGTCTATGTTTATGACCGCAAAGCACCAAATCGACTTTGGATTGAAGACAGGCCATCAAGGTGTCACCTGCATCCAAAATGATAATTTTATCTGTCCCCGTGTCTGGAATACCTATGAGATGGTGATGCATTGCAATAATCTTCGTTTTGTTCTCATATTTAGCCAAGGTTTCAATCATCCACTTATTTTGCCTATACCCTACCTCTCCCTCGTCTCTGTCCGGCCTAGCAGTGCCAAGAGTCATAATTACTACCTCGTCTTCTAGTTCATAGATTTGCTTTGACGGGAAGAATTTCTTGAAAACAAGATATCCTGTATGCCGGTAGTCATGGTTACCTGCCAAAACGATCTTGTTAGGACATGCGAGCTTATTAATTTCAAATTGAGCACGTTCGAACTGGAAGAGTAATCCATCGTCAGTGAGATCGCCAGTAATAATAATAGCATCAGGTTTTAGGTTCTCGATCTCCTCCATTAGAGTGTCAAAAACATTTTGATTGAACTGGCTCCCAATGTGAATATCTGATAGCTGAACTATCTGCATATTTCTCATCTATCCCTTCGCTGTCAACAATAAAAAGTTGTTCTATATGAACCTGGAATTTCAAATTTAGAGAATATTAATAATACCGCACGCGATTCTTTAAGGGTGCGGGAAATTTGTAATGCCCAAACGTAAAGTAAAAGAAGAAAAGGCACCGAAAAGACTAGGAAAAAAAGAAGTCCTGATACCGCCTATTGCTATGGGTGCTTCACTGCTCGTAGCATTAGTTATACTTCCACATTTTGCCCCGCCTCCCATACCGACGAAAATATGTCTTAGGTCGCAGAATGCAGATCAGTTTAATCTGTATCCACGAGTACAAGTTATCGTTGACGGCAAACAGAATTCGCTACCCGCCGGAGTCGGAAATAGCACGGTTAATGGAAAAGAATGCTTACATGTGATTCATACTGATGCAGCAGGTTCCACTATCCACATTGAATATATACGGCCCATTAGATTGACGATGGCTGACTTTATGAAGATCTATTCTCCCGATAATAAGACAATATCTGTAGTAGATAATTCATCTGGAATTCCACATGTAAAAACTCTGAGCCTTGAAAAGTATAATATTCATTATTCTTACTATTCAGAAAAAGGTGAATTTACAAAAGTAAATAAGCCATCTGATTTTCCTCCCTTTGTCAACAACATGGTCGCAAGATTAGAGCTAACTTCTTCTTCCCAGTCTTCAAAATAGAAATAGTCGAGATTACTTCGTTAATGACCACTTTCCACGGTCCACAACAAAGCTGCCTCCAACATTCGAGGAGATGGTGCTGCTCCCGAGCTTGTAGAATCCACGATGAAAGCCCTTAGAACACGTAACACCGACGCAGAGTTGATCGTATGAAATGCCGGCACTAGGCGGTGACAGAAAGCTGGTCGTAAAAGCGGCTCGTACACCAGGTGGATAATATTTT
>QHBN01000128.1 GCA_003176995.1 Candidatus Nitrosopolaris wilkensis
GAGAATTGAGCTACAAACTAATTCTGGTCATATGCACGTTATTCTCTCGTTATCGGATGCCACTTTTTCATTATGGCACATTATGGCCCGCTCGAGTTCCTATCACCCTAGATTAAAATAATATTGGTTGAAATATTGAGTCTCCTCCTCAGCTCACCAAAGCTCAATGCTGGATGGAATTCGAACTTGACTTCTATTCCTTGGATTTTGGTTCAGGTCAAATCAATTATTTGGTAGACATTTTGTAAGCTGAAAAAAATAGCATAAAACAAGTCGTGGAATTTGTCAAGCTATTACTGCACTTTCAACCGATGTCCTCCGATCATTCTTCCGTTCAATTGTGATGCGGCATTGGCGGCGTTTTTAGCTATCAATAAGTCGGCTCTCACAAAATAGTCATAATAAATTGATATCCATGTTCTGAATAAGCTTTAATCTTTTTCTGTCATCCTTCACCTCTCCTTTCCTCTATAAATGACTGAAATAAGTTGGAATAAGTTGGACTTATCCAGAGCTACTAAACAATTTGGAATCTATTCTTATGGATTTTATTCGGTTTCCCTATTATTGGAATAGGATATCCGCACCGGTTGCAACAGTTATTTGCATCAAGGTTCCACGAGCCAATACTGAATCCGTACCGCTCGATTACAATATTTTTGCATTCAGGACAGTACGTGTGTTCCAAAGCATGTCCAGGGACATTCCCCACATATGCATACTTCAAACCTATTTCTTTGGCAATGCTGTGATGTTTTTCTAGCGTCTCTATCGGAGTATTGCTGAATTCCATCATCTTGTAATCAGGATGGAATCGCAGAAAATGAATCGGCGTATCTGGGCCTAACTCGTCATAAATAAATCTACACAGCTTCCTGGCAGCGTCCAGGTCATCGCCGACTTCGGGAACTATGAGATCAGTAACTTCAGTGTGGATGGTTGTCTTGTCTCTTATATTCTTCAGGGTTTGGAAGATTGGGTCCGCGTTCGGAATTCCTATAAACTGACGAACGAATTCTTGTTTACCGCTTCCCTTGAAGTCTATGGTGATGCAATCCAAAAAGTCCTTCATCATGTTAACTGACTCGATGGTATCGTAGCCATTGGACACAAAGATATTAAAGATGCCCTTCTTATGAGCTTCAATACCGCAATCTCTGGCAAATTCAATAAAAATCGATGGCTCATTATAAGTATAGGCAATCCCATCAGCGCCGTAATTTACTGCGGTATCGACCACTTGTTCCGGCGTCATTTCGGTACCCTCTATCTTGCGGCGCTGCGAAATATCGTAATTTTGACAGTACTTGCAAAGCCAATTACACCCAGTCGTGGCAATAGAAAAAATTGAGGAACCTGGCCTGTAATGCGTCACAGGTTTTTTCTCTATAGGATCAATGTGTCCAGCAATAACCTTTCCATACACAAATAATCGTAACTTGCTATCTACTACTCCCCTGATGCCACAGAGGCCAACTTTACCCTCCGGTATTTCACAAAACCTAGCACATGCAGTGCATCTTAGTCTGCCAGAAGGCAGCCTTGTGTATAGCGTAGCCTCCTTGCCAAGAACATCGTTGCGTAGCACAGTGTTTTATAATGGCTAGATAATCATATATACGTACTAGTAGTCTATTTTACCTTCAACTTAGAGGCGTTCGTAAATCGGCAATTTGAAGTAAATATTGTTCAAGTCTATCTCCACATTTTGCTTTCTTATGGTATTATAAAGAGTCTCCAAACAATATACACGTAGGCATCATGATAAATCTAAGGGAATACAAAATCAACCCTGCTTTAATAGTTATAGACGTTCAAAATGGTTTTGCAAGCAAGGGTGGATCTTACGATCTTCTGGGAATGGACACTTCGCAATATGAGCGCGTCATTCCGAAGATACGGGAGCTAATCACTAAATGCCGAAATGCTGCGATACCGGTTTTTTATACCCAAGCTGTCAGGGAGTCTTCTGGGATTGATCTATTGACTAGAACACACAAGATCCTGCCGAAGGCACGAGAAGAAAGGATCATGAAAAAACCGATCTGCGTCCGAGGGACCTGGGATGCAGAAATTGTTGACGATATAAAGCCACTCAGCGACGATCACATAGTCATAAAAAGAAGAGACTCAGCTTTTCATGATACTGAGATTGGGGTATGGCTAAGAAGCCTAGGAGTTGACACGCTTATTTTCTGTGGGATAGATACATCCATTTGTGTAGAGACATCTCTAAGAGACGCATTTAACATCGGGTATGACGTCGTGCTTATTTCTGATGCCACGGCATCGAGTAACAGCAAACATTTCGAGTCAACTCTTGAAAATGTGAGGGGCTATTACGGGGTGGTGATGGATCTCCAGGAGCTATCTAAATATCTACCACCATCGGCTCCACAGCAAACTCAACCAAAAATGCTGAGAACAAACAAGACAAATTAGGTATAACGGAAGGTACTGAGGTAGGATATAACCTAAAACATTTGTATGCACGTAGAAGATCGCTTTCAGATTAACCCTGCCGTACGGAGTTTTTGAGGTAAGTATGTCTCTGCTAGAAATCTGAACCCGTGTTTGAAGAATGCATCCAGCTCGCATTTTTCCCTACGTTGTAGGAAGAGGTTTAGCTCTTTTTGCCATTGCTTATCCTTTAGCCAAGGCTTCTTCTTCATATCATTTGCTCTGTTGATATCCTCTTGCGAGGCATCCAGCCTTGCAACCTCCGGAATGTTATATTCGTAGATGTCAGAGAACATCATGCCCAATACTTTAGCGTCTGGAGATACTAATCTATCGCTATCATAGCTTAGAGACTCGCTGCCGATTTTGTATCGCAAAGCAATACCTAGTCCCCACGGGTCAGCGTCAGCAAAAATAACTACAGGCTTTTTCCACTCTTCATTCAGAGTTTTTACCATCATTCTCGTAGCACGGTCGGGTTCTCCAGAGCCGGTCATTAGAATTGTGTTATACTTTTGAATAAATCCTGACTTTCGAATGTTGTTCAAAACGGTGTCCTTTTCAACGACCATTACAAAGTTGGCCTTTACATTGACTATTTCTACGTCACGTATATTCGTCGGGATTAACTGGGATGTCGCCCGACTTCCCAGATTACAATCGATAATATCACCGCCCACTCGGAGGGTAATAGGACCAGATATCATCCCTTTTGGCTTCGAGGTAACAGAAAATTCTTCGCGGGGAACAGCTGTTAATAATTCTATAGCTTTAATTGCGTCATCAGAATTTTCCTGACTGTTCCAAAATTTTTGTCTAGCATTTTCATCTCCTACCGATGTGAGTGTGGCATAATACATTCCCCTGATCGTACTTTCCATTTCTTCGTCAAGCAACTTTCTGATGGCGTTGGCCATGACTAGATATTGTGAGAATGTCGGAATTTTTTTTGTACTATCAGGACTTACTTGAACTGTCTTGCCGCCGATTGTAAGCATTCTCTTCTGTTCTGACCAAACTGTATTGTCATATCCTACCTTGGGTACATCTAAAACAGGCATTATTCTTGCCACCATCAGATCTTCAGCGACATCGCTCATGAGTAATTTTATTTTCTTTATAACTTCTTGATGACGTTTATCTTTGACAGCCAATTACCTTTTTCTCCTTCCATCTGGTCGGTAGAAAACGTCCATCGTTGTCTGGTCTTTTTTCTGATAACCCCTTAAATTCTTGATATTCTTTTTTGCTGCAGTCCTGTTACCCTGGACTTTCATATTCTCTTGAGTACGAGCAGATTTGGAGGTGCGTTGAGGTCTTTTTCCATTCAACAAGAGGCTAGACTTATCTGCCTCTTCTTCAATCCTCCGGCCTGTGATTTTATCCTGTTTTTCAGGAACAGCTACACCAGTAATCTCGCCCCTCACATGCTTCTCCGCAAGTTGAGAGAAAGCCTCAGAGAGCTTCTGGGTATCGACCATGATAGATTCGGAGATCGCGGATATGATCAAAGGTATATAATGTTTGTAAAGTCGCAATCGACTTTCTGCCTCTTTCATACGCAATTCCTTGCGAATTTGGGCGCTTACTTTTCTGTACAGATCGGCTAAACAGGCCTTCATGTATTTCTTCAAATCACCCTCAGAGGCGATGCTCTCTTTGCCAGCCGTTTTGTAAGGAATTTTAGTTGAGCAGATATGGAAGAAAATATGTATCGGCAGAAACTCCACGGCTCTATCAGATCTATTGTCTGCTCTTGCAAATTGCTCTTTCACTTCCTTCTTAGATATTCCCATTTTGTTAATTTCCACGTCCGACACTACCTCTCTAGCCACATCCGAGCCCTCGTCGTATAGCAAGGGGATCTTGTTTGCAAATCTGAATAGTTTAAAAGAACCTATGTCTCCGCCGTATGCAATCCCGCATTCCACCACGGTGGGACGGTTGTTTACTACACACGTTCGGGACGAGTATGCAGTCAGCGTCGGTTTCAACACCTTAATCGATAACTTGGTCTGCAATTGTGAGTCAGTTTCATTCCTGTTTGTAACGATCGTATATTCAGAGGTCATCCCGGCCGTCAGAATTTCCTCTCCTATTGGACTCAAGTGGTCAGTATTTGGGGCATGGAATCTAGTCTGCTTGCATACATTAACTACTTTGATTAATTCATGTTCGTCGTATTTGTCAGCAGCCTTTAGAGCTACATTTGATTTTGTAATTATTTCCTTTGCTTTGCCTCCAGACAGTTTTTGGAACGAGTTACACAACACTCCATGAAGCGTTGTCTTTTGGTGCATGAAATTCATAATGGCTTTTTTTAGCGTTTTCAGATCCATATCTGCAGGATGCGGCAACACTTCCTTTGCTGGTTCAGGCATTACCGTGGTTCTTCTGTCAAAGGTCACCTTGCCTTCATCTGTCTGAAATACCAAAAAAGCGTATGGATTTACAATACTAGTGTGGCTGACGTAATCGTAAATCTTATTTTTAGTAATCGGAGATAATCGTGCACGCAATACCGCTTCAATCTTAAAACCAGATTCGCCATTAATATGGACCTCTTCGCCTCTCAGCAGTTTCTTTGTGAGGATTATTGGTTTATTTGTGCCAATATCTGTTCGGAGCTCATAGTAATATTCTGAGCCCTCTTCGCTTGACTTCGACCAGGTTCTCAGAGGATGGTCTGTATCCTTGGTAGAAAACGCAGCAATCATCTTTAGGCCAACCCCAAAGAGTCCTCGTTGCTGCTTCTCGACATATTTAGCTGAGGTTAAGAAAGAACAGACAGCAACCGGCACTTTATCCGAAGGAATCCCAATACCATTGTCCTCGCATGAAATGAGCCACAAATCATTCGCCTGATCGAACAATTTCAAGGACAAAGAAATATTTGGTAAAATACGGTGTATTTCGCATGAATCCAGCGCGTTTTCTATTAGTTCTCTGACAGCCATATACAGAATTCGCTCTCCAGTAAATCCAGCGAGTGCAGAGTTGTCGACAAAGAATTCTGATTCGGCCTTTTTGTCGTACCGAACTTTCGCTCTTCCGTAACTAGGAGGAGAAATAGTTGCAACGCTAGTAGTATTACTGGCAGTATTCGCACGCATCGTGGCGGCAATCTCCACACTAGCCTTAGTTTTCAACAAATCAAATATTTCTACAACTCAATTTAACTTTTTATAACTGCGGATTTAACTTCTTGCAACAAATTTGTTGACTCTAGCAACATAAAAGTGCTCATTAGCTGAATTCCCCATTATTATTATATTTTAAAATTTTTGGTCTCGATGGGGATTACCTCTTCCCATCTTTTATTACAACGACGTCAGTAAGCTATCATCCGCCTTTCCACTGGTACAGTCATAAAAATATTTTAAATTATTTATAATCGCAACTGAGAGAGCATCAGCACAACCGGGGCCAAACAGAAAGACTGCACAGACCAAGAAGGGCTGAAATACGAATGACGAATTAAAAATTAAAAATTTTACCGACGCTACTCTGAAGAAACTGTTCCGGCATCGCCTGGATAATTCTATTAACTGCTTTCCACCCCGTACAATGGCAAGGTACGATATAATTCGGCCTCTCACTTTGTATTTCTTGTAAGGTCTGTTCTATGGCACACAACACAATCCATTCCATAATACTAGTTGACAATTCACCACCTATATGGCAATGCAAAAACTAATAGGCTTAATTTAACGCCCGAATTCTATAATGGATATAGAAGATCGGCTATTTTTGATCTCGAGGGATCCGACGGAGGAAGTGGTTACCGAACCTGAATTGAGG
Source organism: Candidatus Nitrosopolaris wilkensis (assembly GCA_003176995.1). Lineage (GTDB taxonomy): Archaea > Thermoproteota > Nitrososphaeria > Nitrososphaerales > Nitrososphaeraceae > Nitrosopolaris > Nitrosopolaris wilkesensis. The sequence continues at coordinate 6,262 of QHBN01000128.1, forward strand.
ACCCTTTTAGAAACCGTGGCTCGTCCAAAGCACTATATCGGCTTGGAAATTTCTGGAATGTTACATCTTGGTAGTTTGATTCTAACCGGTTTTAAAATCAATGATTTTATCAAAGCTCAAGTTCAATGCACTGTCTTTTTGGCTGATTGGCATACCTATATCAATGATAAGCTCCACGGCAACTGGGCAAAAATCAAGGAGATTTCGGAATACTATTCTGAGGCGTTCCGATATTTTTGTCCAGGCATATCAATAGAGTTAGGTAGCGAGCTCTATCACAGGACGAATGATTACTGGAAAGATATTGTACGTTTTAGTAAACACATTAGTCTGCCTAGAACAATCAGATCCCTAACCATTATGGGCAGAACAGGTCGAGAGAGCCTGGATCTTGCACAACTGCTGTATCCTCCTATGCAATCAGTTGATATCAAGGCATTGGAGCTGGACATTGTTCACGCCGGTATGGATCAAAGAAAAATCCATATGCTTGTAAGGGAAATATTTCCTAAATTAGGTTGGAAAGTTCCAGTATCGGTACATCACCATCTACTTCCGGGGCTTTCAGAACCTCTCACCCCAGAATCGTCAGAGGCCGGTTCAGGTGATGCAGAAACGTTTAGTAAAATGAGCAAGAGCAACCCCGCAAGTGGGATCCTAATCCATGATGATGAGGAAACCATCAGAGAAAAAATTATGAAAGGATTTTGCCCACTAGGTACGACTGAAAGTAATCCGATACTTGAGTTAATTAGATATGTTGTATTTCATGAAAATAATGAAATTGTGATCGAAAGGCCACAAAAATATGGTGGAAGTGTTTCGTATGCAACTTTTAAGGAGCTAGAGAGAGACTACGTTGACAAAAAGATCCATGCAATGGATTTAAAAGATGCTACGGCCAAATATCTCAACCAAATAATCGAGCCTGTACGCAAACATTTCAAGGGAAGAGAACCAAATTTTGACGAAACAATCTCTCACTAGAGGAGAAAAAGTCGGTCTTTGGTCAATTCTCGATACTACTAGTTCTACTACTATTATAACTCTTACCAGTATTACTGTTGTATTCCTGCATAAGTAGGACTTTCTTGTCCGCCGTCCTTTTTGACCAAGTCGTACTTCGATCTATATCCTCTTGGATTTATCATCATGCCGTTATAGTCAAACGTAGACGAGTTCCCGACGATAACGGTGGTAATCATGCCGAGGATTTCTGAGTGTTGGAGCATGTTTTCAAGCGTAGTAATAGCGATGGTCTGGCTTTCTCTGTACGCACCTTTAACTATTGCAACTGGCGTTTCCGGTTTTCTATATTTCAAAAAGATATCTCTAGTATCTTTTAACTGATGAATGCGTTTCTTGCTCGCGGGATTGTAAATCACAGTAACATAGTCTCCGGCCGCGGCTGCCTCAACACGTTTGACAATTATGTCCCAAGGAACTAGAAGATCACTCATGCTGACCACAGCAAAGTCAGTCATTAATGGAGAACCAACTAAAGCGGCGCAAGAATTTAAAGACGAGACCCCGGGCACACATTCAACATAGATGCCAGTGTCTCTATTCCATCCTTTTTCGGAGAGAATTTCATAAATCAAACCTATCATACCATAGATGCCGGGATCTCCGGAAGAAACTAATGCTACGACCTTCCCATCTTCTGCAAAATCTATCGCTTGGTTGGCCCGTTCCACTTCCTGCGTCATAGCATACCGATAGACTTGTTTACCCTCGATCAAATCTTCTACAAGAGAAACATAAGTATCATAGCCAACTATAATTTCACTTTCTTCAATCACCTTCTTTGCCCTATGGGTCATGTGGTCATGATTGCCTGGGCCGACTCCAACAACGTATAATTTACCTTTGCGTGCAGTCATTTCTTCCACATGCACTAAAATATAATTTATCCTTTTCTCGGGATGTTTTTCTGTTTGACACTTAATGATACAAGTTTAAATTCAGTATGGAGTGCTCTGACTACCACATTGCAGTCATCATCATTGACGACGAATGCCAGGTTGAGCTCAGATGAACCTTGAGCAATCATTACGACATTCACATTTCTGCTTGCAACTGATCCGAATATTTTTGCAGCTACCCCTTTTATTCCTCTCATACCCGATCCGACCACAGCGATGACGGCGACGTCATCGTTGACGTTTACCTTCTTGATTATCTTTCCCAGTAAATTAAGTTCAAGTGCCGTCGTTGCCTTATCTAGATCGCTTTTTCTTACAACCATAGAGATACTAGATTCAGAAGGGCTCTGAGAGATCATCATTATGTTTACTCTATTTTTTGCAAGGATATCGAAGATACGTGAAGCAGTTCCAGGAGATCCAGCCATATCCCCGCCGCTAACATCTATTAAGGCTGTATGACGTATGGCGCTGATTGACTTTACAATTTTTTGTGAGGCTTTTGCTGGCCTTTGTGTAATAATTGTACCTGGATGGTTGACGTTAAAGGCATTACGTACACGGATTGGAATATTGGAATCGATCACAGGATAGAAAGAACGTGGATGGATATACTTAGCACCAAATAGAGCCATCTCCATAGCCTCGGCGAACGATACTTCTTTGAGAACTTGAGCATCTTTGACAATTTTAGGATCTGCAGTCATTAAGCCGTTGACGTCGCTCCACAACCATACTTCGTCAGCCTTAATACTGGCAGCTATTATGGTGGCTGTGTAATCTGAGCCGCCTCTACCGATCGTCGTAGTAATGCCATTCTGATCCGCTCCGATAAAGCCAGTCACTACGGGGACAACGCCATCTTTTAACATGGGTGTAATCTTGTGAGCAACACGCAGCTTGGTAGTATCCATTAAAGGCCTTGCTTCTCCAAAATTGGAGTCAGTCAGAATTCCGACTTCTCTACCAGTAAGATGTTCGGATTTTATGCCAATGTCTTGTAGTGTATAGGAAACTATGGGAGTCGAGAGACGCTCTCCGAAAGACAACAAATAATCCAATGACTTCGGGGTTACTTCAGCCAGAAGCACTATACCTGCCAAAACGTTCTCTAGCTCATCAAGAAGTTGTGTGACAACTAACTCGGCCTTTTTCATAATCCCCTCATTGGTGATAGCATTTCGCAGAATATCTAGATGAAAGGGGCGCACCTTTTTCATGAAATTTTCGACTGAAACCTTCTGCCCGTCTTTTATGTTGTCAGTGATTGAGAAGATGTCATCAGTCATTCCACGAATGGCGGAAACAACTACGACGACATCATTTGTCGAGTCGTGGTGCTGCGCTTTTATCAGGTTGGCAATTTCTCTTACTTTTTTGCCAGAATTGACTCCGGTTCCTCCGAATTTCATTACAAGGCGCATAGCAAATCAGCCACCCTCGCGTTTTAAGGCATATGTTGAGCAGGTAAGAAAAGGACAAAGGCGCAACATGCCAATATTAATCGACACATAGTTTCTCTTAGTCATATATGTATCGTTGTAAAACATCTATTGACAGGCTGGCAAGGCCCCCAATATTACGAAACCTTCCGAGGGGTCAAAATGAACCCAGCAGCTAATCTAGTATGGTTTTTATTTAAGACATTCTTTCGTCATTTTGATTGTCAGCCGCTGAATACAAGCATATCCTCAGAATTGCAGGAAAGGACATAGACGGGAGCAGGAAGATAATTGTCGCTTTAAGCATGGTCAAAGGAATCGGTCATAATCTCGCACAGGTCTTACTACAGTCATTGAAAATAAATCCTAATATTCGCTTGGGATTTCTAACAGATAAAGAATTAGCCGACATCGAGTCAGCTATTAGGGATCCGGCAAGATTGGGTATGCCAGATTGGTACCTTAACAGACGAAAAGACGTGGAGACCGGCTCTAACCGGCATCTTATTACTTCAGACTTGGATTTTATGATTTCAAATGATATAGAACGTGAAAAATCTGTCATGAGTTGGCGCGGTTATAGACATATGTTTGGTTTAAGAGTTAGAGGTCAATGCACAAGGACCACAGGCAGAAAAGGCGGTGCTGTGGGTGTCAAGAAATTGGCCAGACCCACGGCAGGAGGACCACCAGGCGCTCCGGCGCCCGCTGCCGGGGGTACTCAGCCTGCTGCTTCTGCTGCTGCTACGCCTGCTAAAGTTAAGGACACGCCCTCCAAGGAGAGCGAAAAGAAGTAGGCGGCTGAAGTATGGGCGATCCTCGTAAACCAAAAAAGAGCTACCATCGACCAAGAAGAATATGGACAACAAATCAACTGAATGCCGAGCTTTATACACTAGGATCATACGGCTTGCGGAACAAGCGAGAGCTCTGGAAAGCACAAACTGAAGTGGCTAGATTTAGAAATCAAGCTCGAGCATTACTTTCGTTGGCTACTGAAGCAAGAACTGAAAGAGAAACCCGATTGCTAAAGTCCTTGAACAGACTAGGCCTAGTGAATGAATCTGCTTCCCTCGACGACATCCTAAATCTCAAGATTGAAGATCTGTTAGAGAGGAGACTTCAAACCATAGTCATGAAGAAGACCGGTACAAAATCACCGCATCAAGCGAGGCAGGTGGTAGTTCACGGACATGTGTCGATAGGTGATAGAATCATAAACCTGCCGGGGTATCTAGTGAAAAGAGAAGAAGAGCAGTTGATTTTATTGCATGTGAATGTTCTAGGCCCGTTATCGAGTGCACCAGCACCTACATCATAGGAGAGTTCTTAGGTCGTTACTTCCGAAATGATATCCACATGATCGATCTTCCCATCAGCATTCATGTCAAAGCCTTGCACCACTAATGCCCACTCCTCCTCATTTTGATAACTCTTCAGGATTTCTTCACTGTAATTGGTCAATGCTATAACCGCAGATTTGGTTCCGATCGACCTAACGCCTGCAACAACAATAATATTTTTTCCGTCGTTGTAAGGATTTTTTATTTTCGCGATTAAGCCTTGATTGTCAAGGTTATAGGGCTTAGCAGAAGACCCTGCTATTAAACCGGACCAGAAGTTCTTCTCGTTGAATTTTATTGGCAAAAATTTGTTGAATTCTGCTGTTATTATGTTTGTACCTGGCCCACCAATGGATATCAAATTGTTTTCCTCTATTACTTTTTCTGCCTTGGCATCGGCATCCAACTTCACTATAAACTCAGAGGGAATATTACTAATTGTTCCTAAAAAAAAAGCCAGATGTACCGCATAATGTCCATCCCTTGCGGATGACCTGTAGGGGCCGTGAGGATCAGGAGCACCTACTATGATTAACCCCTTGAAGGAATTATTCACAATATAGTCGTTAAAAAATTTGCGCGCATGTCGATGCTCATAATTAGCATGCGTCTGGAAATCCAATTGCCTTTCGCCCCCGCTCATCTCAATTCCAAACGCCGGGCTAGAAGAATGATAAAGCCTAGCAGTGCCGCCCCTGACATGGCTTGTACCGGCCTCCTCCAAAGCCCCAATTTCGACCAACTTTCGTACGTAATAGTACGCACTTTGCTCGTAGATTTTGAGTTTCTTTGCTATTTCTATTGGATACATTGGAGTATCCGACAGCAATCCCATTATTTGCCAAGCTAAAGGATTCGAGAGTACTCTGATATGTTCCACATTATCGAAAACAACGATCTTTTTACCAAGAACTCTACCATTCGCCAGATATACCAGCGTCTTCTCTGTCAACAACAGCCAGTATGCGCCACAACCCCTATATAATGATACTTAGTGGTATAAAGAAATTTTAACTGACCTACCTTAACCGAACCTGTTTACCAGTATGCCAAATCTCACAATGGTATGTCAATTCGTTCATAATTGTTAAAAGCCCTTATAGCCACTAACATCTGTGTGTTCAATTATAGGATATAATGGCAGGCTAAATGTAGCCCCTGTCTTGGTTGAAAGCCTTAAACGAATGGAATACAGAGGCTATGATAGTGTAGGAATAGCTACAATAGACAACGGCAGGATCTCCACGCGGAAAGGCATAGGCAGGGTAGCTGATGTCGATAAAGCTCTTAACTTGATAATGATGCCCGGACAGATAGGTATCGGACACACCAGGTGGGCGACTCATGGGGGTGTGACAGATAAAAATGCTCATCCTCATTACGGATGCACAGCTGATATTGCCGTCGTCCACAACGGAATTGTCGAAAATTATAAAGAGTTGAAAGAAGAGCTTATTCATCTTGGCCATCAGTTCAAAAGCGACACAGACAGCGAGGTTATTGCACATCTTCTCGAAAGGTATTATGCCGAGCAAAAGGACGGAACTCAAACTATAATTAAAACATGCAAAAGACTGAAGGGGAGTTATGCGTTCGTAGCGGCTTTCGAAGATGGCACAATATGTGGCTCAAGATATGACGAGCCACTTATAATTGGCCCTGTAGAAAACGGGTATTTCATCTCAAGCGATATTCTCGGATTCCTACCGTACACAGATAAAGCCATTTTTCTTGATAATAAAGACATCGCTGTTATTGACAGACATAGTTTGAAGTTATATGATTCCGATGGAAATCCTGTGAGTCGTCCCGTTACGCAGGTAGCTTGGGAATTAGCCGCTTTAGATAAAGGAAAATTTACTCATCACACATTGAAAGAAATTCACGAGCAACCACATACAATTATGATAGCAGCAACCGAAAATAGAGATAAAATAAATTGCTTTTGCAGGATCCTACTTGATTCTAAGACGATCTATCTCACAGGAAGTGGAACTAGCTACCACTCAGCTTTAGTTGCCAAGCATATTCTTGCAAGGTTTGCAAAAATTCGAGCCGAATCTATCATGTCGAGCGAATTTCAGTACGCACTTGATTCTCTCGACAGTAGCTCAGTTTTGGTTGCCATCTCTCAAAGTGGAGAGACAGCAGACGTTTTGCACTCGGTCAAGACCGCAAAACAAATGGGTGCAAAGATTCTTTCAATTGTTAATATACCTACGTCTTCGTTAGCCAGAATTAGCGATTCTTTTCTCAGCATCAATTGTGGGCCTGAAGTGGGTGTGGCTGCAACTAAAAGCTTCACAGGACAATTGTCTTTGCTTTATAGCGTAGTTGACAGGTTATGCAATGGTCGTGTCGACTACGAGGTAGGCAAACTAGAACTTGTGGACGCTATAAAAGAGGTGCTTGCTTCTGAAACTGAAATTGAAAAAGTCGCCGACCGCATAAAAGATGCAAAGGACATCTATATCATGGGAAGGTCTATACATTATCCTATTGCCCTTGAAGGTGCGCTCAAAATTAAAGAACTCGCATATATTCATGCCGAGGGTATCGCAGCGGGTGAATTAAAACATGGTCCGCTAGCATTAATAGATAAAAATAGTATCGTAGTAATAATCAACCCTCGGGACGGGACCTTTGATGATAACATAGCCAGCGCGCACGAGATCAAGGCGAGAGGAGCTACAATAATCGGAGTTTCAGATGAACCGAACGATGTGTATGACATCTTTGTGAGGATACCATCAGTAAGACATGCGCTTTATCCTTTATTGGAGGTAGTTCCGTTCCAGATTCTTGCATATTATTTGGCTCTCAGAAAGAGCGTTGATCCTGATTACCCCCGGAACCTTGCCAAATCGGTCACAGTCAAATAAAAAAACCTCATTTTTTCGGGTCGATCCGTAAATGCATCATCAAGGTTTCCTTGTTTTTTAGTGTCCACTTAGATAGTAAGCGTTCCATTTGAAGTTGAAGACATATTTACCGAAATGTAGGGTTAACATTTTTAACATTTGAGGTAATTGAATAACACAATACGAGAATGTCCGTCTATGTGAAGACTGACTCTCTTGTCTAACTTTGTTTAACCGGATCACAGATGGCATTCGACGGTCTGGCACTATGCACCGCGAGGTTCTTCGTTCAAAGCTGCCTTACCGTAAATTATAATCACAGATTTCATCCCGTCGGCCACCACATCGGATTTTCTGGACAACAACAAGCTTTTCTGGACAACAACAAGATTTTTAACATGTATGAGCCGTGGTCAAAGTGTATCATGTCGTCTAACCCTGAACTCGGCCTTGCCAGTATGTATCGCGTGATTAAGAAATCAGGCGCTGACAGAGTAAGTGACGATGCAGCAGACGCGCTTCGAAAAGTTCTGGAAGAAGTCGCAGAAAAAATCGCAAGGCAAGCCGTAGAGTTATCCCTTCATGCAGGTAGAAAAACTGTAAAGTCTGAAGACGTGCATCTCGCATCAAAAAATATCCTGAAACTTTAACCTCATATACACAATTGTCAAAACCGAAACGAAATGTCGCAAGACATGCACCTATCTTAGTCAAATGATGTTATCCCGGGTGCAACATCGCATATTTCGAGGCGCCGGGATTTGAATTTATTTACTTGGCTCCTGAACAAGTCAAACGACGGCTACGATTAACGCTGCAGTAGCACATATGCGAGTAAGCTCAATATTATCAAAACCTTTCCTTGCTTGTTGTACGACTCGATGACAGTAGTTGACGCACACATTCATCTAACGGATAACGAATACTCAGGATATACGGAACATATTTTTAATAATCTGAAGGCATTAAGAATCATTGCGTGTTCTGTGACCGTAAATACGGAAACACTGACAAAAAGTTTGGAGCTCTTCAGCGATTCCACTCGCGACATGGTGATACCGTTTGCTGGAATACATCCTGAATTTGCACAAACTGAAGATGTTACGAGATTCATTGAAATTTTCAATAATAACCTTGACTCGATCGACGGTATTGGTGAGATAGGCCTCGATCCTGTTTACGCAGGTATAAACGAGAGCTCTTACGACAAGCAAAAAGAAGTCTTTCACAGCATGCTTGCCCTAGCTGAGAGAACCAAGAAGCCTGTCTCAATACATTCTCGAGGCTCATTAGATCACATACTAGAAATGCTAAAAACCTATGATATTAGAAATGGTCTACTACATTGGTTTGCTGGAAGTAAGAAGCAACTGACTAGATCTACCGACATGGGCTTGTTCGTGTCGTACGGCCCAGTTTTAATTTATTCGGAAGAGAAGAGAGTCTTGTTGAAAAATACTCCCAAAAATAGATTCCTTGTCGAGACGGACGGCCCAGTGAGGTACCGGCGGTGCTTTAATAACCTTCCATCTATGTCTAGTTCTTTCTTGGTTAGCGTAGTTAATTGTGCTGCGAATGTACTTGGGATGACTTATCACGAGACCGTTGATTTATTGCAGAGGAACGCAGAATCGTATTTGAATAGAAAATTATGATGGTCTGATCACTGGCCGAATTAGCAGGGTCACGGTTTGATCAGCCTAGTGCTCTGCATTTACTCATTATTATATCGACTACCGTATTATATCGCCTATCCACTACCGGCAGGTGTACACCTGTCGTTCAGAGTGTTCATCAAGAATAACTTCCAGTGGCTGTTGCTCGTTAATGGGAAAATTGGCCACGGATGAGCGCTAAATTGGATCTAGTATATGAGAAGAAAAATGAAAATTATATCGAGAAATTAAAGGGAATCAGGAGAATAGCAGCCTCTGGTTTAACATGAAATTTTCATTTACCACTTTCCTATTTGGTGCTAACGAAGGTTTGGCTCTGTTCTTGCATAAACTGTGTTAAGTAATAAGACCCTCCAGCGCCTATGCCTGTTGTGCCTGATCCCTTCCATCCAGCAAATGACTGACACCCAACCATGGCTCCCGTGGTTGCGCTTAAAGCCCGATTGACATATACTACACCTGACTCGATACTCTCGATAAATGTTTCAATCTCTTTCTTTTTCTTAGTGTATATTGCTGCTGTCAAGCCATATACTGAGCTATTACATAATCGAATCGCATCCTCAAGAGTTTCATATACTATTATACATAATATTGGCACGAAAAGCTCATCTGTGAGTAATCTATGACCTTCAGGCAACCCGTCTACAATTGTCGGCTCCACGAACAATCCGTACTTCAAATCACCACTTCTATTAATGCGACCCCCTACCAACAACTTTCCGTCTCGAGATGCTAGGGTCGTATACCTTTGATAATTTTTATAAGCGCCGACGTTTATCAAAGGACCGACAAAAGTACTAGGTTCAAGAGGATTTCCTACCTGCAGGCTCTTGCTTCTTTTTACAAGCTTCTCAACAAATTCTGTCTTGACGATTTTTTGCACATATACCTTAGAGCATGCACTACACTTCTGCCCCGAATAACCAAACGCAGCATTAGATATTCCTTGAACCGCTTCGTCTAGATCTGCGCTTTCGGTAACTATTGCAGGATTTTTCCCACCTAATTCTGCAATAATAGGGCGGGGTTTGGTTTTGTTAAATCGCCTGATCATCTCGTAACCTACTTTTTTTGAACCGGTGAATACAATCCCTGCCACGTGTTCATTTCCAATTATTTCTTGGCCTAGTTGAGCGCCGGGTCCTGTGATGAGGCTCAGAACACCATTTGGCAAACCAGCCTCCTCCATGACTTCGGCGAATTTATATCCAATAATTGGAGCATCGCTGGCAGGTTTCAGTACTATTGTATTTCCTGTAATCAGGGCTCCAATACTCATTCCAATTAATATTGCTGCTGGAAAATTGAACGGTGCAATCACGCCCCATACGCCGTACGGCTTCATAACGCTTCTGCTGGCTTCTGCAGGGTATGCGCTCTTAGTTAGGGTTGAGTACCCTTCTTTCGTTTCCATGCACTCACAATAATATCTAATAAAATCAATGGCTTCATCGACATCTCCTATTGCTTCATATCTGTTCTTACCATTTTCATAAGACAACCACGCCGCGAGCTCAAACTTACACCGGCTCAATACATTGGCTCCTGCTCTGCAAATCTCTATTCGTTTTTTGTAATTTTGTTTGCGCCACCGGTTAAATGAGTCTCTAGCAGCATTGATAGCATTACGTGTGTCTTCGACACTAGATCGTGGTAAATATCCTAACACTATTCGAGTATCGATAGGTGAGAGATGCGTGAATGTAGAGTCCGTCTTTATTTTCGTGCCACCGATAATCAGAGGATATTGTTTCCCAAAGTCACTTTTGACATCTCGAATTGCCTGTTCATACTGGTCATGAAAAGATTCCTCTTCTTTTGAAGTGATGAATTTTTGAAGAGTGTGTTCATTTTCAAATGGCACGCACTGGATTATGACAACGAACCTTAAAAATTATCATGTTTTTCAGCAGAATGAACTATTTGCCGTTTTCAACAAAATGAACTACCATCATTATTATGCAAGTGAGAAAGATTTTCGTGGCTTTCCATACTATTGCGAAATCTATCCATGGTGTGGACCGGTCTGTCAAAGAATATAGGCAAGTACTCGACATAGTTTTTAGGTACTTGACAAAAGGGGGGGTTTAACTGCAGTGTCTGCAGATTTTAAAACCATGATCGAGTCGCTTCTCAGCCAGAAACCTGAGATAAGTCTTGAGCAGGTTAGAGAGTTGATTGATGAGAAGAAGCGCAAAATTGGGGCTGGGTATCTTACAGATCAAGGTGCTTTATTTTTAGTGGCTGCCGACGTAGGTGTCTCATTGGGGAATGTCAAGCGAGCAAATGGTGCAATCAAGGATCTATTTGTAGGTGCAAAAGATGTGAGTGTTGTAGGTCGGATCATGAATATCTATCCTACGCGCAAATTCCTTCGAAAAGATACCAAAGAAGAGATCAGAAATCGAACATTGACTATCTATGATCACGAGTCTGCCGTTCGAGTCAAATTATGGGATGATCAAATAAGCTTACCAGATGAAGCGCGCTTCCGCCCTGGGGAGCTAGTAAAGATCTCTCGCGGATACGTAAAATCAGGGTTTGACGGGAGACCCGTGATTAACCTCTCTTCTAGTTCTCAGATAGAAGTCTTAGAAGAGGAAAACGCTTCTATTCCGAACATTGATTTCATTACGATAAAGGTCGATGATGTACACGAAACACGACAAAACGTGGTAATCACCGGCTTTGTTGGTTCTAGCCCTAGAATTTCTCAGTATGATAACCCCCGTGGGGAGATGACGAAGTTGTTACAACTGCAGATTTCCAACGAAACGAAAACTAGAAACTTGCGGACAGTAATCTGGAATGTTGACGAGAGCAAGATTCCCAAAATCTTTGATACGAACGCAAAGGTTCGGTTAATTGGAGTTAAGATTAAAGAGGGAAACCCACAATATGGAACCGGCGACTTTGAAATTCACGGTGACGAAGGGACTGCGTTTGAATTCTTCGGGGCTAAAACGGACATCGAAATAATGACATTGAGAGTAGTTTCATTCGGTGGAGAAACTGGCAAGGGAAATGTTGCTTGTCTCGCGGTGGACAAAAGCGGTAAATTCGTACATCTGACCATAGATAGTGCTTTGATAAGCAGTCCGCTCATCTCAGACTCCATGATAGAATGTGTGCCAAGTCGTATCTTTGGGAATTCTATGCTTCTTTACAAAGATGATTCATACATCAGGGGAATCGAGGACGAAGCGTCGTTTCCAAAAATGTCGGAGTTTGAATCAAAAATCAAAGATGTTGAAATCTCAGACTCTCCTTACATTTTAGAGGCGATCGTCTTACAATCTCCGAATACGACCGAAGTAAATACTAAAAACGGTGAACTAGTTACTGTAAGCGACACATTAATTGGAGACGATACAGGTGAAACTCGACTAGTAGGCTGGCGCCAGCAAAGCTCTTCTGTGACCAACCTGGTAGTAGGTGACCGGATACGAGTTCTGGGCGCGACAGGAACTAAAGGGATGAGTGGCAAAACGGAGCTTACGTTAAAGCCGGACTCTTCACTAGTCAAAATTACGTAAGCGTAACATAACCAGCTCCTAGGCTGAATTAGTCGTTCCAGAAACCTCGGGTCAGCACATACTGCTTCTCAGCCTCATACACACTTCTGTAAATCCCATCATCGTCGATATAGTTACGAAGGATTCGAGCCGCGGCATCGGCACCTACTCCGTAACCTGCCAATACTATCAGCGCCTTCTTGCCAAAATTGTTGATAAGTGAGGCAACTTTCCATGCACGATCGAATCGATGCTCTTCTTCAGGCAGTAATTTACTTCCATTTAATCTCTTCGAAATAATATTTGTTAGCTCGTTATCAGTCCAGAAGGTTGCGGTAATCAACCTCGATCGGCAGAGCGGACAAAATAACTTTTCAGGTATTTGTAGCGTATCGATTGTTCTCTCCCACTTTGCACAGCGTATGCAAATCAGTTTTTGCTTAGTTTTTTCTAGTCTTTCTTTTACGAGTTCAATGATCCCTCTTTCAACGCTTAGTGGGTTTGCAGAAAATTTTGCATGGTGTTCAAGTATTGGTTGTGCCAAGTCCGAGAAGTGAGTTACTTCAATCCAACGTATACGGCAACATCCAGTCTGTAAACTCTGGAAAACTTTTGTTGTTTTTTCGATGTCGTATTTATCGTGCATTAGCTCTCTTATTGATTCCTTACTGATCGGTGTCTTCGAATACCTTTCGTATATCAGACGGGCTACTTTCTTATCGTATAAGACATCTCTGTTAATCATTCCGAATCTCTTTGCGACTGCCCATACCTTCCAGTTCATGACATGAGTACCTGCAAATGAAGCAATAATGACAGATTCAAATTCATATGAATCTCTAAAGACGCTTTCTATGCGGGCTTTTCCAATTCTGGCATTTGACGTTAGCATAATTCTATAGGGGTCAGATCTAGTCTCGACTATGTAGCCGAGCTGTGACGATAGTATAGTAGATAGAAGAGTAGCTATCGTGTTATTAACTTTGGTACCAAACATTGAATGAACGACGAGGGTGTTTTTCGTAATACTGCTTTCGATCACAATGTTATTCGAGTCGGGTATCACTCCTAGAGCATTTACACTATTCTGTAAGACATGATTGGAAAGTTTGAGTATGCTTCTCATTGCATGTTGACGTAAAGTACCCACTTCTTGTGCAGTTGCGTAGTCTACTGGGATCATTTCGCCCACCCAGTACGGAACGTTTATTGCAACGCCCCGTAGAGGTTCCACGTTGACTAGCATTCTTTTCTCGTCGATCGAAATAATTCTCCATTGGGAACCCTTAAGAACGAAAACATTTCCCTTTTCAGCGTAGTCTTCTACAAATTGCTGGTCAAGTGTTCCTACCTTCCGTTTAGTTATTGTATCGATGACTTCGAATTTTAGTACATGAGGAATCATAGAAAGATTATCGAAGTAATACCGATAAGCCTTAATTCTCCGGCGGTACGTACGTGCTTCTCTGTCAAATTTGATTATTCCATTGTTGTCAAGAATCTCAACGCAACTTTCTAAGTCATAAAAGCTAGTGTGACTGAACGGGTACGCTCTCGTTATCAGATCAAATGCCTTTGGTAGCTCAATCATGCCCTTATTCTGCAGACACAAACCCACTAGATGATGGGCCACGACATCAAGAGCGTTGACATGCATCGTTTGTTCCTCAATCGAACCCCTTTTCATTCTTCGAATTATTGCTAAAGCTTCTAATTCATCGTCAGCGTTGTTTGTTACAATCAGTCCCTTTGCGCGGCTTGTTTGCCTGTGCCTGCTACGGCCGACCCTTTGTACTAACTTTGAAACCTGTCGAGGGGATCCATAATGCATCACGAGATCTATAGAACCAATGTCCAATCCAAGTTCTAAGGACGAGGTACAGACGATGACACCCGCATCACCTACTCTTAGTCTCTGTTCTGTTTCCTGCCGCATTTCTCTGGATAACGAGCCATGATGAACGTCGACTTTCACTTCACTTTGATTTTTTAAGACCGTAGCTAGGTACTCTGCTTCATCTCTCGTATTGGTAAACAACAGAACAGACCCACTTATTTTGTTTGATACGATATATTCTATGATAAAATGCGCCACGTTAGTAAACGACCCCTGGATATATTCCAAACGAATATCATATTCTCTACCCGATTTGTCTACAAGCACGGCATGTTTTCTGTTAGTTCCGGATACGAATTTTCCGGCTTCCGCTAAATTTCCAACTGTAGCTGACAAGCCAATTCTAGTAACACGTTCTAAGCTAGTAGCTTGTAACCTCTCTAGTCCTATAGACAAGTGTGCGCCGCGTTCATTAGCAATGAGCTCATGAACCTCATCGATTATTATCCACTCAAGATTCTGCAGTGCTAGGAGCATTCTCTCACTTGAAAGAACAACACCGAGGGATTCCGGTGTAGTAATGAGGATATCCGGCGGCGATTCTACAATTTTTTTCTTATCCTTAGTCGTAGTGTCACCGTGTCTAATTTGCACCTGCAAATTTTCCGATTCAGCGTATCTGACAATTCTTCTGAATACATCGTTATTCAGCGCCCGTAACGGGGTGATGTAGACTGCTCGAATTTTGCCTGCGAGTCTGGCACTAATCGATAACATAGTGACCACTGGCATGACAGCCGCCTCTGTTTTGCCAGCACCTGTAGGTGCAACTAAAAGGCAATTGATCCTCCTAGCGACAATCGGTAAGGCTTTTTGCTGGATAGGTGTGAGAGATTCGAATCCCTCTTTCCTGAATTTTTGGACTAATAACTGTTCTATTGAATCACTTTCATTCAATGTCAGTATTTGTTCCTGGATGCGCCGGGTCCTGTCTTTGTGATTGTGGTTGAGGTTGCTGACGTTTCGCTTTCGAACTGGACCTTTCATAAACCATTGTGCCGATCAGGCCTACTATAAAAAGCCCCACAGAAATCCATACAAAAGAATCGAAATTTGGAATTGCACCGGCTACCATGATAACTTGTTGCTCTACTGAGCAATAAATACATATACTTTTTACTTACGACGGTTCAGAAATTAGGTGATAGTTGCTTAACGCCATCCAGCGGCATTACTTATTGAACCGCAAAAGCCATTAGCAAAGTAACCTTTATTTGGGCAGAAAATCCATTCAGTATGGAATAGACTATAAACAATGCTTACGGTTCCGGTTCTACTTTTAGGTGGTCTCTTCGGGCCTGGCGGTTTTGATTCCAATAATAGTCCTTTAGTGTATATTCTCTGGTTTGCACCCATTATAGTATTAATGATATACGGACAGAAATTTCAAGCATGGATGATATTGGGTGACGTATCAAAATCACTAAACAGATTAAAAACTATGAAAGAGACGGCCAGAACGGAAGCAATTGATTACATCAAAACCTCAATTACGCCTGCTGCTGACCCAAGCGAGAGAATCGACAAATTCCTTGAGTATTTTGCAATCATGCCAATAGACCTTGATCCCCAAGGCATCATTCGAAAACTTGATCATCTGATGACAACTAAGGATGAACGAATACGATCGGAAATCAAGAGGATGGCGGAAGGTATGACAGAATGGCAGGCTTCACGCATCGAGAATATTCTGGAGGCCGCCACCGCTCTAAATATGATTTACAAGATCGTGAGGCACTTTTATCTGATGGGAAAACGGACGACTGGTATGGTCGTACTTGTACAACTGCAAATGGTAATGCCTTTACTGTTACAAGAAGCAGAGGCCTTAGAAAGCGCAATAAGCGCCTTCAAGAAGGGACTACCGATAGGAGATGGCATTGGTCCGATGGTAGTCGGAAGAATGATGCTTGGAAAAGAAAAAAAACTAATCGCTAGAGAAACGGTATATAGCGAGGAGGTTCGTCTGGGAAGAAAATTGTATATGCTCAAGGCAGAAGGGCCTACAGGGAGCGTCGGGCGTCCTGGCGAAGCAGTTTACCGATTGGTTGCAGAACTAGGTCTAAAGATAGATGCTATCGTAATGATAGATGCTGCTTTGAAACTAGAAGGAGAAAAGACAGGGGCTATCGCTGAGGGCGTAGGTTCTGCTATAGGTGGTATAGGAGTCGAAAGGTACCAGATAGAAGATGTCGCAACTAAATTCAGTATCCCGATATATGCAATAATAGTGAAACAGTCTGTCCAAGATGCGATTACAGTGATGAGAAAAGAGATTTCTGATTCTTTTGATAAGTTATCTAATACCGTCTCCGCAGTCATCGAAGATAAAACGCTGGAAGGCGATTCGATTCTAGTTATCGGCGTTGGCAATACCGCGGGGGTAGGACAATAAGTGTTTTTTTTTGAGAAAAAAAGGAAGGTCAATAGTCCTATAATTTACACAGAAGAGACATGTCAAAATTGCAATCACAAAATTAAGAGGATCTTTCTTGATGGCGACTATATCTATAAATCAGGTTCAACTTGCAAAGCATGCTCCGGGATTGCCATTGCTACTGCAATATATGGCGAATATCCTGCAGAAAAAGAAAAGAGATCCGAAGTCTAGCAAACAAACGCCCACTCAGAGCGTCGTGACGTAAGTAAAGTTGCTAGATGGAATCAAGGTATGTTCTGCCTGAGAAACGATCTTTCGATTACCTTCTACTAGAATGGGATACGCGTGCACATTTCTTTTCCTTACTAAAACTTCTATCAACTGACGGGCCTTTGGTTCATCGTATAAATCAGTAATCCACCTAATGGCGAAAGGCAAGGTTTTAAATTTATTCCACAACTGATTTAAGAAAATGTCGGCCTCTTGATTCTTCGACGGTTTGCGAGAAGTTATGCTGAAAATGTTGCGAACTTTACCTTCGTATACTACGCCTTGGCCATCTTTAGTTGTGACGAAGGGTTCTACAGCGTAGGCTTGGTTGGAAGACAAGCTAAACGAAGGACCGATGGTTTTAATGTTAGGTATTGACCTACCAGCATGAATAGTATAACGTTCCAAGGAGTGGCCGCTCAAGTTTTGGATCGGTTTGAAGCCGTGTTTAACTATAGTACTCTCGATAACGGCCCCTATCTCATTAGATATGGTCTCAGCCTTAGCCACCTTTACTGCTTCATTTAAGGCCATTTCGGCAACCTTCACCAATGCTTCGGACTTCGGATCATAGCACACGGTGACAGCCGTATCGGCAATATATCCGTCAACCTGTACTCCGATATCAATCTTCAAAATATCACGATCCTTCACTTCCAGTGTATCATTAGGTTCCGCAGTATAGTGAGCGGCGATGTCATTCAGGCTAACGTTGACTGGAAATGCGGGTGTACCCCCCATTTCTCGTATTTCAGCTTCTATCGATTCGCAGATACGAAACACAGTGGTTCCTACGTGATATTTTTTCCGAGCCCTTTCGCGTACTTCAGACGCGATCTTTCCCGCACGCTGATAGGAGTCAAAAACATTCATGCGACATGACGTTTTTGAGAAAGATGGTATATAGAGCTATTGCAGTCGAGAAAGTTAAAATTATATTGATGAAATAGAACTCTTGCCAAATAACATAATTTTTGGATTGGGGTCGTTGTCTAGCTTGGTATGATGCCAGCCTTGGGCGCTGGAGATCGTCGGTTCAAATCCGGCCGACCCCATTCAGACAAGATTTTCGAAATGAGTAAATATCCGAATTTGACTGAATTGAAGTAAATAATGAGGACTCTAAGGATAGAAGAAATAACCTATAAGCGCCTCACCTCTGTGTTACAAGATGTAATGCATTACAAGAAGAAGGATGTGAGCTATGATGACATTTTAAATGAATTAATTGATGTCTATCAAGAAAATGTAGGGGGTAGTATTGGCGGAACTGTAGGTGGTGGTTGATTAATTAAATTGATGGCTAGAGCAGAAGGTCGCCAAGTCGTCGATGCTATCTTCGGTATTATGCAGGTAGTAAGTTCTACTTAAGATACGAGCTTCGCAGTAGCTTCCACTAGAATGGGATGACTACCTTTGCTCCTACAAGATTCCCGCTCTAATCTATGGTGTGGTATGAACTTATTTGCCGTGAAATTTTGGTTAAGATCTTAAATACCATCTTAAATTCTTAATGTTACCTCGCTGGCTTTAAATGATAAACTTACGAACTTCCTTTAAACCATCATGAACAATCACGACAAGGTGTTCTTTATGGGGGGTAATGATCTTAAAGGATGTGATGATGGTATTTCCTTCACTGTTGGTAGTTTCTTCTTCCATTGGCTACTTTCGTCGTACTGTGACAAACAGGACACTCGGCCCATTTGTGGCCGCCAAAATACTCCCATTCAAAAGAACAGTTGCTATAGCCGCACCTTACCCAGCTTCCTCTCGGATTCCCTTTGAGCGAATTATCCTGCATAGGTTTCCGCGACCTCCGCGCGGAACGAGGTAACAGTCGTCGCTGCCTGTTGTTTAACATCGTCCTGAATATGTGCCCCCGTATGTGATAAAGATATTATTACGATATAGCTGCAGGATAATTCGCTTCTAGATTGAAAGAACTGCGATAGTTTTAAAAGCTTAAAGAGATGCAAATAGTATTAATGGCGAGAACAGTTTCGAGTCAACTACTAAAAGTTGGTGAAAAAGCGCCTGATTTCAGACTCAAAGGAGTCGACAATAAATTATATTCAATGAAGGATTTTAAGAGTGAGTCAGTGCTTGTAGTCTTCATATGTAATCATTGTCCTTATGTAAAAGCACGGATAAATGATATAGTTAGCCTGCAGCAAAAATTCAGAACGGAAGAATTGAAGGTGGTTGGGATAAACAGCAATGATCCCAATTACAACGGAGAGGGTTTTGACAAAATGGTTACCTTCTCAAAGGAAAACACCCTAAATTTTCCGTACCTTATAGATGACACTCAAAATATCGCAAAGGCCTACGGCGCAGTTTGCACACCGGACCCTTTCCTTTTCGACTCTGAGCTCAAACTCGTCTTTCATGGAAGAATAAATGATGCATTGGAGCCTGACATGCATCCCAAAGTACAGGTAATGGAAAACAACGTAAAAAAAATATTGAACGGCGAAAAGATAGAAAAACCTTTTGATCCTTCAGTTGGTTGCTCAATAAAATGGAAAGATTCCTGAGTCAGCTGCTTAACTTTTTCTAGTCCGTACGTGCTGTTACCTCTGAATCCAATGAAACCGCATCAGTTCTCGATATTCTAAAATGATGCTGAACACGTGCGACGTTTTGATAACAAATGCCGCCGGAGTGGTGATTCCGAAGGTCGGAATAGTTCAAACGAATATTATGATTGAAAACGGCAAGATCAAGGCACTCACAAAATCAACTCAGAGCGTCCAAGCTTCGAGGAAAATAAATGCGGAGGGGAAATATGTCCTTCCTGGAATTATAGACCCGCACGTTCACTATGGCGTATACACCCCCATAGAAGAGGCAGCAAAAACGGAGTCGAAATCCGCTGCAATAGGTGGCGTCACGACCATGATGAGAATGCTCAGGTTGTACGATCGGTATGAAAATATTGAAAAGCATCTTCGGGCAAGCGAGTTCACACATCATGTTGATTATTCGATTCATGCATCGATCCTAAGACCTGAACAAATAGGGGATATTCAGTATTTAAAAAAGAACTTTGGAATTAACTCGTTTAAAATTTACGCCAACTTGGGACATGATGTGAATCATATTCTAATGGACATTGAACCTGGCACACATGAAACGGTGGAACGAGAGGTGAACATTAGTGATCAAATTATTTCAGATATAGTCCAGGAGGCATCAGTGAGACAGTCGTCTGTGCTTGTTCATGCCGAGGACCAGGTCATGTGCTCGAGACTTCAAAAACAAAAACAAATCCGAAGCGAACTGACCGGAATGAAAATAACAAGTTTAAGGGTATGGTCAGAATGCCGTCCGCCATCCTCTGAGGCGAATGCTATAGCGAAGGTCGGAGCATATGCTAGGGAGTTTGGCTCAACAATATACTTTGTCCATATAGGATCCGGAACAGCGTTGGATTCAATTCTAACAGAAAGAGAAAAAGGTAACTCGAATTTATATACTGAGACTTGTCCGCATTATTTGACACATACTAGTGATTTTTTCGATGTTATAGGTAAAGTTGTACCTCCATTAAGGACGAAAATTGACGTACAATCTATGTGGTTTGGACTAATGAATGGCATCATTGATACTGTGGGATCGGATCATGTTGCCAATACATTATTGATAAAAAGAGGGCAAGGAGACATCTGGTCGGCAAGAGCAGGATTTCCGGGAATCGCCACTTTGTTACCAGTTTTGTTATGTAAGGGTGTAAATGAAGGAAGAATCAATCTGGAGAGGGTTGCAGAGGTGACGAGCTATAATGCTGCAAGAATCTTCGGTCTGTATCCGAAGAAGGGTACCATAGAGAAAGGGTCGGATGCGGACGTGACAATTATCGATTTAGATTTATTGCAGAAAGTCACCCCCGAGATCCTTCAATCGTACTCAGACTACTCAATCTACAATGGATGGGAATTGCGGGGTTGGCCCGTGTTCACTATCGTAAGGGGTCGAGTTATCATGGAGAACGGACACGTTGATAAAAACACTTGCGGGTACGGCGAGTTTGTTCGAACAGCGGCCTAATTTTTATCCTGTGTTGATAGCAGTAAACCCATTACCTGTTTGGTTGGATAATTTCGAAGGAACCATCATTTTTTGCCTTGTAGTATATGTTTGCCTTGGTAAAGAATCCTATCTCTAACACTCCAGGAATGCTCTTTAATTCGATCTCTTTGTCCCGAACGTTTCCAATTGAGTTGAACGAAGTATCAAGGACTATGTTTCCATTTTCGGTGACGTATGGATATCCCTTGTCTATCGTTCGTAGCTTTGGGCTTCCTCCAATTTCTTTTAACCTCTTCAACAAAAAGGAGCGAGCAAACTTGTGAATTTCTATCGGAACCGGTTGCGTCAACCGCTTGACAAATTTGGTATCGTCTGCTAGAATAACTACTTTATTCGCTGCTGAAATTAACACTTTCTCCCTAAGTAACGCGCCACCGCCACCTTTTATCATATTAAAATCAGAATCGATCTGATCCGCTCCATCGAAGACCACATCGATGTCGACAAAGCTACCTTCGTCTGCAATTTTGAGCCCCACTTTTTCAGCTTCGATTTTTATTTGAAGAGATGTTGTCACGAACTCAACTGACCTCTTGTATGGTAAATTCGCTAATTCCCTCACAAGAATTGTCATAGTACTTCCGCTGCCTAAACCGACGACCTGGTTCGCTGTTACAAATCGCTTCACCGCATCTTTTGCACTGTCAATAAGTGCACTCTTTATGAGCGAGGGCGCAGATGACAACTTCTAGAGCTGAGAGATGGCCACGTTAATATTCGTTTTAGGTACCGATTATGACTGAATAATCCACATGGAGAAGAACTTTATGTCGGCGCTTCATAGTAACTAGTCTTCTACTTCTGCTTCATTGAGAAACGAAAGAGCATCACGGGTCTTGTTGTGGGGATGGCTTTCCCGATCTACATCCAAGTCAGAAGAGGGAATGGCAACATTCTCTGTAAAACCATCGGGCTTTATTTGGTCAACTTGTGTCACGATATAGTCATCAACTTCTCCAGCATGTTCTAGGCGAGTTAGGGCCTGCATAACTTCCTGTTGAACCTCTTGGATATTTTTATCCTCCACTCTAACCGAAGCCGAGTCTCTCTTATCTTGTCTTTTCTTCTCACCTATTTCGGAATATTCCTGACCCCTCGCTTCTACTGTAGCGTATTTTCGCTTGGTTACATAGAAGAGGGAATCCAGTGGCATCCCGCACTTCTTGGATATTTCCGTGAGCCTTCCTTCTATGGTTCCGATCCTTTCTTCCAGTAGGGAAACAAGTTGAGTGCGCATGTCAGATAGCTCTGTAAAGTCAACAGCCAATTGTAATTCTCCTATTTTTTTATTGAAGGTGTCTAGCTGGGTTTTGTATTTTAACAAGAGCCGGTCCCGTTCGATCGCACTTATCTTACCTTTTTGAACAGCTTCATGAATGTTGGTAATCGAGTGTGATAGTATGCTTTTCTCGAATTGCAAGGCTTCGATTTCTGATCTTGTGGCATTAATTGGTTTTACAACCTGATTACGTCTATGTTTTAGGAGAGCCAACTTACGCTCGGAGTGTTTCCAAAAAGTAAGAGCCGATATCGCCCCAGCCAACGAAAAGCACACGAGGACAAGTATTTCTTCAATCAAATGTCGAGTTTTATTCCTGACGTGATATAGTTAAATTTTTCTGATTCTGCAGGCAGACAATTTTGGCAACATTCTGACCGGGAAAAAGACAAAGAAATAACTATTTTATCATATCACTCGACGCTTAATCCAGTTGTATTTTCTCATTCTGGCATCCGGAAAACCACATTTGGCACATTCCTTCCCGCGTTTGTGAAAAGAATTATGGCCGCATCTCCTACATCGGATGTGGGTTTTTTTCCTCGTGAAGTTCCCCATCGAAGTGGTGCCTTTGGTCATTATAACTCACCCAGGATGTTTTACACTGGTGGAGGCGATATTATGACCACATTGTCACCTCTAACGACAATCGTCCCCAAGTCGTTAGATTTACCCTGATCCAATATTTCTACAGATTCTTCCAGCAACAGATTCATATGCTGATCGAATCCGTGAAGATTTCCTCTGATAACTTTTCCGCCCTTTAGTTTTATAAGCACAACTTTACCAAGACTCTCATCCAAAACTTTCACTGCCATGTCTACCGACAAGAATAATGTCTACCTATAGGTATGGCATAAGGGAGGTATATATTAAAATTTCATTCCTGAGGTAACTCTGAAATGATATGCACAATATTCCCGACTATTTCATTTAGAAGTCTATCACCTTTTTCTTTACTTGCGCTACGAGGCTCTCCCCATACCCCATTACCGGTCACCTGGGGAAAAGAACCAGGTGTGGTAGTTATAGTTGAGTATGCAATTCTTGATTTAGATAGCCTCTTGAGATTTGGTTCTGCTTTGTCCATTCGGACCAACTGGGGCGAAATGGCCAACACAAGGGACGTTTCGACTTCGCCTGCGTGATCAAGTTCTTTTTGCATCCCACTCCAGTAATTAATTGTATATATACTGCTCTTAGCGCGGAGCTTTGCGTCTAGATTCTGTGAGATGTACTGTAGGACTCCGATATTTCCATGGTGACCATTGATAAATATGATCTCTGTTAACCCTTGGCTTGAAAGTGAAACACAAACCTCGCACAGCACGTCAGATAACGTGGAATTTCTCAAAGATACATTAAACATTGGAATGTGTTCGAAAGATACTCCGTACGAGATTACCGGCAAAACGAAACATTTAACTGCATCGGCCACTCGGGTCGCGATTCGTTCTGAGATTAAACAGTCAGTAGACACAGGTAGGTGAGCGCCGTGTTGCTCAAGTGAACCTACGGGTACTATTGCTCGACGGGTTCTTTTGAGACATTTACGAAACTCATAATGGCTGATGTTATAGATAGGTACCGACATCTTTTAGGACTTCACCAGATCCTGCTCATTTATCAACTTTACATCACCATAGGTCTAGAATCCAGTTTGATAGTTAAAGGGGCTGCTTCGTACTTTGAAAAATAAAATGGCGTTCAGATGTTTCATAGAATATGAACCCTCCCCCAGTAAATCTCCAGTTTTCCTTCAAGGTATAATTTAGTGGCTTTAAGGAGAGTTTCTGCTTCTAGGGACTGTCCTTTCTGTCGTATAGTGTCAAGCGTATCCAGCTCTTTAACTCTAAAAGACTCCTGATATATAATGGGCCCTTGGTCAAGGTCCTCCGTAACAAAATGCGCCGTACACCCCACTATCTTCGCTCCACGCTCATATGCCTGTACGTAGGCATAGGCTCCAGGAAACGCAGGCAAGAGCGATGGATGGATATTGATAATCCTGTTAGGATACCGCCAAACGAAATTAGGGCTTAATATACGCATATAGCGTGCAAGTATAATGAGATCAATGTTGTATTGTTCCGTTAGTTTCAATATTTTGTTTTCAGCAAGAATGGGATCTTGTTTGTCATCGATGATGTGAAACGGTATCCTATTTCCGTCAGCTATTGATCCCATGGTCCCTTCGCTGCCTATAATAACCGGTATATTGGCGTTGATTAACCCGTTCTCCTTGGCTTCTAAAATCCTTAGGAGACAGTTTGGTTCTTTGCTAACAAAAATCGCTATGTTTCTGAGACGATTCGGCTCTTCATAATGGACTCTAATTTCCATCCCCAATTTTTTTGCTAGCGAACGCATTCCAAGGTCGATTTTTTTTTTGTCGATCGTTTGAAAAGAGGCCTCGAGTTGCATTCCAAACAATCCTCTTACAACATTCTGATTAACCTTCTCGATATTTCCACCAATTGTGAAGATGAAGTTCGTGACGTCGGCAACAACTCCTTTGCGATCATTCCCGACTACTGTAACTTCGATGAGGGTCTTCGGTACAACCATTGCTTGATGTCCAATCTCAAATCTTGGTGATAAACGTTCTACTGTAAACAAACCTTTAAATTTCTAGCTATGAAAGAAAATACAAGATATTTGACGAAAACATCTTGTAAAGACCGACTTGACTTTTTAGGGAATAAAACATCTTCAGTTGGAATCATTGGCTCTAAAGAGTAGGACAGGACATTTGCTCCATGAAGCAACACGACAAAGGCAATAAGCACTATGACTATAACAAGCCAATAGGCAAGTGCGTGGTTTGTTATACACTGTCTGCTTGGCATTGTGGGGACTGCAATAATGATTTCTGCCAGAGTCATTTTCAGGCTCATAAAGAAAACAATAACTGCATCCACACCGTGCTGTAGATTCTTACCCAGAGATACACATCACTAGATATTGGCTATACCAATTATCTGGGTTCTTGCAGGGGATGACAAATCTCTCCGGAACATGGGTACACCTAGTATGATTGAAAGAATGGTTGGGAATAGGCAGAAGCTTCCTTCCTAATTTCGGATTCGCAGATTGCTTTCATTCTGCAGCTTATCGTTCTCATTCCGTTGCGCTTATCGTCACTGCAAGGTAAGTCCCTTGGCCAAGCGGTACTCTAGTAAACAGCTATATGGGTGCGGGGGGTGGGATTCGAACCCACGAATTCCTAAGAAACAGGGTTCTAGGAACCAGTCACTAATTCATCCACCTGGCTCATTCTAAGCCTCGCACATCTCTAATCGAGAGAAGACCTGCGCCGTTGGCCAGGCTTGGCAACCCCCGCATACTCAACCCCCACATTGAGCAATTTATCTATTATTCTACTATGCTATGATGTTGCGGCTTTGCTCATGCCGTTCAGCCTTCATATACACATAGTCAGCGGGCCGCAAAGCTAGATTCTTAATTACCAATAATCGATCTTAGCCTAGGTATCAGCTTTGACATTGTTATAGGCTTCTTTATGAAATGCTCAACGTCTATGGAAGGTAAAACCTTACTAAACTCTTCTTTGGTAATTTCAAAGGCCGTAATGAATGCGATTTTCATTGCTGGGTTTCTCTGTTTTATATGTCGATATAATTCAAAACCATTCATTTTTGGCATTCTGATATCAGTGAGGACAAGATCATAATAGTCAGCAGTGTGGCTGTTGAAAGCGTTCAGTGCTGACTCACTGTCGGAGAAAGCCTCAACTTTGAAACTTGCTTTCAAGTCATTTGATTCTAAATCTCTTTTTATTATACGTAATATATCCTTCTCATCGTCAACAACCATGATTCTAAGATGTGAGTTGCTCTGACCAGGCTGGTTGTTGAACATAAAGATTTCTCAAAAATCTCATATATATTACTATCATGGATGTGCTAAGGTGATCCTATCTTGGAAATGATCAAAATAAGTTAGCAACGCCTTATGTGCTTCAGTCATGATGTCACCAACTTAGCCTTTCCGGTGAATTGAACCACCATATAGGAATTTGTCTTATTCATCGTCGGTTCAACTTAATCTAACCAAAAATTTACACGGAGTTTGGAAGAACAATCTCGGTGTCCTTAAAAAAAGACATTGCTGGAATATGTGGAAGGATTTTCAGATGTTAGCGCTAAATCTATGCCTGGATTCGATATTTATCGAATAGAATCACAACAGTAATAAATTATTCACTCCGGCATCAGGGTGAAGAAAATAATGCCAAACAGTAATGGCAGGTTATTTGGAACTAACGGCGTCAGAGGAGTTTTTGGTAGCGAACTTACACTGGATTTAATCGTCGATCTTTCTTACTCCCTAGCGACCTACTACGAAAACGGCCCAATTATTGTGGGATGCGATGGAAGGGAGTCTAGCCCCATTATCTCACGTATTGTCCGTTCGACAATCAACTCCGCAGGCGTCGATGTGCGTAATGCAGGTTTACTTCCCACTCCTTGTCTGCAATATGCCGTAAAATTCCTTGACTACAACGGTGGAATAATGATAACAGCATCTCATAATCCTACTGAATATAATGGGATTAAGCCAATCGCAGCGGACGGTGTAGAGATTTCACGGGAAGACGAATTAGATGTTGAAGCGATTTATTACTCAAAGCGATTTTCCAAAATCGATGGATATGGGCTGGATTTTCCTGACCCCCTGGTAATCAATTCTTACCTAAACGAAGTTGCAAAGTTGATAGATATCCAGACGATTCGAAATCGAAGGTTCACTATTGCGCTGGATGCCGGCAACGGTGTACAGGCGACTGTCGCCCCCTTACTTGCCGAAAGATTAGGGTGTAAGATAGTTGCTTTGAATAGTACTATAGACGGCACATTTCCCGCACGAGGATCAGAACCCACGCTGGATAATCTCGAAGTTTTATCTAGCATTGTTAGAGGCACGAAGGCAGATCTAGGAGTAGCGTATGATGGCGATGGAGACCGGAGCATGTTTTGTGATGAAAAAGGAGTAGTACACCCCGGCGATAGGACCGGAGCCATAATCGTGAATAATTTGTTAACTACGAAGCACAGAGGTGCAGATGTGGTATGTCCGATAAATTCTACGATGGCTGTTTCTATAGTAGCAAATGAAGCCGGCTCAAAAGTTATCCATACGAAGGTTGGGAGCGTTGAAGTATCACGAGAGATGGTCAAGAGAAAATCGATAATAGGACTAGAAGAAAATGGTGGATTCATGTATGGGAAATTAAATGAAGTCAGAGACGGTGTCATGACGACAGCACTTGTATTAGACATGATGGCAACAGAGAACCAAACGCTTTCAACTCTGATGTCATCGTTACCAAAAATATATCAATACAAAGCGAAATTTAGATGCGACAAACAGAAAGCGACTAAGGTTGTGCAATCATGCATGGAACACGGCAGCTTTCAGAAAGTAGAAACTCTAGACGGTGCAAAGATATGGATAGATAAAGAAACTTGGGTGATGGTAAGACCGAGTGGCACAGAGCCATTAGTTAGAATGTATGCAGAATCTACAGACGAGACGCTGTTGAATTCAAAAGTGAGAGAATATAGGCGCTTGATTGAAGGTACTATTAATAGCGCTCAATGAGTCTAAAATAGACAACACTTTTAATACTGTTATTTGCCTCTTAGAGAAGACCAAGATGATCCCAATGGGTGATAATTAAGCAATGAGTAAACCATATTATGTAAAGTTTGAAACTCCAAAAGATCTAGTTAATGCTGTATATGAGGCGGTACGTATAGCAAAGCAGAGCGGGAGGGTAAGAAAAGGCACCAATGAGACCACTAAAGCAATCGAGCGGGGTACCAGTAGATTAGTGGTCATCGCAGAAGACGTTGAACCTCCTGAGGTTGTTGCCCATTTGCCAATTCTTTGTGAAGAGAGGAATGCCGCATATATTTTTGTACCTAGCAAGCAGCAGCTTGGTGCGTCCCTTGGAATAGACGTGGGCTCTGCGGCTGCAACGATTTTAGATGCAGGAGAAGATCAGCATATCCTTGAACAAGTTGTAAGCTCGATTACTTCTATTAAGGCTAAAAAGGAATAGTCATTAAATGAGTAAGACATCAGAAGAAAGGGTTATTCCTGCTGAGGTGATTCAAATTGTTGGCAGAACGGGTATTGCAGGTGAGGTTATACAGGTAAGGGTTAGAGTCCTGGAAGGAAAAGACAAGGGCCGTATTTTAACTAGAAATGTCAAAGGTTCGGTCAGAATGAACGATATCTTGATGCTCAGGGAAACTGAAAGAGAAGCGCGGAAGATAAAGTGATATCTCGAGCATTATCCGGTAGGTATAGGATATGATATGATATGAGCAAGACGGCGATATCTGTACGTAATTGCTTTTTCTGTGGCAGGCATGTGACTACAGGGCAAGGGACAATGCTTGTCAAAAATGACGGCTCAATTCAGTGGACATGTTCTAATAAATGTAAAAAGAATCTCCGGAAGCTGAAGCGTGACCCCAGAAAGTTCAAATGGACCACAAAATACGTGAAAGGTGGTATTAAGGTAAAAAAGTAATACCATGGTAGTGGAACAGACTCTTCTCGTTGTTAAACCTGACGGCGTAGGACGACAGCTAACTGGCAGAATTCTGGCGAGGTTTGAAGAAAAAGGTTTTCAGATAAAAAATATAACGTCATTTAATTTTACTATAGAGAAGGCTCAAGAATTCTACGCACCGCATAGGGATAAAGCATTTTTTAACGATTTAGTAAAATTCATCTCATCCGGTTTGGTCGTTGCGTGTATAGTAGAAGGAACTAATGCATTAATTTCTGTAAGATTAATGATAGGAGCAACCAAATCTTTCGAGGCGGCGCCTGGAACCATTAGAGGTGATTTTGGAATTGGTCTAACAGACAATGTAATTCACGCCTCTGATTCATATGAAAGCTTCATAAAAGAGTCCAGAGTCATTTTCGATCGTATTACATAAGTGCAGCTCCGACAGCCCGTAGTAGTGGTTTTGGGTCACGTAGACTCTGGCAAAACTTCTTTACTAGATAGAATACGCGGGACGGCCGTCCAGGCCAGAGAGGTCGGAGGTATTACACAGCACATTGGGGCCAGCTTCTTTCCTATCGAAACGGTAAAAGAGATTACAGGACTGTTGTATCAAAAACTGGCAAAAGCTGAAACTCAGATTCCAGGTTTACTAGTCATAGACACGCCAGGACACGAGGTTTTTGCTAATCTACGAATGCGTGGAGGCTCAGCAGCAGATCTTGCGATAGTTGTTGTTGACGTAAACAAGGGATTTGAGCCTCAGACCATCGAAAGTGTGGGAATACTTGCAAAAAGAAAAGTGCCGTTTGTGATTGCTCTAAATAAGGTTGACGTCGTTAATGGCTGGCGTAAATCAAATCAATCAAAAAACAAGGTCTCCTTCATTACGGATGAAATTAAAGAACAGGATAGTTCCGTGAGTACCCTATTAGATGAAAAAATATACGGGGTAGTAGGTGCACTTTCAAGAATGGGTTACAATTCAGAGGTATTCTGGCGAGTTAAAGATTTCGCAAAAGAACTTGCAATCGTGCCTGTAAGTGCGGTAACGGGCGTTGGAATACCGGAATTACTTGCGGTATTGGTCGGTCTTGCACAGCAATATATGGCTACCAAGTTGGAAAGACACGATGGAGTAGCAAGAGGAATAATTCTTGAAATCACCGACGAGGTTGGCTTAGGTCCGTCTGCAAATACTATTGTTCTTGATGGAGTATTAAGACAAGGCGATAATATTGTTTTGGCGAAAAGAAACTCTGCCATAGTTACTAAAATCAAGTCCTTGCTTCTACCAAAACCGTTAGATGAGATGCGAGATCCGAGGGATAAATTTAGACCAGTCACTGAAGTCATTGCAGCAGCAGGCGTAAAAATAACAGCGCCAGATCTAGAAGGTGTTCTAGCAGGTAGTCCATTATATGTGCTAAAGAGGGGAGAAAATGAAGAGAGACTCAAGTCAATAGTGGACTCAGAAATTAAAAGTGCCTTCATCGCCACTAATTCAAACGGAGTTATACTAAAATGCGATACGATTGGTTCTATAGAAGCGGTTACGGACCTCCTCAAAAGAGAGAACATTACGATCCAGAGCGCTGATATTGGGCCTATTACCAGAAGGGATGTAATTGCAGCATCTGCAGTACGAGAGAAGGACAGATACATGGGCGTGGTTCTTGGATTTAATGTAAAAATTTTAGAAGAGGCACTTAAAGAATCACAGGAACGAAATGTTAAGATCGTTAATGATCGAATAATATACAATTTAGTGAGATCATATACAGACTGGATAAAGTTCCAAAAAGAGCATGAAGATTCCATTTTATTTAACGAAATAGCACCGGTTTGTAAATTCCAATTTTTGAAGGGGTTCATATTTAGACGTAACGACCCTGCCGTATTCGGAGCAGAAGTTCTAGTCGGGAAGCTTAGACAGAAAGTGCGAGTGATAAATGACGGAGGCAAGAAGATAGGCGTAATACATCAAGTCCAGGAAAATGGCAAATCGATAGAAGAAGCAACTAAGGGGATGCAGATTGCAGTCTCTATTAGAGGGCCAGTAATTGGAAGACAAATTAACGAAGGAGATGTTTTCTATACTGATCTTAACAGCAAGGAGGCAAAGATGCTCTTAGAACGATTTAAGGTACGACTGAACTCCGAAGAGGAAGATGTTTTTGGCAAAATTTTATCGCTGAAAAGAAACGAAGATCAGGCCTTCGGTTACTTATAAACTCTGGAATTGACCAACTAAAAACCAGACAACATGTGAGGGACTATTGGTATTTTTGTAGTAATCCCTCTAAGCCTTTTTCTCCGACTGCGCCCACTGCCCTATCTATTGCCTTGCCATTCATGAAAATAATAAATGTAGGAATAGCATACACGTCAAATTTCATGGCAACCCCTTGATTGTCGTCGACATTCAACCTTGCGAACATTACTTTGTCGAGATACTTTTTGGCTAACTTATCGAAAATAGGTAGCATGAATTGACATGGCCCGCACCAAGTCGCCCAAAAATCCACCAACACGGGTTTGGTTCCACTCACTATTTCATCAAAATTTTTCTCAGAAAGCTCCATTAGAGCTTGCATACTAGTACTTTTTTTTTCCTCACTCATTGCACAAAAAGTAAAGCAGCAATTTGCTATTTAAGATTTTGTCATGAATCAATTGTCCGAGTATGATGGTCACTTTTGTAGCCGCGACGTTGCAATGTCAAAGGTCTAGCAAAAAGCGAATAGTCACCTCTTTGCAATCTTGCTTGATTTCCATCTCATGATATGTTATCGCTTTAATCTCTATTTTGTAATGGTGCTTCTCTAAGTCGATATGTTCTCCCTTTGCGACTGCGTTGATCGAATACCAATCCTCACATTCAGATATGATAACTTTTGAATCTGAAACCACGATATTGTCTATTAGCATTATTAGCATGATCTTCTCTAGCCAGTTGTAAAGCAGGCTCTTAAGGTCATGTCCCTCGGCGTAGATCCCGACTTCCATATCAGGAATGACTTCAGATAATTCGAACATCGTATTGACTAGGCCCAGGGCAGAATTTGCAAAAGCATCTTCCAGTGTATTCCCATACGCTTCAACGATAACGTCAGTCATGTGATCTAAGTAGCGAAAGCCTGTCATATTGCCCAATTTTGCCTTATATCCTTATAATTGATCGCAAAATCTAAATGCCCACCCCGAATTTTCTTGAGTATGAAGTTAGAGCTTCCACGAGGGATGAGAGACCTCGAATCGGACGAGCTCCTTGGAATCACTTACATCAAAGAGAAATTCTTTGAGACTACGAGGCTATTCAACTTTAAAAGTATAGAGCCCTCTCCGGTCGAAATGCTTGCCACCCTTGAGGCAAAGGCCGGCCCTACGATATCCAACGACATATACAGTTTTACTGACAAAGGGGGGCGAAATATTGCTTTAAGGTTTGACCTTACCATTGGATTAACACGCTTTATTGCTTCGAGACGGGATTTGAAAATGCCGGCTAAGATTGCTGCATTTGCTGGCGTTTGGAGATACGACGAGCCACAGGCAGCACGATATAGGTATTTCCACCAATGGGATATAGAGATTTATGGCTCCTTTAGCTTCGAATCCGACGCGGAAGTAATAGAATTTGTTTCGATCTTTCTCAAGAAGCTGGGATTGAAGGTCATCATTGAGATAAATGATCTTCAGTTGACTGAGCAATATATTCAAAGAGTGCTCGGGGTTTATGATAAAAAGATTATCCGTGAAATGCTGAGAGCTCTCGACAAAGTTCCGAAGAAGGGCCTTGAAGAAGTTCTCAAAGAATACTCAAGCACAATAGACTCTACTCAGTTATGCAGCATACTAGATCTTTCTAGGATCAAGGGTAGTCTTGAAGAGGTTAAGTCAAATCTTGAAACAAAAGGCCTGATAAGCTGGCGAAATTTAGAAGAGTTAATGGATTCTTTGAAGTCAAGGAAAGTAAACGACACTAGGATCAACTTGGGAGTTGTGCGAGGGCTAGACTATTATTCCGGAATAGTTTTTGAGGCACTCGATCCTCTTGTGGATGTTGGTGCACTAGTCGGTGGGGGGAGATATGACATCTTGACGGACGCCTTCGGAAGGAAGGACGTCGGTGCCTCGGGTGCCGCTGGTGGAGTCGAAAGGATAGCGCTAGCGATGCAAAAACGTGGACTTTTGGAGCCACTAAAAACTCCGATAGTCTACGTTGCCCACACATCGCTTAGTGTTAGAAAACATGTTCTGGAAATAGTATCTGATCTTAGAAAATCCGGCATTTATACCGATTATGACATTCAGGGAAGGTCTATCCGAAGACAACTAGAAGACGCATACACCAAAAACTCACTTTTGATAGTTCTCGTTGTCCAAGGGGAAATAGAAAATGGACTTGTAACGCTAAAGGACCTGAAGGACCATACCGAGACCATATTAAATGTGAACCATCTGCAGGAAGCCGTCTGTAGGGTGTTCCAGCATGGCAACTGAATCTTATTGGGGTCTTCTGAAAGAAATTGACTCTATATCATGAGTTTTCGATTCCATGCTGCGTCGTTATCGTACGTGTGAAACAGCACGTAGTACGTAAGTCGGAGGTTCGCTACAAAATCGCTACGTAGGCCAGCTTGGAGATTGTGTGTGTTTGTCCGTCCAGCTTCTCAACTAATTTTTATTTCCCCTTCTGAAGATTTGTGAAAATTTTCTCATATTGAACCAAGTAACAGAGAGCTGCAACATGCTTATTTCCTCTATGCTTGCTTTATGAATGCTCATGTATTTCTGTTCCAGCTTCCGATTCGAACACCATCGTTGTCTTTTTGATATCCAGATGTTCATTAATTGGTTCGAAGAGCTTCTTGAACATCTCCAGTTCGGTATCTGCTTGAATTGAAAGTATATTTTGTTTCCCTCTAACTTTATTGGTCGATGCAGATTACCTGTAGTATGACCGACCCTAACAGGTACTTCGACACTATCGTCTTCGTGCATGAAAACTGAATTCGATTTTTTATCTTATTTTTGGTCACAAAGATATTTATGAGATCGCTTTACCTCCCGAAGCAGCTGCAAGAACAGTTGGTCGATTCAATCTCTCAGGACGTATTAATTATAGGCTCCGGTCTAGCCGGGTTGAGAGCGGCTATTTCTTCAGCTGCTACAAATGAGAAATTGGAGATCGCAGTGGTCTCTAAGGTCCAGGTCATGCGATCTCACTCTGTGTCTGCAGAAGGCGGAACTGCGGCTGTACTGTTCGAGGAAGAAGGAGACAATCAAGAATCTCACATTTACGACACTATTAAGGGCAGTGACTTTCTTGCCGATCAGGACGTTGCTGAACGACTGGTTCATGATACGCCTTACGAAATTTATCAACTAGATCATTGGGGAATGCCGTGGTCTAGGAGAAATGATGGGAGGATCGACCAGCGCAATTTCGGAGGTTACTCATTCCCAAGAGCAACTTATGCTCAAGACAAGGTAGGTTTTTACGAGATGCAAACGCTCTATGACACATCTCTTAAATTTGACAATATCCGATTTTATAATGAGTGGTTTTGCACCTCCATCCTGAGTGATGAAAATAGTTTCAGAGGAGTCACTGCTATAGAAATGAAAACTGGGAACTTTTTCAAACTATTGGCACCTGCGGGCATAATATGCACGGGTGGAGCAGGCAGGATATACAGTTTCTCAACTTATGCATATTCGTCTACGCCTGATGGTTTGGATATGGCCTACCGTGCAGGTATAGGCCTTAAGGACATGGAATTCGTACAGTTCCATCCAACAGGGATTTTGCCTTCTGGCATCCTAATTACAGAAGGCGCGAGAGGGGAAGGTGGATATCTTATCAATTCTGGAGGCGAGCGTTTTATGAAAAAGTATGCACCAGAAAAACTTGAACTGGCGTCTAGAGATGTCGTTTCTCGTGCTATGATCCAAGAAATTCAGCAAGGCAAAGGCTTTAAGCATGAATCCGGTGCGGACTGCCTAAAACTTGATCTTACCCATTTAGGGGCTGACCATATAAAAGAACGATTGGCAGGAATTAGAGATATTGGAATCAAATTCTCTGGTGTCGACGTGATCGATGACCCGATTGAGATCAGACCAGTATGTCATTATATGATGGGCGGGATTCACACTAATATCGAAGGGGCTACTGAGATGAGAGGATTGTGGGCTGCAGGGGAGGCGGCTTGTAATAGTGTTCACGGAGCAAACCGGTTGGGTGCAAACTCAACTTCAGAGTGTCTTGTTTGGGGTCGAATTACTGGCGAATTGGCTGCGCGATACGCGTCTGGCTCTAAAGCTGCCTCTGTATCAGTATCTCCACAACAGCTCTTGGAAGAAGAAAAGAGAATTTATGATGGTATTTTCAGAGGAAGAGGGGAAGTGAATCCATATCAACTTAGGAGAGATCTGACCGATATTATGGATGCAAAGGCATATGTCTTCAGAGATGAAGAAGGTATGCAAGAAGGTTTAAAAAAAGTAGCCGCGCTGAAAACCTCGTCGTGGAAGCATGTAGACGACAAAGCACAAGAATACAACACTAATTTTATAAATGTGATGGAGATAGATTCTATGTTAAGGATAGCAGAGATAGTGCTAATGGGGGCTTTGAATAGACAAGAATCAAGGGGAGCACACGCACGGACTGATTATCCAAGGAGGGATGACGTGAGCTTCCTGAAACACAGCTTGGCATACAATGGCATCCAGCCAAAAATCACCTGGTATCCAGTCACTATTACGCGTTATGCTCCTATGGAGAGAAAATATTAGTGCGCATATCAAACCGAAGGGGACTTTTCAAGACAGCGGAGGATGACCGGAACAATCGTGAGGGATTAAAAGGTTGGCTTAATCCGGCTAGGTACGGCTGGGAGCGTGTGTCTTACTGGTTACAGCGATTAACTGGCCTATTTCTTTTGATATACTTCATTGGGCATATATATGAGACAAGCTCACTTACCGGGGGTGCAGGCGCTTGGAACGCGATGTTACAGTTTACAGAAACGCCTTGGGGGCATCTCTTTCTGATTCTCGTTATCGGCACAAGTACTTATCATTCTATAAATGGCATCAGATTGATATTTACTGAGGCCGGGAGGGGACTCGGACGACCTGGAAGACCTGACTACCCATACGACGCTCTCTCACTGAATTACAGACAGAGATCCGGAATATGGATTGCACTTCTCCTGGCAGCGGTCGCAATGGTCTATGGTGGTAACGTGCTCTTCGGCGGAGATTAAAAGAAAATCAGGATATAGTGTGATGGAACTATGCTGCGCGAAAGACAAATAATGAGGATACATTACATCACAGGACTAGCTGCGTTATTCGTAGTCGCAATTCATATTCTAATGCGTTTGATAATGCCATTCCATATGAGTCTGCAGTACTCAAATGTAGTTGCAAATTACCATAACTTGCCATATGTTGTTCTACTGGAATCGATACTTGTGCTTCTCGCTATCCATGGCTTCAACGGCTTACGAGTTATATTGCTGGAACTACGACAGAACAGGACATGGGAAAATGGTGTTACGATATCTACGATTGCTGCAATGATAGCCATAATTGCGTTCGGTACTAGAACGATAATTATCGCTAATGGACTTGGAGTTGTATGAAATGAGTGGTATCATAAATAAAATATCCATGTTAAGAACAGGTAACAAGCTCGAGAGAAGTAAGAAGCCATTGAGAGCCCGCAGTAGTATAGTGCTGAGAGTATTTAGAGCGAACAAAGCTGTTGGAGATTCCGCTCACTATGATACTTTTGACGTGCCCATTCAGCGTTGGACAACAGTACTCGATACTCTTTTATATGCAAAGTCTTACAAGGACACGAGTATAGGCATTAGGTACTCCTGCAGAATGGCGTCATGCGGCTCTTGCGGAATGAAAATTAATGGAATACCTCGACTTGCATGCTATACAAACGTATCAGAGTTGGAATCCGGGGTAATCAGCTGTGAGCCTTTGACAAACTTCCCACTGATACGAGACCTAGTAACCGACTTTTACCAATTTTTCAGCCATCACAAGAGTGTAAGGCCCTATATAGTAAATCAGAACGCAGATCTTCCAGATAGAAAGGAATTGTCAGAATTCATACAGAGTCCACGGGACGTAGAAGAATACTTGCAGTTCTCGTATTGCATCAAATGTGGCTTATGTTATTCAGCTTGCCCCACCGTGGCGACCGACACGAAATTCCCAGGGCCGCAAGCGTTGGCGCAAGCTTATAGATATTCGGCAGATACCAGAGATAATGAATCACGTGAAGATTTGAAATCTATTGATGACAAACATGGAATATGGAGATGCCATTTCGCGGGGTCCTGCAGCAGCGTATGCCCAAAAGGAGTAGACCCAGCTTTAGGGATACAACTACTTAGGGGTCATATGATGAGCTTTTCAAAACATAATAAGAAAATCGCAGAGCTGAAACATCACAGCCACGACAACCAAATAGCCTAACTTAGAGTGCGGTAGAATCTAGGCTTTTGCTGGAGGCTTACTTTCATTTACTTGTTTGTTTATTGCATCCGCCATAAAGTGGTTGCTGACACTTACTTTGACCACTTCAATACCAGGCAATCGGTACACGTTATCCCGGACGTCCTGTGCTATCTTGAAACCAAATACCGCAGGACAAAAAGGGCTTGTCAAATGCAGATCTATATCTATGTTGCCTTTATTGATATCAACCTTGTCGACCAACTCCAATTCCATAATAGAAACGCCTATTTCAGGGTCCACTATCTTGGTTAATTCATCGAATATTTGCCTACGCGTCTGCTGAATATCTTGGCTCATTACGCTTAATTTTTCTCGTGATCCATATATAACTATTGCATAGCAAAATAGTCGGCCCGTACGAACTGCCTATTTTGTATTTCAAACTTCTCGACGTTGTCTACTACCTATTGCGCGTTACCAATAACCAGTAACATAATTCTGCTTTAACTATTATAATATTAAAATAAACCGTCGATGTTGACAATGTGTGTATCGTTCAAGGCCGAAGGGCAATCTTGACAAAGATATGTTAAATTTTCTGTCTTCCCTGAATGACGATCAGCAAATATTACATTATGACATACTGGGAAGTGAAGCGCATGTCATAATGTTACATGATATCGGAATTTTGACTTTGCATGAAACAAAAAAGATTTTGGTGGCATTGGAACAGATCAGGCACAAACCGGAGCTGCTAGCTATTGGAGATGCCGAAGATATCCACGAGTCTATCGAATCTCTTATCATACAACAAACCGGCGTCGACATTGGCGGGAATATACAGATCGGTCGCTCAAGGAATGATCAGGTTATATTAGACATTCGTATGAAAGTCCGAGATGACATAATTGAAATATGCGAGAAGATAATTGCTCTAATTACTTCACTCCTTAAAAAAGCAGCCGAAAATATTGACACTATTATGCCAATGTATACCCATCTACGACAGGCACAAATCGGTACCTTATCACATTTCGCATTATCGTACGCAGATTCTCTCTTTAGGGATATGGACAGGCTGTACATTACTTACGTAAGGATTAATCAATCTCCGCTCGGTGCCGGTGCTATAGGGGGGTCAAGGATAAAACTTGACAGGCAGAAGACTGCTAGATTGCTTGGATTTAAGGGGATCGTAAGAAACTCCATCGACGCTACTAGTTCGCGTGATACAATTATCGAATATACGATGGGGCTCACCATTATAATGCTTACATTAAGCAGAATGACAGAAGATTTTATAATCTGGTCTACCGATGAGTTCGGATATCTGGATATTTCAGATGAATATAGCTCATCATCCAGTGCAATGCCTCACAAAAAAAATCCTGATCCTCTAGAACTACTAAGAGCAAAGGCAGGAACAGTGTCTGGTAATTTGCTTACAATGATCACCATTATCAAGGCTATTCCATCAGGATATAGCAGGGATATGCAGGAGATAAAAACATCATTATGGCAAGCCTCTGCTACGACGACTCAGGCACTGAAAATCATGAATTATGTTGTAAAATCGCTGATCATAAACAAGGAAAGGATGCAGCATGCATCCAGTAACAGCTATGCTATCTCATTCGATCTCGCGGAACTATTGGCTATCAAAAATGGGATATCTTTCCGAACCGCCCATAAAGTGATGGGGTTACTAGTGCAAAAAGCAATAGGTAATAATAGACAACCCCTCCGAATGCTTCGAGAGGAAGTTATCAGGGAAGTGCTTGAAAGCTTGGGGTCTAAGTTATCAGCAGAAGAAGTGTTGAAGGACATAAAGGAAACCTCTCCACAAAAATCAATCAGTTCACGACAATCTTTAGGTTCCCCAAATCCAATGCAGGAGCAGAATATGGTTAAACTTTCGAGAAGAAGATTGTTGGCCTATTCGAAGCGAATCGCAAAACGTAAGGGACTTGTGGACGAAGCATTCAAAAATCTCACGATAATGGTGAATAATTATTCAAAAAAGGCCTGAAGAAAACAAGAGTATTATTAGATTGTTCGAGTATGCAGGCAAGATGGTAGCAACAAAAGAGTTGTCCGCGGGGGTTACACAGCAATCCCCTTTTCTGACATGCAGAAATGACTTTCAGGGGATGGGTTGGTCGGACAAAAAAATCCTAGATAGGTAAGCGTTGGGAGCGATTCATCAGTTCGGTCATCATAACTGCACGGCCTCATTGAGGCTATCAAAAAAAGTGATTCATAAGAATAGCCCGGCCCAGATTCGAACTGGGGTCAAAGGCTCCAAAGGCCTCTATGCTTGGCCACTACAATCGGCAGAACTATCAGTCCTCTACCGGGCTTCCGGGCGTATTTTTCCCTATAGATTACCATCTTTAGAATGTTGCGTGCTTATGTTCAGATACGAGAGCATTTTGTCTAAGGGATCTTCCATTTTGTCGAAAATGCGTGCCGCCAGTCTTTTCTGTTTTTTCTTATACTTCTCATCCTTTAGTATCCTGTTGGTCAATCTTACTAGTTCGATCGAATTTGATGCCCTCTTCACCAGCCCTGAAGACACGAGATATTTCTCTACATAAAATCGAATTGGTGAGATAGAAATCGTAGGCGTTCCAATAAGCGAGGCCTCTGAAGTCATCGTTCCTCCTGCCCCAATGAATACGTCTGATGAAGCTATCAGAGGAATTCCGTCGACAACGTTTCTGAGTATGAAGGCCCTTGCTTCATACCTCTCCATTAACTCCCGTATTTGTTCTTCATATCTACATAGAATAACAATATTGATTGAATTGTGTAAGTTATTTACTAGGGCATCCACCATAGAAATGCGGTTTTCTAACATCTTGTCTGCAATGTATGATGCCTTCGTTTCTTCGAGTCTAATCAGAACAATTTTTTTCCCGGGGTCAAGGTTCAATTCTCGTAAGCATGCAGGGGGTACAGATGACGATGGCGACGGATCCCGCTTGAGCCATACAACAGGATCCAGAGCTCTGTACTGTGTTATCTTTGTCTTTGAAATACCGAACGGAAGCCACGCAGAAATGGGGATTACCCATGGACTGAAAAGATGATAGGTGAGTGGGATAGTGAGCTTCGAGACCGCTTCTGCATGTGGAGAATCGTTAAATCCAATGTGTCTAATTCCAAGTCCATATGCAACCCGTGATGCTTCTGGAGATGAGAATGTGATCGCGAAATCAGGTTCAAACTTATTTATCAAACTGGCGAGTTCAAAAATCCTAGATGCACTTTCTCGCAGCTTTTGGTATCTTTCTGCGCCGCCATGTCTGCCAACAATTTTGAGTTTGAGGTTTTTGACGGTGGCTAGTTCTACGGCCTCTCTATAATGTCTAGACGTACAGAGTAACTCGTGATCGGATTCACGAAGCAAACTTACTGCGGGACCAAAAAACATCACTTGCTTTGGCGTCAAGATGTCGAACCAAATTCTCAAGGATAACAAGACTTAGTGGGATGGGATGGAAAAAACTTTTCTTTAACCGTCCTTTAGATAGCTCTGGAGAGAGAAGAAAAATTCCATTTATAATATCAAAGGAGGCTTGTGCGACGAAGTGACTGGGAGCGCATCGCAAATAACGACAGCAGTTTATGGACTGAGCACCGAAGGATATCGCATTGCCTCTTCAATAGCCGTTAAAGGTTTCAAGGTTTCATTGATAGATGAGGCAGCCCGAATGGCTATTTCGTTAAAACCTGATATTGCCAGAACTTACCCGGATGTAAGCTCGCTGATAGAAGACGAACCTCTGCTCGCGCTCGAGCCAGTGGACGTCGCAGTCAGTGAGGCATCATACATTTTTTTTGCACCAAAGATTCGAAAAGTAGGACAAGAAGTAAAAAGTGATGTCACATCTAAATTTCGAGACGCGACTAAGGCAATCAGAAAGGGCACCTCTGTGATCTACACTCTACCTACAGGAATCGGAGGGAATAACGAAAACATGGCCTTGATTGAACATATTACTGGAATGAGTGTCGGAAAAGATATTTTCTATTATTACATGCCAATCAACCAAGAGTTCATTTCATCTCCTGAAATGATTGTTGGGTCTTTGAATTCCAAACAAGATGCTGAAATTTCCAAGATGTTATACGATCCCGACATTAAGGGTCGGTTAAATTACATTGATATTATTTCCGCGGAATTTATGCATTCAATACACGTCTTGGGGCATTATGCCCATATGGCAAGCGTGTTAGAGATCTGCAAAAACCTTAAACTTACCAATATCAAGAGCGAGCCGATAAATCGAGCATTCAGCGACCTTTACATAGACGATATTGCCAATGGCCTTTATGATCTGCGGGCCATAGGCTCCTCACTTGGAGGAGCAGGACCATTGATGTATTTGGTTAATGGGAGCATAAAGGGGACTGAAGGTTACATTAAACATTTAATAGACGAGATCCGAGATTTGTTGAAGAAACGGGATCTAAAGGCTAGCAGGACCAAAGTATCTATCGCGTGGACGCTGGATCCCTATGAGATGCGCGGAGATAAGATTGAACTTTTATCGTCTCTTGAATCTAAACTGAAGGATTACATAGGAGATGTGGAACGCCAGCCGTGGTCGGTATTCGATCTATATCCAACCGAAAAGACAAGGATAGTGGTAGCGTGCTCTAAATTAGATTTCGCTAGAATTATGACAAAGAATAAACAGAATCCAGATTTTATTATGATGAAGGCCAATCCTGTTTGTGAAACCACAGGTTAGGTATTAAATCGTCCTGGTTTAGAAAGTAAGGAACTTACTTATGATAAGAAATATTTAACTCGACGCTAACCATTCGGCTTTTTTCTTGTCGTATTCTGCTCTCGAATACTTCACCCTTGCAGGGTGCCCCATCACAACCATTCTTGGTGGCACATCTTTTGTCACCACTGCCCCCATTGCTACGACGCTACCTTCTCCCACCCTTACCCCGGGCCTTATAACTGCTCTGCTTCCTATGATGGCTCCTTCTTCTACTATGACCCCGCTCATTTTAGGACTCATAGGATAAGGATCGTTTGTGAAAGTTGCCCCAGGTCCGATGAAGACATTCTTGCCGATTGTTGTTAAAGGTGGAATATAGACAGATCCTTCAATTCGAGTATTTTCGCCTATTTTTACTTTATAGTCAACATGTGATAGCGAACCAATCATCACGTTGTCTCCTATTTCCGTATCATCCCCTACGTATGCAAAATGCCAGATCTTGACGTTCTGGCCAATTTTTGCAGATTTAGAGATGTAATTCGTTATTGTTGAAGTGGAGTTATTTTGGCTCATTCAAGAACGCCTCTACAGATGCCAAGGATTACCGGTCTTTATAACTTTGTCAGGGATTTTGTTTCTCCACTTCTGTAAAAAATCGATTTCCGATTGCCTTTCGCGCAATTCGTCCGGCAACATTACGGGGATTTCGTCCACAATCGGAAAGAAACGAAGACATTTGCCGCAAAATAAAATACCCTCAATTATGACCGTGTCTTTACCGGAACCTTCTTCGAGCCGGGTATTTAGTTCAAATAGTTCCAATGGATAATGCTTGTCGATAGGACATGCCAAGATATCAAGCATGGCTTTTCTCATCTCTATTTCAAATCCATATAGATCGGCGAGCCGGTGTTGCTCGACAAAAGTGCTGCTTCGGCTACCTTAGTAACATTCCTTGCATCTTCAGGAGTTACTACAGGTTCTCTGATTTTTCCGGCGACAACGTCGAGAAAACTTTGCAATTCTAACGTTAGCGGTTCTTTAAATTTACCGCGACGCGGTATTATCGTAGCCTCTTCATAATCTATTTTGATCCTTTGAGTGATGTAGTCTCCAGTAATGATGCCCTCGGTGCAGACTGCGCTAAACTTTCTTACTCGGTTCGGAGTGATCCAATTGGATGCGATAATTGCGACCTTCTGATCATCAAAGCCTAGCATAATAGTCGCAAAATCTTCATACGAATGAAATTTTGTACCGGAACGTGCAAAAACAACATGAGGCGTACTATTGAACAGGTACATTGCAGTATCAATATCGTGGACGGATGTATCGTAAATTATGCCGACGTCTCGAATATGTAAGGGCATTCTGTTTTCTCTATGAAACTCCATCATTAGTAGATCACCGTATTTGTGATTATCTATAATCTGCTTAACATCCTGAATGGCGGGATTGAACCTTTCGATATACCCGGACGTCAAGATCACTTTTCTTTTCTTAGCTACTTCGATCATCTGTTCGCATTCAAACGAGGAGAATGCTAACGGTTTCTCGACAAAAACGTGAACTCCCTTTTCCATTATTTTTTTTGCCATAACGAAGTGCGTCTTGGTAGGGGTGCAGACTATGCAGCCGTCTAAAGGAACTTCATTTTCAAGCAATTGCTCGAGCGAAAAATAAGGCTTTACGTCATAAAGCCTGGCCAGTTCTCTTGCACGCAATTCATCGTTATCACATATTGACGCGAGGACGCCAATTTCATGCAAGACTCTCGCGTGGTTCTTACCCCATCCGCCAACTCCTATCACTGCGAATCTTCGTTTGTCCTCTGTTTTCACCATACAGATGTTAACCACCTGGTATACTCTGCGAGCTCTGCTGTTACGATTTTTGAATAGGTAGTACGAATTCTAC
Organism: Candidatus Nitrosopolaris wilkensis; assembly: GCA_003176995.1. Classification (GTDB taxonomy): domain Archaea; phylum Thermoproteota; class Nitrososphaeria; order Nitrososphaerales; family Nitrososphaeraceae; genus Nitrosopolaris; species Nitrosopolaris wilkesensis. The sequence goes on from QHBN01000128.1 coordinate 50,656, forward strand.
CGGTCACAGGACCCTCCTTTCCATCACCTACTACGCGACTATCTATATCGATTATAGCTACGATTTCGGCTGCAGTCCCTGTGAGAAACAGCTCCGATGCCATGTATAGTTCGGTGCGAGAAATGGGACGCTCCATTACCTCATATCCCAGATTCTTGGCTATAGCTATAGCCGTGTCACGTGTAATACCTTCTAAGGCAGATCCAGCTATATATGGTGTATATATTTTGTTGTTTCTGACGATGAAGATATTCTCTCCCGACGCTTCACTCACATTCCCATCTCTGTCCAGCATCACTGATTCGTCATAGCCGTTCCTATTGCTCTCTTGAGTTGCAAGTACTGAATTAAGATAGTTGCCAGCAGCTTTTGCCATTGGCGGTGTGGAGGAATCATGAATTCTGCGCCATGAAGAAATACAGGCACTAATGCCTTCTACTTTAAAATACTTCGCAAATGGGAATACTATTATCACAACATGCGTAGGAGAATCCCCAGTTACATTCAAATCAATACCGTGCTGTCCTACAAATGCTAACGGTCGGATATAGCATGATTCTTTCATCCGATTTTTTTTCAACAACTCTATAGTTGCCTCCTCTAGTTCCTTTGCTGAATAATTCATTGCAATGGAATAGACTGCAGCCGAGTGACGGAGTCTGTCCATATGTTCTCTCAATCTAAATACATGAAGATTATTTTTTGATGAATATGCACGAATGCCCTCAAAAACTGAAGTTCCATAGTGTAGAGCGTGAGTAGTAACTGGAACGGTCGCTTCTTCCCATTTTACAATTTTGCCATCAAACCAGATGAAGTCAGCGCCTTTTGTTCTCATTTATGGCAGAGTCAATTCGCGGATTATAAAAATCTTCAAAAGTTAAACAAAGCCTTCTTTTGGAATTTTCATCCCCATCACCCTCAATGTGCTATCTGATGATCTTGCAAATTTCTCAACAATTTGCCAATTATGCTCGATCAAGTCTGCGACTCCGCTTGGTACCATATCCCGCCAATTTTGTTCTTCATGTCTTTGTTCACCGCGCGAACCGTTTGAAAACTTGGGAGTAATTTGGTCGTAGAGCATTTCCTTCACAGCCGAAGCTGAGCCTGCAAGCCGACTGGCTTTTATGGGATTAAGCTTAAAGACAGACAAAGTAATTCTTTCAGCAACATCCCCTGTATATGTGATGAACTTTTCTTCCCTAACATTTCGGAGAATTTGATTTCTTAATATCCAGGAGAATGGAGAAATCAAGGGTGGCAAATATCTTACGAATGGCGAGACTAGCGAGTAATCCGGAGAAACAGTGATGGACTTATTATTTCCGAAAACCGATTCAATCATTGCCTTCCTTATATGATAAGGAAAAGGGAAACTGCGTGTATTGATCTCTTTATGATTTTTCAAAAACCTTACGGGATAAACGTAAACATTGTAGTCTCGCTGCAATAATAGAGAAATGATATGTCGATGGGTATTGGTAAAAGGATTCAAGTGTGCTAGGTAGATCGCCGCCACTCTTTCCATCAATTATAGTAAACGCTAGCAGACATATAAATAACAAAAAGGGTCGAAAAGGCCCTTATGACACTCGCTTTACTTCTATCTCGATTGTGGAGACATTCCGTGTTCTGCCATCTTCTGATTGCACCGTCTCAGACCCAATTCTTACCTCGCCTACCCTGTAGCCGGCGTTCTCCATCCTCTTTAGGATAATCTGTGAAACATCTACTGCTCTACCAATGCTTAACCCTCGTGCCTTGATCGTTACCGACGGCTGATTAGCTAGTTGGATGAGTGTTGAGGTCACGTATGCCATCAACGGCTTCTTTCCTATGTATACCGCGTCGCGTGGACCATCTCTATGAACTTGTGGGTTTTGTTGTGGTTGTGCTTCCGCCATATCAAGTTTAGTGGTTTGGGATAATTTAAATCTAGAAGATGAAACTGTTCCAGCCAATTCATCTTGTGCTATATTGCATATTTTACTTCTTTTTTGACTAATGGGGCCGGCCGGATTTGAACCGACGATCTCCAGCGCCCGAGGCTGGCATCATACCAAGCTAGACAACGACCCCTCGGCTTGCACAATCATGGTGAATCTTTATTAAAAACATTAGCTGCAGTAGGGGGGTCCTATCTTTTTTTCTCAAAGACCTAATACCTCGCTAAGTGCTCTGATTACCGATTATCGCGACTATCTCGGTCCTCGGGATGGAACTGCAGCGACCTACCTTTTTCTTGTTTCAATTGATGCATTAGTTGAATCTATGCCTCTCCATATTATATCATAGCCTAATTTTGAAAGGAGATCGACATGGCAAGATTCGGGTACATTATACTTTTTAAAAAGGAAAATAGCATCCATGAAACTTGAGATAGTATTCAAAGATTTCTCTAGTTCCAGTATTTTAGAACGTGATATTAGATATGTTCCAACAATTAGGTAACTACGCCCGTTATCATTTACATTTACATTTCCTGCCTCCCTAGATCGAAGAGCTATTAGCACCGAATCAGAAGGGATATTATATTTTTCAGCTAACTCGCCTATCGATACTATGCCGCTGAAGCTGCCTCCATCAGTTCTGCTATCGTCTTCGTTATTATCCTGAGTAATACCAATGGTAAGACGGTCTATCTCTGCTAGCAAATCATTCGAGGCGGTGCTTGCTATCCTTAGAATCATCTCCTGATCAATTGACTTCAAGTACGAAAGGATTGCCTTCAGGGGCACTTGACCGTTTTTATAAAGTATCAAATGATCCTTTTGTACTAATGAACCCAGTCTCGAGATGAGATCTTTTTCGACTTTTTTATACTTGGAAGCGGTGTAATAATCGCTATTCACTGCCAAAAAGATATCCAGTTTGTCATCTTTGTACAGTTGCTTATTCGCAGAAGAAATTCGTGTTAGTTTGCCGATCTTTTGCTCGATATATTCCGTAGTCCAAAAGCCGACTATCTCTAAATATATGCGACGGCCGTACCTTTCAAACATAAAGTCTGGGATGAATGCCTTATCATTGTCCAAAATGATCGGGTCCGGCTCCCTTATCAAGGTCCAGCCGGTGCGAAATTGCTGGAATTTTATCGCAAATTTTTCTTCAACAGTGCTATCAAAGGACGAACCAGATTTGGCAGTTATCTTCTTACTATTGTTATGACCAGGCAATGCCATTAATTGAGGTGCATCCTCTTTTGAGATGTGAAATTCATACATTTTCCTTCCGACAGATACTGACTTCCTGATAATCCATGCCTGCAGCGACCAAGATTCTGCAGAAATTATAGACGGAAGTAATTTCGCAATCGCCGTGCCGTAGATTTCCGTCATCTTGAACATGCTTTGTGGACCATCGAGAGAACAGACAACTGTATCACCATGATAAATCGTATTTTTAGAGGTCCGATCGACTAATGTGCTTGGTTGGTTTCGAATATTATACATTAGGCCAACTCTTTTGACATCTCTTAGCACTCGTTTCCAGCTCGACCCTCCATGTAGAGCGACTTGAAGAGTTGTGCAGCTGAATAAGAGTGTCTGTATGAGGGCGAGGTTATACGATGCCACAAGGATTGCAGGCGTTATTCCATCGAAATTATCCAAAACTAGGTTCTCATCTAGGTCACTCCACATTTGATTTAGGACATCTTCCTTATCTACACCTTGCTGCCTTGCGACAGATTGAATTATCTCTTCTCTTCTAAGAATAGTTAATGCAAAATCAGATTTAGATGATTCTTCGAATAAACTTCGCCTTATTATATCAGGCTCAATCATGAGGTGAACCGAATCAATACCATTTTTCCTTGACTGTTCACTAGTGTTAAGAAACGTACACCTTCTTTCAAGTAAGGTAGAAATGCCCCTGACGAGTTTATAGTCTCCGTGTTCACTTTCGATTAGCCCAATTCGATCTGTAAGGAGTCCTTTTCTATCTCTTTTCTTCCATGATTCTTCGAACTCTCCGATTATATCAGCTGCCAACGATACATCTTCATCAGAGGTACAAAAGATTGGGGCAATGTTTTTCCCTTTATTTGAAATTTTGACTCTGAGTAGTTGGAGCGGAATCATGTCATGTCACACTTACGTTGTATCTTTTATCTTGCAAGCCAAACGACTATCCGTCAATCACTCAAATTCACATTCGCAAGATAATCTAGAAAATCTTTAGAATATAGCGCAAAATCTCTTAGCATATTTGTGCGGGGATCTAAATTAGAATAAGGCATATGTGCTATACCTTGCATCGATATTGTGCCTTTATCATAGCCCAGTATAGCCCTCGACATTCTTAAAACTAATAGACGTATGAAAATTTTAACCTTTGTTTAGCCCCGTATTGTGAAAGGTAGAAATCTGCACCGGTTTCTTTCATGTGATATTTGCTTTTCATCGCTTTACAAGTTGAGTTAAAGGATAAGGTTTAAAAAAGACTCGTCTCTCAGATATTAATTATATTTAGTAGAGGGGGACGAATTCTATAACAGTTGATGATAGATTGAATCAGTTTTTGAGAGAGGGCAAGGATTGGGAGAGGAAAGCAACGAACGTGCCAGGAGTCTTTTTATTAAAATTACCTTCATTCAAGGGAAGAACCGCATCGTTAGCGATTGAAGTTAATCCAATCGGGTCTTCTGGTGCAGCGACAAAGAAGAGAGGCGTAGTCGTTAGGTCAACGACAGAGCTTGAGGAAATCAACAAGTTGCTTTCACATCCAAAACTAGTGGAACTTGCCAAACGAGTAGATGAAGTGAATCCTGAAAGAAAACTTGGAGGTGCAAATACTGCCGAACATGATGTGTTCGAAATCTAACCCTCAGAACACTGGCCATTTTGACTTCCAATAGAATTCTGTCAGAAAATAGACGGCCACAAGTGTGGTCCAAAATCGATTTTAGATAAAATCAGATTGGCGGTTGTCTTTGACATTATTAATATTGATGTTATTATTCATGCATCGGCGATTTTCAATCGACCTCCCTAGGTTTAATGTTCTATGGCGTCGACACCCCGAATTTTGCGTTTTATAATCCAGAATACTTTACTCCACTGAAACATTTAGAAGATAAAAATCCGACCTAGCATAGCGGAGCATGACAGATTAAACCATTTAACGTTATGACATCATGACAGATTTTTGAATACTCGTGGATAAAGTTCCGTCCATATACCGGAAAAAGAACTTAAGATATTGGCATGAACATGAAGGCCGATATGACTAGTGTTTTGCAATGCTGAGATTTAAGATTTATGAGATTTAAGGTTTAAGATTTATTGATATATGGGTTTACAAGTTCAACACTTGCATGGGCCCGTAGCGTAGCCAGGATATCGCGGCGGTCTTCGGAACCGCAGATCGAGGGATCGAAGCCCTCCGGGCCCGGGTAGTTTTGATATTACTTATTTTTCGAAGCTGACGCGCTCAAAAATTCACAAACAATGGGTACGATGACGTCCGTAAGCAACTGAGGCCACGGGGTAGTTGGTAGCTACCCAAAAAGTGCCTTTGTATATCATAATCCAGTTAGACGAGTTAACGCATAACCATTTATTTTGGTAAATTTCCATTATATTTGATCCCACGTTTGAAAGTCTCTGATAGAACCTCTGGAGTAGAATATGTTATTCGCGATATAATTTCATATGCACGAAAATATGAAAGTACAGGAAAACAGATAATCTACTTGAACATCGGAGATCCAGTAAAGTACGATTTTAAGACACCTGACCATATCAAAGCTGCCTTAATAGACGCCGTAACAAAAGACCAAAACTATTATGCCGAGTCAGAAGGACTTCCGGAATTGCGGAAGGCCATAGTAGAAAAAGAATCTCAAAAGGGATTCCCACTCGCCGACTCGGACGTTTTAGTCACCAATGGGGTTTCTGAGGGTCTTGATATGACATTGGCCTCAATAGTTGACCCCGGCACGGAGGTACTAATGCCTGGGCCTTATTATCCGCCTTATGCCTCGTACGTGAAATTTTACGGGGGAAAACCTATCGAGTTTAAGTTATATGAAGATGGCCGGCCTGACGTCGAAGATGTTTCATCCAAAATCAACTCAAAGTCGCGGGCTATTTGCATAATCAGCCCGAATAACCCTACAGGTGAAGTTTTTGATCGTAAAGGCCTACAACAACTAATAGATATTGCAATCGAACATAACCTTTACGTTATTTGTGATGAAATTTACGACAACATAGTTTTTGATGAACAGTTTACCAGTATAGGCAGAGTAGCAAGTGATGCTCCGGTAATTTTACTGAATGGTTTTTCCAAAGGCTACTTGATGACAGGGTGGCGCTGCGGCTACATATGTCTAAACAGTGATTCCAGAAAGCTCGATGGTCTACGAGAAAACGTGCCCAAGCTGGCACGAGTGCGCATCTCGTCTAACCTGCCAGTACAGATAGCTGCTATCCAGGCATTGCGTGGCCCACAAGATCACATTATAGAGATGGTACAGAAGTTACGCAAACGAAGAGACTATGTCGTAAAGCGGCTGAACTCAATAAACGGAATCTCCTGTAAATTGCCCCGGGGAGCTTTCTATGTATTTCCAAAAATTGAGTTAGAACATCGCTGGAATGATGATCGAGAGTTTGTGCTCGATCTCCTAAACTCTACGGGGGTCTTAGCCGTACAAGGTTCCGGATTCGGCAGGGAATTTGGTGCTGGTCACTTCAGAATTGTATACCTGCCTCCGGAAAATGTGCTTGAAGAGGCAATGGACAAGCTAGAGATCTTTATCTCAAAATCAAGCAAATAATTAAAAGTGGTTCCCGCCTATATAGTATCAGCTGACAATGTCGTCGATTTCAAAGCCTGCTTGGCAGAAGAGAGATACTGGTCTGACCATTAGAATGGTCTTTAGTTTTGCAATCCTGACGCTGTTATATCTTATTTTCTTAAGTGTGCTTGCGTATCTGGGAATTGGGTTTATTCCTATAGTAATAATCGCTTCAGGAATGATTTTAGCGCAATGGTATTTCTCTGACAAGATAGTTATGTGGAGTTCGGGGGCCAAGTTAGTTTCAAAAGAACAATACCCTCAGTTACACGAATTGATCGAAAGAATTGTTGCAAGAAACAACCTACCAAAGCCTCGCATAGCTGTAATAAATAAAAATATGCCAAATGCCTTTGCGACAGGGAGAGGACAGAAAAGTTCAGTCGTCGCTGTAACCACCGGGTTGCTAGATATTTTGGACACAGAAGAGTTAGAGGGGGTAGTTGCCCATGAATTGACTCATATCAGGAACCGTGATGCCCTTGTACTGACACTTGCAAGTCTGTTCTCAACTGTGGCATGGTATCTTATGCAATTCGGTTTCTACGGCGGCCTGGCTAGTGGTGGCGGATACGGCGGCAGGGACCGAAATAGTGGGGG
>QHBN01000129.1 GCA_003176995.1 Candidatus Nitrosopolaris wilkensis
TGGCTTTTGTTGAATCAGAAACAGCCTATGCGCAGATAGCGCTCGATATCAAAAGCGTCCAATTTTCACCGGTTTTCTTTTTTTTGCACATTTATCCCACAAAAGCCTAGCGGTTATGTATTATTTGAAAGAAGAGAGAGATAGTTTTGGAGCGAACAAAACTTCGAGAATCATTTTGCACACTCATTATATAACCGTAGATTGTAAATAACTGTAAGTTGCCAAAATCGTTAAGCATTATCACGTTTGGAGCAATGTCTATGTTAGTGATATTGCTATCTGGGTTAGTAGTAGTGTTACCGCCAATGTCAGCAAATGCTTCACACAGACTGCATATTTCAAGTAATCTATTTACTCCTCCAAATGAACTTCGGTCTGTTCCCAAAGGACAGTCAATACCTCAAGGACTTAATGTCCCTAAAAATCTGATAGTGGGGCCAGATTGTACACAACAGTGTTCGCCCATTATCGGCACTCAACAAGACGATACCATAATCGCTACCGCTGTCACCGATGCTACCATTTACGGTCTCGGCGGGAATGATGTCATACAGTGTGGACCTGGCGCTTGCAAGGCATTCGCGGGACCTGGCGCTAACGTACTTATAGCAGGTTTATTGAATACTGATACTTCAAAGCTTTATGGGGGCGCGGGAAATAACATTTTCATAGGAGGTACTGGTAGTTCGCTTATGGTAGGCGGGACAGGAAATGATCAGTTCTATGCTGGAAGTGGTCATGATGTTATGATAGGGGGAGGAGGTGCTAACTTCTTTGACTGTGGCCTTGGCGGTAATGGAGTAATACTAGACTTCAATCCCGCTCATGGTGATACTAAAGCGTCTAATTGCAAATTTGTGATTACAGTACATCCTAATAGCCAGCCGGCAGGATCAACACTGTCTTAACGGAACAAACCATCCGTTCTAGAACAGCAATATCCTCCCAATACGGGATACAGATCTCAACTTTTATGCTGTAGAAGTGGATGAAACAATTGGAGATATATTAGTAAATCATGCTGCAAAGGACATCTAACCTTTTATTCTAGACCCTATTTTCTTTCAGTGCCCAGGACCTAAAAAATTCTATGAGGGGTCAAGGCAAGCATATGGTACAAGGGAAATGGGATGCTGACCTCGATGAATATTTCAAGTCGGCAAAGTAGCTACATTAGCTAGTAAAGCTGAATCCTTAACGCCTCTCCCCGTACTGATAATTCCAGTACATTTTTACCGAATAGACCTATGCTGTATGAAACGCCCCTATCGTCATGTACTTTTCTATCCACTGACTATCAAAGTACAACAAGAAATTCAGCCAAAGAAAGTGAAGGCAGTAAAGGCAGTAAAGGCAGTGAAGACTATTGGGAATAGGATACGACTTTCCACTAGTCTATAACAAATAAGTACCTTCAATATATTGTAATAAAGTAAATGCAGAAACAGCATGAATTAGAATTTGGACTAACTATCCCACAAGGATGGAGAGGAGGAGATCTACCGTTAGAAGAAGAAAATGACCCAGTTAAGCAATATGAATTCTCAAAATCCATATCAGTTACAGCTGATAGTATTGGATTTGATTCAATTTATGCATACGATCATTTTATTCCATTTTATAGTGATGATAAAAATAAAAATATTTTTGAATGTTTTACTCTTTTATCAGCACTAGCAGCAATCACTGAAAGAATAAAGATAGGACAAATAGTCACTTGTAATTCCTATCGTAATCCATCATTAGTGGCAAAGATGGTGTCGACCTTGGATATTATAAGTAATGGAAGAGTAGAATTAGGAATAGGGGCAGGCTGGTATGAGCAGGAATATAAAGCATATGGGTATCATTTTCCATCAAACGTATCAAGAATCAAACAATTAGACGAATCGCTAAGCATAATTAAAGCTATGTGGAAAGAGGAACGCGCTTCTTTTGAAGGTAAATATTATAGAATTAATGAAGCAATATGCAATCCAAAGCCAATTCAAAAGCCTCATCCTATTATCATGATAGGTGGATCAGGAGAAAAATATTTGCTCAAGGTCGTAGCAAAGCATGCAGACAGATACAACCTTTTCTTTGGTACTCCGAATGAAATGAAAACAAAAATTTCTGTTTTAAAAGAACACTGCATGTCTATTGGAAGAGACTATAAAGAAATACAATATTCTAGTGTATTGCCATGTATAATAAAAGACACAGATCAAGAAGTAAATCAAGTACTAGTACAATACAAAAGAAAAGATAAGACCTCTGAAGAATATCTTCAATATCTCGTCGGTGGCGTTGCGGTAGGAACACCTGAAAAAGTACTGCAAGGTATCAAAAAATATATAGACATTGGAGTCACACACTTTATCTTACATTTTATCGGCTTAGATGAGACAACACTGAGACTTTTTGATGCTAAAGTAATTAGAAGCGCTTAAGGATTATCAGTTCAGTTCGTTATGATTGCTAATAAGTAGACATTTCCTGGGAATCCGAGCTAATATCCGGAATACCTAGAGCCTTCACTACTTTAACCGGTTTCACCCTTCCAGTACTTTTCGATCTTGGTCCCCAGTCCAACTTTCACCGGTGATTTGCTCACCATAAAAGCGTGAAAGCCATCCATTCCTTTAAACAAAGATAGGCCTCGGCCTGGATGAACGAGTAGTACTCTGGTTTATTCAGTCGTTGACCATGCAAATAAGGAAAAAATACTATTCCATCTTTTTAGTTGACGGCTTCAGCTTCCCCCAAAGGGAAGCAGGTAGTAGTATTTTGAATATCTTTGAAATTTAATTTATGTAGTATTCTGCCTGTTTATCATTAGTCGCTATGTCAACGTAACCATGAGA
>QHBN01000130.1 GCA_003176995.1 Candidatus Nitrosopolaris wilkensis
GGCTGTTACCACTTCAGCAATATTCCTGCGTAACCTGTTTAGAGTTTCGACCTGTTGTATGTATGAATAATCTAATGCATCTTTAGGGTCTTCGTACTTGTCCAGTAGCGTGTTCACCTTCTGCTTAAGAAGAGTGGAAAAACGGTTTGTAAATCCCAACATACTACAATAACATAATTCGTTATATTATTCTATCATTATTAATATTAATAGTGTTTTTTTGTAAGGACATAATAGATTATTTTACGAGAGTCTAGATTCTACAGGCAATAACATTGGTGTGACGTAGTTTCGTCAGTTTAGAGACAAGGACACCGTGCTCCATAACGACCGTTCTGGTAATGATCTACTTTGTTCACTAATGTTGTGGGCGATGATTATTCAGACTGCAATCCTTATGGGTCCCACAAATATAGGGAGGGTTATCGCTTTCATTTCCGATGTGAGAAAGCACAACAAGCCTCAGAAAAAAGCGAGCCACAAACGATAGGGACTATTCAGCAAGAAACGTAGGATCTTAATTACTATGAGTTTGCAGAGCATATTCTCGAAGAATGGCTGGCCCCAGCCGAAAGTAAGCTCCTAGCAGGATGTAAAGACAGGTCTAACTTCGTTTCTTCTATTAGAAAAGTGGTGGGAACCATCTAGTAATTATTTTTCGATATCTTTTGCTTGTAAATTTAGAAACTTTCATCTTACAGCAAAAAGATAGTGATCATTACCAAACATTAGTAACGTTAATAAGCTTACAGAGAGTACTAATGACAGAATGGGTGAGTGCCCTAGAGATCGACTGAATTCGCTTGCAGCTTCTAGTATCGTACCGCTCAGGAATTTAAGGTACAAATCAGTTGAGGAAAAGTATGAGGGCCAAGACTAGTGGCAAGAGTCCAATCACAGCGAGCAAGGAGTTAGATGGAGAGGACAGTAGTTATACTGCTTTGACGAATGCTCTAAAATACTCCTTAGATATCCTTAATGTGAAAGTGGAGACAGAAGTTGGAAGAGAGATTGCAGAGTTGGCAGTTAAACGACTCCCACAAGATGATTTCAGTGGCGGAAAATGGCTGACCGTCACGAAGACCATTGCAGACATCTGTGGTGAAAACGATCGACACGTGTTCAGTCAATCTGAGTTATATGATTTTCTTACGTTGGCTACCAAACAAATGGATAAAAAACATGGCAAAGTATTCGCATCAAGCGACATTGTCTTTAAGATCTACAGAGATATTATGGAAAACTACCAAAGCGCCGATAAATCTTTGAAAGCAAATTACCCGAAAATCATCGTTGACATGGTTTCAGTTCTTATGAATGGAAGGGATACACTTGGTAGGGAGGTAAGCGCCCATAGTATGGAGAGATACTACCAGGCAAAAAAATCAGAAGTATGGCCCCGCAAAAGAGATTCGAGCAAACATATAGGCATTGTTGAAAAGGATTACGATCTTGTCGAGAGTTTAAGTCAAATAACAGGACGCAAAAGATCAGACTTGATAGAATCACTTGGTAAGATTGAGAGCGCTGACGTCGGGAAGCTAACAGACCTGTGTCTAAATTACAACAAATTGCAAAAGTACAGTGGCTTAATATCTTCTGAGGGGGAATTCAAAAAAGAGGTAGAAAATGAGCTAGGTAGAAGACTTACGTATAACCAGCTTCAACATGCAAGTGTATCAGTTAGAAAATCGAGAGACTACATCGAAAACGTTTTGGATGGTAAATTTGTACCACATGGCTCACATGGAATTAATCATATCAGGCACAACTTAGAATATGGTTATCAGCTGATGGGCCTCATTGAACGTAAGAAACGTGGGTCTCAGAAGTCCCATTAGCCCATTAGTGTATCAATGCCATAAACAGCAGGATGATTTCCCTTCGCCTTGCGAACTAGTATGATTGATCGCAACATGGAAAAGACACCTTCAGAAGAGACCCAGAATATTTAAGCCTGTATTGGGATCACTTCGCTAAAATAAACAAATGAAAGGCTGGGGATTATTATCATTTCTGCGTGACAACTCTGCTTAACCGACCAATGAATCTCCTAGCATTACAATAACTCTATACATGTTTCATCAAAAAATCGACCGACCGGATAATCAAGATTCTGTTGTTTCGGTAGGACAACAAAAAAAGCTTGAAACAAGAAGCAACGAGAACTTTCGAAATAGATAAAATGAACCCGTCGTCAATTAGCGTACAGCCAGTTTGGTCAGATGGAGCTATATTGTGACATGTAAGAAGTGTGGCTACATATCAGCTGAAAAGCTAGCCGAGTCAAAAGCAAGGGAGCATTTGCGTTCACACTTAGGCGGTCCTGAGAATTGCACACGTGGACACGTCAAATTGATAAAAGTCCGAACATAAAACATCCGTTATACGTAATGTAAAGGTAAATGTTCATCCGCCATACTTAGTGTTTTTTATAACCGTCATGCGCCCACATGTTATTTTCAAAAATCCATAATTATAAGCAGGAATCGGTGCTAAAATTGAAAAATAATCGGATCAGGAGACTGTCCTCTGCGTCCCGCTGCAGCTACCGCTATCACTATTCCATCTTCTGTGAACTAAGATTTCGCATTTGATTTGAAATTACCACGTTATCCGTTCCTGACAGTGTGGAATAAGCACGGGCTTGGGTTTCCCATACAAAAATCCCACGATACAAGGTAAAGCTCTTTTACAGAGTGTATAGTGAAATATATACACTTGCCATATATTCAGCGCGGCGGATATCGAGTCAGGAGGTATTTCTGAATATAATTTCAATCTTGAAAGGAGTTGGTTCAGTCGTATATGGCTTGATCTATAAGAGGCTGAGACAGCTCACTAATTTTCTTATGTTGCGTGGTTAGTCGCTTTTTGAAGCTAGCTTGATCCAGGTTTTTGAATTCTTTTTACTTATATGATCCTTATCGGTATTATTGTCGCTATTTGATAACTTAACTATAGCTGCCGTACGGTTTTTTGTATCACAAATGTATTAACAATATTTGTATGCCATCGAAGACACCTAATCTAATTAATTTGCATTAAGTAAATGTTAAGATACGATCGACGTGACCAAGAACAGGAATGGTCCATATACCCATTCACATGAGAAGCAGCACCGGTATACTTTGGAAAAAAGGCAGTTCATTGCCTTTGGCATCCGATTTGAAATTATGGCAACGAGTTGGCTAAATTAGTCACGAATTAGGTTGCATTTGCAATGCCAATCTGCCATCTTTGGATCCAAATATTTCGCGCTGTGCGGCTCGCGAAATCCATGCTATCAGAAGTATTATCTAGCTTGAGGCAAGGTTTGATTTTGAGTTTGCGATAGAGACCGTACTGGGAGTTGGAAAAAAGGAAACGCGCCACTTCCAAGAGCATAAGTATGTCCGTTCCACCGGTCAATTGATAGCCACTGAAGGTACGCCGGGCTCTTTTTCAATTGTACAGTAGTTATCTTGATAGCCTGAGATTCGCCATTCGATTTGGCTACATTCGCCCTTGCTGCTGCCTGAGCCTGAACAACTGTTTGGTTTGCAACTACTTGTATAGCTTTTAGGTTATTTTGTTCCGTTAGAAACTTTTGGAAAGCTACTACCTTTGATTCTACCTGAATAGCAAAGGACTGTGAGAATTTAAAGTCAGTTATGAATACTGTCTCGACAACTATACTCCTTGCTGATAGTGTATCAGCAATAGTCTGAGCTATCAAGGTTTTTGCAATAGCCCTTTTTCGTTATTAGTTCTTCAGCATTGAATTTCGCAACACTTGCTTTAACTGATTCCTGTATAGTTGGTGCAATTATCCTGTCTGCATAGTCTACTCCAAGCTGTTGATAAATGATGTTCGCCTGACCCGGACTAATATGATAGTTCAATGCTATGGTTGTTTGTACCTCTTGCGGATCATTAGAGGCAGCCGAGATGTCGGCCTGGAATTTCAAAGTACGTACTTCCAGTGGTACTACCTGTTCAGCAAATGGGATGATAAAGTGTATCCCTTCTCCTAGTACACGGTTTTCCATTGCACCCACGTAGAGAACAACTCCCCTATGTCCTGCTTCTACAACAACTACCGATTCTAACATGAATTCTATTATAACGATAAACGTTAGAACGGCAGCAAAGATTGTTAGTTTGTTCCCGATCTGTGGAAACCGTCGCAACGTTAGTAATGATCCAGTTGTTCGATTCTGGTCATAGCCGACTGTTCAATATGATTTCGAAAACGGTTCATAATATTGTTTGTTTGCAGATGGGCTATATGTCTTTTTTTTCTGCCAGGACGCCTGACAATACTAGACGATTTGATTGAACGCTGCTATTGACGAGAAAATGAGCGGCACCGCGCAATTTCATTGACAATATTATAAATACTCCTGAAATTATAATTACGTAAAGGTCACAATTTGATATTGAGACGAACTACGACGACTAGACATCTGGATAAGGCGATCACATCAACTCAGATGTATCAGATCGAAGAGAAAGCTCATAGTCGTCTTGGAATGCATCGTATTTATATGATGGAGAACGCGGGGCATGGCATTGCTGATTTTGTGAGGGCTAACTTTAAAACAAGGTCTCCACGGATGACGCGCCTTGTTGCGGTCTGTGGCACCGGCAACAATGGCGGAGACGTGTTTGTAGCAGCTAGACATCTCAGCGGATATCCAGGTTATGCGATAACTGTGATATTATTGGGGCGACCGGGTGATTTGCGAACTGAAGAGGCAAGGATAAACTGGGAGATCCTGAAAAAAATGGATTCCATAGAGACCAGTTTTTGTAATCGGTTCGATGTCAAGGTGAGAACAAAAATTTCCAAAGCACATGTCATCCTTGATGGCATATTTGGAACAGGCATCAGGGGCGATATTCATGAACCGCACGCGTCTGCAATACAGCTAATAAACAAATCAGATGCATGGGTTGTTGCGGCCGATATCCCTTCAGGACTAAATCCCGATACTGGCAAAAGTGGCCAAAAATGTATCATGGCTGATGCTACCGTAACTTTTCATAGGCTCAAGACTGGTCTTCTAAACGATAGAAAACATACAGGCATTGTTTATGTTGAGCATATAGGAATTCCGACCGAAGCAGAGAGAGGAATCTTGAGGTGACTTTACAACGGTAAAAATAATACAAATTCAGGTAGGTCAAATGGATAATTTCACTTATATATTAGCTGATGAGGATAACGGCGAAGCCGCGGTAGTAGATCCATCTTGGGATTTGGAAAAAATTTTTGACGTCGTAAAAAAAAATGGCTGGAAGGTAAAATACATTATTAATACTCATACCCATTTCGATCACATTCTGGGCAATCAGCAAGTTGCTGCAGTAACAGAGGCAAAAATTATACAGCACAAAAACTCGACTCAACCCAATGACATTCCTGTAGAAGATGGACAAATAATTTCGATCGGAAAGGTCATGATAAGGATCATTCACACGCCCGGACATTCAAAGGATAGTATGTCTCTTGTGGTTAACAATGGGTTAGTATTTACTGGCGATACTCTATTTATCGGGAATTGCGGCAGAACCGACCTGCCTGGCAGTGATGCATCAGAGATGTATGATAGTTTATTCGGGAAAATAGCAAATTTAGATGATTCCATGACCGTCTACCCTGGTCATAATTATGGATCAACACAAACCTCCACGATTGGTCGGGAAAAGCAAACCAACTATGTACTGAGAGCGAGATCCAAAGGAGATTTTCTGCGTTTTATGGCAAGTGCTGATGAGTGAGTCTTGTCGAGGAATCAGTATCCCGATATAAGAACGATAAATCAGGGCAATTCTTCGATAACCAGATTTTCAACCAAGTCACCGTTATTCATCTGCGTAATATCGTATACAGATACTAGTGCCATTCCTGGCATCACCGCAGCAGGCGCCAATCGAGACTTTGTGAAATACACCCCTGCAGCCGATGCTGAATTTTTGTATTATGGCTTTTGCAAATGTATCGATAAAGTGCCGATCACGCCTGACGGAAATCCTACTCCGGCTATTATAACAAGAGGTGCCCTTGGATTAGCAGATATTCCCTTCCTGGTAGTTGACGCTGGTTCAAAGATCAAACCCTCCATTCCCTATGTTTCCTTTGGGATAGATCCTGGCCACAACATCGAATCCGGCGTGGCAGTTGAATCTATTGATGTTAAGAAGGCGTTCGATTACGGACGTATGTTAGGGAGGCAATTAGGTAAATCTTGCGACCTAATGGTCTTAGGCGAAAGCATTCCTGGTGGCACCACTACGACGCTGGGAGTTCTTCATGCGCTTGGTATTGATGCAAAGTATAAGGTGAGTAGCAGCATGCAGACAAATCCTCATCGTCTTAAAAATACCATAGTCAAGCACAGTATACAAAAGTCAAGGATCTCATTTGGCGAATTAAGAAATAATCCCCTGGAAGCCGTAGCTTTTTTAGGTGATCCAATGATGCCATCTGTCGCAGGTATATCAGAAGGGGTATTATCGGTCGGAGGGAAAGTTCTCCTCGCTGGAGGAACCCAGATGGCAGCAGTCTTGGCAATTTTGAAATCGCTTGGCCTGAAGATGAATGAAGTATGTATAGGGACAACCATATATGTAGCCAACGATAATTCTTCAAATCTCGCTGGACTTGTCAGTTCAATCTCGACCGAAGTTCCAGCCTTTGCAGCTGATCTGCATATGGAAAAGTCGCCTATCCCAGGCTTAGAAGCATTTGCAAGAGGATTTGTAAAAGACGGTGTGGGAGCTGGAGGTACTTCAATTGCTGCAATGCTAAAATCAGATGGAAGAATAAATGGAGATATTATTTTGAAAGCAATCGAAGAAGAGTATGAGTGCGTATTGCATGGCAAGTCGCGTTAAGAGTGGGGGTTTTCCTATTTGTCTGTTATGGCGGCGAGGGATAATATCCTTATTTGTAAGTAAGTGGCTTCGTCTCCAACCATAACTGCTGTGACCTTCCCTTGCATGATTGCGCAAATAGCGAGAGCAGATGGTCATTGCGGGAATCTTTATTACGCGCCCCTCTCTACGACTAGAGCAGAATGATGACGATTATGACAGTCCACCTATTAGTCTGACAAAGATGCCAGCAGACAAAGATGAAGAGGAATACCGGACTACCGAGTTCTGTGGTGGTTCTGACATGCTCCGGCCGGGATTTGAACCCGGGATCGTCGCCTTGAGAGGGCGAAATGCTTAACCGGACTACACCACCGGAGCGCCGATTTTTCGTGGAGTAGCACCAATTCTCTTTGATCTTCATATAAAACTTGTGTGTTCCAGTTTTATCAAAGTCTAATCTAATCAAATCTACCCGCTTTGTAAATTCTTACTCACGATCTTTCTCATAAAGGTTCGAGCAGGTCAAAGCACCTATGCAGAAAATTCCCATTTCAATCAAGAAGTATATCGACAATAATATTGCGTATCCTGTAGCCCTTATTGGTTGCAGGGCAACAGCTCCTAAAACCTCGCTCGATTGTTGTGAATACGATCTAGCGATTTTCAGTGAACGTGTTCCTGGACACGAGAACAAATTTTTAAGGATAGGCGATCACAATATTGAATTAATTTACA
This sequence comes from Candidatus Nitrosopolaris wilkensis, assembly GCA_003176995.1. Taxonomy (GTDB): domain Archaea; phylum Thermoproteota; class Nitrososphaeria; order Nitrososphaerales; family Nitrososphaeraceae; genus Nitrosopolaris; species Nitrosopolaris wilkesensis. The sequence continues at coordinate 7,600 of QHBN01000130.1, forward strand.
TATCTGCTAATCCCAGAAAAAATATAATAGCCACGAACGGTATGATCGTAGCTAAGGATTTTGTGGCAGACTATCCCTTTGTGGCATCAAGTCCCGACGGCTTGTCCCACCAATCTTTCGATTATTCAAACTATGCAAATGCCCTTACTGCATTTGGAAAAAAAGCTATTGTAGGTTCACTCTTTTGCTACGACAAGATCGACAAGGTTGTGTCAAAAAGCCCTATTCTCGCGTCGATGTGGCTTAAAATATCCGCCTACGATTTCTTAGAAGGGATACTTGCCCTTTCAGGGTACAGGCCAATGCCTCTTCATGAATTAAATCAGATCCGAAATTTAAACTCTGAGGAACAAAATATCTCCAATGGGATCAAGGTCGCTCTTGCGTGCATAGGCATCGAAAGAGCAACCAGATCCACGATATCGAGATCATCCTCGGCCCTTCTGCAGCTATATTCCGAAGATTACGATAAAGAATTGGTTATCGAGAAAGCAAGACATCTAACCAAGCTTGGCATGTTACCAGACTGTTATTACTATCTCGGTAAAATGGCTCGGAAAGTTTTGGTAAATAAAAATGCAACCTTTTGCAACTCATATTCTAAACTAATACAGATGTCGATGGATCTGAGTATTGATGCGCCGCAGATTCAAAAGCTGCAGGTTGAGCTATTCAGAACAGCCAAAAAAGTGCTGAAAAACTACCGTAGAATTACTGCCGCTTGAACACTATCCATCGTTTCGTTTTTCCTTGTTCGCAATTTAGCCTTGTACTTTAGGTTACGTGGCCTTGTTCTTAATCTATATCCGCAACACGGGCACCATAATCCGTCCCATTTCATGAAAATCTCGCAAATCTGACATCGTTTTTGTCCGTTTGCATAACGCCCAGAACCAACAGGTTTCTGCGCTTTATGACGTACACAAATACCCTTACAAGTCAATTGATAATAACCCAATTAAAGTCGCGGATGTCCTATTTAAATGTGAGTAATAAGGAATAATGGTACACTATTAGCATTGTTATGACGTGCGGTTAGGGACAGAAAATAAAGAAAAGAAAAGAAGAGGAAGAAAAGAGCTTGTCCATCCACCCTAGCGCACGGATACGTTCGATGCATTGAAGGCTTCGTTCATCGTCAGATACTCTTCTATCTTCATTTTGACATCATCGGGCTCGGTGTCGTCCATGCCTCCGAAGCCAGCCTTGAATGCAATCTTGTTCCCGGAAACATTTATGTCTGCAATTTCCATGTCTGCATATACATTAGCAAGTTCATTTACCCATTCTTCAGCTTCTTGTTTATCGACTCCGGAGGTATCTATGTTTACGTTTAGCATCTTGGTCATACAAGCAGCATTATTGTAGAGATTTATAAAGTTGACGTACGGAGTGCAAAAGACCTTTCGGATGAATTTAAACCATCTTACGTCACAACTTGTTTAGAAAACAAGAATAAATTCAGTCTTATTCGGATTGACTTCCGCAGCATGGGCTCTAAACACTTTTTTCCCCAAGGCCCCAATATTGAATCAGTTCTTTTTCAAACTTTGCCAACTGTTGCTCGCTCAATGGATCACCGCAGTTCTTGTGGGTTGGAATAACCCGCATTCCGGCCAATTTAAACTCCACTTCGTAAAAGTGAACTTTTGGGCAGCTACACATAGTTCTAATCGATAACGCTGAGCCTATAATTATTTGTATATCCAAACCCAATCATGTCCTATCAATGGGTGGTGTCTCTAGTACAAACACATATATCGACTAAATTATTCTAATACTTTGATAGACAATGGCAAAGAGTACTACAAGTACTGTTTCCAAATCGATATTGTTGTCGTTGATATTGATATCAGCTGTCCTAACAGGCAATGCTTTGAATTATATGGGCTTCATCAAGGATGCATATGCTGCTAACAACTATTATTTAGGGAACGGTGTCCAAGCAGATACCTACTATACCTATAAGGTCCAGGACCATGACACTGTACAGGGTCAGCCTTTCCTTATGACAATTTATTTTAAGCAGTTCAACAGTACTGGCAAGTACTGGATTGCTCCAACAACCGCCGTATACCAAGGCAAGGTATACAACGGAACACTGCATCTAAGCGACCTCGATCTCACTCCTTTAGGATCTTCCAAAATTCCACCTGATATGAGAGATTTTGTTTCTGGCTACAAGGACAGCCTCGGATGGCTATCGGCTTTTGTTCCCAAGCCAGGACTATCGTTAACGGCCCCATACTGGGGCAAAATTGCAGCAATAGGAGGATCGCCTATCGCACCAGGCGGTAATGCAAAGGTTACCGTACCGGCTGGGACGTTTGACACTACAGTAGTCACTTGGCATTATGGCGTAGATAATAATATTTATGTTAACCCCAATATGCCATATCCAATCAAGGCGCAAACCTTCGCTGCCACTACAGGAGGAACTCCTCCTACTCAGTATGCATTTGAACTCCAAGCAACTGGCCACGGGCAGCCTCCTATTCTCAAAAGCCAGAATTTAGTTCCCACACCTCCGATAACGATACAAACAGCCCGAGGAACATATTTCATTGAGATAGTTGCATGGCAACCTCCAACGATAACTGCTGGAAAACCTACGCAATTTGGGATATTGTTTAAAAATAGCCAACAAAATGTTTTAAGCGATGTCACCTACAGCGCAAAAGCTACCCAAGGAAATACAACCGTTGCAGATGTGCATGACCAACATGCTGCAGATGGAACAGGCATACAAACAATTATGTTCCCAAAACCTGGACCTATTAGCATGGTCATATCGGTGGATGGTGTTGGGGGTGTTCCGAGTGGAGAATTTGTCGAGAGCTCTACTTTCAACTTGGCGGCTGCGCCAGCTTCAGGGAAATAAAGTAGGTTCAGCCCAAGTTCCAAATGGCTTTTGATATATTCGCAATCCTAACATTTTTGTTATCTTAGCATACTGTAGTTGGAATGTCTTGTACATAGTCACTCGGTTTTCTCTAAGATAGAGAAAAAAGGATTAATTGACTGAGCGGGCGTTAGCGTTATATTAATTGCCGCAGCGGACGGATTTTTATACCAAAGACCCATCATCATGCAACATACTTTCTTTTTTTGTTTTTGTCTAGGAATAAATAGGCCGTATATGCATTCTTCAGAATAATTGTCCCCTAAGCGACAGGCCCTCTTGATGTTTGGGATTCTTGGCGTATTTGGAGTAGGCGTGAGCATCATAATAATAGCAATAGGAGGTGGATTTTCTGGCTCGGGGCCGTCGATTTTACATCCTTCTACTGCCGCCGATTTATGGACGGTTGGACAAGGGATTAAGCAAGGCACCGTACTGAATTATAGTTTGACTGGTATTGGCTCGCGCAGTTCTCTCATCAACGCATTGGTATCTATGAATTTTGTCCAAGATACTGGTAGTGCCTGGAAAGTCAACTTCTATATTCACAACGATTCAGTAGCTAAGAACGGATCCGTTCTGTTGGCCAAGCAGCAATTAACAAATGTTGGTTCAATAGATTCATCCTTCAAGGCGTACTATGAGCCTGTCGAATCGTCTGTTTTGTCGATAAGGGATATTGCAAGAGAGCCGAAATATTTGGCGATAGGCGCGCCTTGGGACTCGATATTTGTGGCTTTTTCCTCAATTCCCATAAGAGTTACCGATCACGAGACATTGCAAACCACCGCAGGAACCTTTGATGCTTTTACTTTGAGTTACACCATTGGTTCGAAAACGAGTAAGATCTTCATCACTCACCAGATTCCGCTTCCGGTTCGAGCAGAGGTATACGATTCGGAAGGTCGACTGCAATATCAATACGAATTGGTCGGAAAAAGGCTGCAGTAGTTTTGAACCTTTTATTTATCGAGAATGAAGGTGACGCTAAGTAGAAATCCCGCCTGTGTTAGTGCTGTATATATTTTCCATCAACCAGTCTACATAGTTTTTCACATTCTGATCTACTTTGCACCATAAATGAATGGAGCCAGGAAGAATTTCAATCCTGCCATTTTCTTTGATTATTCGTAACCCTTCTTTTCCTTCATACATGTAGGCGTCTTGAGTTTGTATATTGTTCCCCAAGGATTCGAATGCTTTTCGTCTTATATTGTCCCTGGGAACAGCGAATTTTCTGCGAAACTTGTCTATGACGACACTAATGTTTTCGGTTCCGTATGAATCAATATCCTTGATTTTGTTCGGCTCTGGAAAATGCAACTGGAGTGCTACTTGATGGCGGGAACCGGTGAAGGACGCGAGTTCAGTTACTTTTTTGTATAATAAATTGGGGTTCTTTGAGATTGCGTAAAGCACATCCCTATTGTAATTAATATTTGATTTCAGTTCGTCAATCAATTCTGAAAACGTTATCATGTTGCCAGAAGCGCTTATAATGATGAGATCTGGGTTCGACATATATAGGAATGTATGTAGATGTATAACAACAATCCATCGAGCCGGTCGTTCGATCCATTTTTTACATATTGTTGTATAATTACAGGAGTGTCTTATGTTCACACCTCTGACACCGGTTCAGAACGTGCAAGCAGCGTTGAAGACTATCAAAACACTTGCTCTGAATTTATTGTAGACATAAGTAAGGACTACAAAGATTGGGTTGATAGATATCACTTAAGCGAGGATGAAACAAAATCGAGAAAAGCGACCATCGATAATATCGTCCAAATGACGAATGAATGGATTTACAGATATTCTGATAATATCAAGAAGATCGATATAGTTATGAATGATGGCATTAACAAAATGGCTGAAAATACTGCCGGCTATCCGTTTAACTTCCAAGTCAGCGTAAATAACATGCGACGCTATACGAAGCATTCCTTAGGACAAGTCAAGCTAAACGTAAGGGCGACACCAAGAGAGGCCAGGTTAGCCAGAATAGGGAATTACCATAAAGATCAGCTACTGCTAATTAGCTCAAGTTCTCCTGTCAACTTTAATTTCAGCAACGAAAGTCTTAAAGCAGCAGATATTTTGGATGATTATTTTGTAATAGATGCTAGCCAGTGCCAAAGACGGGATCTTATCTCAGTGACAATAATAGTAGAAGAAATGGACCAAGATTATGTAAGTGAAAGACGAGGATATTCGACCCTTATATTGCTGACATAGCACAAGTAGTATAATTGGGTTTATTATCTATGCAGAATAAGTAATATCGGCGGTACTGTAGCCCACTCCTTTTGGAATGTTGATCTTATAAACTATTATCTGTACATTCAAATGGTATATAATCTTAATAGAAAATGACTGCTAATTATCAGGCGGGTGTTGACCTGAAAATAAAATCATTATCTATATAATATACATAATTTATCTTGTTTCCATAACCTTGCGACGGTCGTCCAGTTTGGTCTAGGACATCAGATTGCCAATCTGGTAACCCGGGTTCAAATCCCGGCTGTCGCATCCTCTGTTTACAGGCAGACTTCGAGTATTATGATAGCAGCTAGTCCATTCCGCTGATTGTGAGAAAGCGGAGCCCGTTTTCAATCAATAAGAATCAAGAGCACCTATTTGGTGGAAGCAAGAGAGGACGTTTGTAACAATTATAGCGGACCGAATGTCGATCATGAATATTTGTTCATTCTGGGTCATTCCAGGCTCAAATTCATACTCAGTAGGTTGCAGAGAAAGCATAAGTCTGAAGAGCGGTAACAGTATGATTTTTAAATTCTCGATTGTCTGGTTATTTGTGTCATACGCGCCGGATTCGAACTCTGATACGCCATTATTCTCCGGGTTATCTGGGAAGAAAATGGCCCTTCTAGTGGGCATTATTGTCGCAGGAGGATTTTTTGGCATTCAAGCCATGTTTGGCTTTCCTATCAAGGACTTGATCAGAAAAGATGTAACAAACGAGGTTAAAGTCATCACCAAGGCAGAAGGAACGTGTGTTGTAGAGGCATCGGATCATGAACCAAGAGGTATTCCGCATTGTCAGTATAACGTTGGCGACAGGCTGATTGTGACCTTCAGGCAAGGGACCGCGCCAATCGAAAAGGCACAGCTGAAGAATTAGATAATATTCGATACTAGGACTTCTTGTGGAACTGCAGCTGCAGATCAGTCAAAATAGTTGCAATCCGTCCTATTGTATGTAGTGGCAACAAAGCGTTTCGTCGCCAGAGCACGCGAATTTAATGCTAATCCGAAGTAGTCAGTGGGAAACATGCTCTTATGAAAACGATCTCAATTTCTATTGGAGTCTTTTCAGTAATTTGTAATTTCCGTGCAACCTAATTCAGGTCTATTTTGCTTTTTAGATCTCTAAACCTGTTTCTGATAGTGACCTCTGTTACTCCAGCAGCGTTTGCGATATCCATTTGCGTTATAGTTTCTCCAGAATTCTTAGAAGACATATAGAGGACTGTTCCGGCTAGGCCCATCGGATCTTTGCCTGCCGATATTCCCCTTTTTGTAACGCTTGTCATGAGGTCCATTGCCTGGCGCTTTGTTCTCTCGCTTAACTTGGTTTTGTTTGCAACTTTGGCAATACATTTCATCGGATCAACAACTGGTACCATTAGATCGAGTTCCAAAATTAGCAGACGGAACGTTCGCGCGAGTTCTTTTCGACGGAGGTTAGTGAGTGATGCAATGTCATTGAGCGTTCTAGCAATTCCCATTTCGCGGCAGGCTATATAAATCGCCGCAGACAATACGGATGTAATAGTTCTACCTCGTACAAGTCCCCTTTCCTGTGCTTTTCTGTAGATGTAAGCAGTCTTTTCGATTACAGGTTCAGACAAACCCAGTTTGTCTTTCACTCGTTCTAGGATACTGAAGGCCTGTCTTAGGTTCCTATCGGAAGGACTATAGGTTTGAATACGGAGGTCCCATGTTCTTAGCCTTTCCATTGTAGATTTCACCGATGCATCCAATCCGCGGCCGCTCGCATCTCTATTCGTCTTACCAATTATAGTAGCCAGGCCCATATCATGACGTGATAGAGATGTGGGCATCCCCGTTCGACTCCTATCCTTGCCCTCACCCAAAAGCCGCCATTCAGGACCACTCTCCACGATGTTTTCGAGTAATACCGTGCCGCAATTGCCACATATGAGTTCGCCTGAATCCGGGTCTGTCACGGTCTCATTATTCTTGTTACATACTGAACAGACGATTGAAGTTTGCATAATTTAAAGAGGTACATGTTATATGGTAATTCAATTATATAAATATTATAAGCAACATTGTGAAATTTTTGGATTTTCTCCTCAGAACATGGATATATTCAAGTTTAAAAATAAGGTCATGGATCAAAAAAAGGAGAAGCTGTAGGTCAGTGTCTGAACATCTGTTGCTGTTGCGTAGTGAAGAAAGAGTTCCAGGCTTTCGCTGCGTTGTTACTAAACTCTGTTACAGCATCGATCGTTCGATTATAGATTTTCAGGTTCTCCCTTGTTGCATCCAGTGCATTGATGGTTAACTGATTGTTAATACCCACGGCTCTTATTGTGTTATTGGTGATTTCGTTTGACTGCTTTGCAAATTGCTCCGTGAAAGGCGTTGCTGAAGGTACGCTGTTCCAAGCGCCCGGGTTACTATCATTAGCGTGTTTTTGGGCAGAAAACGCCGTATGTATGGCGTTCTTGATCGCTTGGATGTAGTCGAGTTGGAGATTTGATATCGACTGCGAGTACTGTGGCTGGACCCTAGCCACCTCATCTACTATTTTGATAGAATTTTCCCTAATCGTGTCGTAGAAGTCGCCTGTATCACTAGACCTTACTGTGTTAGTATCGTCTCTGGCTCGGTCAGCAACCTTGAACGTATCATCTTTTGATTTGTCTACCATTTCTAATCATAATATATGGGTATACTCAGCCATATATATGTTGGTAATAATCGGTAATAATTACCATACAGATCCGTGAACTGATTCTCGCTCCTTGGCTTGAGGTCTACCCGTACCTGAATTCAATCCCCTTCTCACCCAAGGGATGCTTCCAGTCAGTTTCTTTGGCGCAGCTACCGCACTCGATACATCCCTCATGCTGAAGCATCACTTCGTCCTGTTCTATGCTATAGCACTTCGTGGGGCAAAGCACGACCATCTTTCTCATAAAATCACTTTTTGGGTCCAAAATCCTAATATGAGAAAGAGTGTCGTCATTATACCTTAATTTTGCAATCCGCTGGGCTATTGTAGGGAGAGTGCAGCTATAAGTCGAAGCCGTATGAGTTCCTAATTTCTCGGCGAGCTCTATAGGGACCTGCACGTAGGTCTCCCGGGTTTCAACCATCGGCAAAAGACGGTCATAACCAAGTATATTAGCAAAGCCGACAGCAAGACCACGCAACATGCCACTTGACATTAATTTGAAGATAATGCCGTATCTAGCTTTTACGATATCCACCGGTACAGCCTTAGCTGCATCCAAGAAGAGCTTCAAATAATCTTTATCGATCTCCTTCATGTCGCGTGTATATGGGCTGTCTTCGATGGACTTGGTATAAAATTCACCCATGTATTCCTCTGCTAAATTGTTTCTATCTAGAGATCGTGAGATGCTGTTAGCCGCTCTTACGGCATCGTCGATTCCAACGTTAAGCCCTTCTATCCTAGGACCGACAAAAATGCCGCGACCGGCAGCATCCCCCACAAAAAGAATATTCTTACGATATGGTTTTTTCATTCTACATCGCTTGCCGTCCGGAACGAGCTTCGCGCTATATTCTAACTCCACATAATCATTGACAAATTTTGTTTTGTACCGACCGACCAATTCGTTACGAATACTATCAAGCCGGGCTTTGATCTCCTCTTCGGATTTGTATCTTCCGTTTTCAATAAGCCGTGCCCTTCCTAATTGAGAGTAATACTGGTCACGGAGATCGCCCCAATTCTTTAGTAGCTTACTTACAGCAAAACGAGCTCTTAATTGTTCCTGTGTGGCAAGACTCTTGTCGATATCTTCTTTAATGGCGACCTCGTCTTTGACAAATTCGCTGATAAGTGGATTCTTCAATAACCTATCCACAAGAGCATACGGCTCGACGGGCTTATCCATTAGTGAGTCGTAGTGATAGACAGCTCCCAAGGAGAGCGTGTCACGGTTCGTATACAAAAATCCGCCGCCTATATGATCTAGCGTAACATCGCCTGCAAAAAGATGGGCAGCACCTTCATCAGCTTTGATATTGAACCTTTCTTGAAGGATTTCTTCTGGTAACTTTACCACGACCTTAACTCCCTGATACAGCTCCTCGGGTGTGAATTTGGGTCTTGCCATGGATAGTTCAGCAAGCTCCGAGTTAACTCCATCTGCTGCAATTATTGCTTTTACTTCGAACGGTTCAAGTTCATCAGTTTCAACTACAGTCTTATCGCCATTCCAACTGACCCTGCGAACATGCACACCGCTTACGATCCCACCGCCTTGTCTTTCTGCATTTTCTCCTGCTTGCTTTGCAAACCAGGCAATTAATTTAGTTAATAAGACAGAATATGCGAAGTTTGACTGATATTCGTGCGCCGGGGTGAGATCGATAGAGAAAACCTTGTCATTTGAAGTAGCGTGAAGAATGTATTTTGTGATGAGCCTTTCAACTGGGGCTTGCGTCACAAATTCTTGTCCGAATACGTCCTCCACATTATATACTCTGCCATTTTTCGGCGTCTTTGAATAGAGAATTCCCCCAGAAACATTTTTCGACCCCAGCGTTTTCGCAGCCTCAATCAAAATTGCCTGCTTGCCTAGAATTGACAATTGTTGTAGTGCACTGAAGCCTGCTGTGCCGCCTCCTACTATGGCAACATCGAAATGTTCCAATTTTATTTGTGGACCTCCATAACTTGTTTTTGCTTTTTCAATTCTTCTATTAATACCGGTAGCACGTCCTCCATCCTGCCTCTGATGAAAATATCGCATTCGTCTTTAATCGGGGAATTTGCATCGGCATTGATAGCGATAACAAATCCCGATTCCTTCATCCCTGCGATGTGCTGCATTGCTCCACTAACTCCTATGGCGACATATATTGCTGGTGCTACTTTGCGACCACTAGTTCCGATAACTCTATCAGAGTTCATATAGAGCGAAGAGACTGACTCGCGCACAGAATATGGCTTTTTCGAGATGGGCAATGATACTCCGATCTCGGCATTTAGTTCGTTAGCTAACTCTACTATTAATTTTATATTATCCTCTGGTGAATCCTTGATTCCGCGGCCAAAACCTATTACCGCCTTGTGGCTATCGAAGTCGACAGGGCTCTTGGTAACTTGACGATTCAGAACCTTGACAGCTTTGTCTGCCTGGTCCAATTCTGGACTAAAGTCGACTATAATTCCTGTCCTAGTGGGATCGCGCTGCAAGGGCGCAAAAACACCTGGTATGATACTGCATGCTTGAGGATGGTATTCCCTTTGTATAGCAGGATTTCGATTATCCAGGCACAATATGGTGGTCCAGAGAAAGCCTGAGAAATCTGGCCGGTACATTTCCAGTGTTTTTTCGTATCTCGCAAGCTGACCTTTTGTCTTATGTTCGTGCTTGATTTCAAGGTCTTCAATAACCAATTTGTTGATGTCTGATGCAAGCCCTGATTCTAATTCAGCGAGAACTGTTGCTGACAAGTGCCTGCCGGTGTTGTCTGCGGAGAAGAACATGTATCTGGGTTTCTTAAATTCTTCACTGTATTCCGGCGAAACCTTCGATACACAAACCTTATCTCTAGCAACTTGAGCGATAACCTTTGTATCAATCAAATTTATTGGGTATCGTAGATCGGGATTTTCTACCCATATTACTGCATCTGCGCCATAGTAAACCAATTCCTCGCACAATTTTTTGATATTAATTCCTAATACGACTGCAACTACCTTCTCAGTTGATGAGTATCTAGCATTAAAAATATCCATGAGCCGCCTCGCTTCACCCAGCATCTCGAGCGTGACAGGAATTGGCTTACTGTCATCGTGCTCTACTACAACGTATAGGTGTCGGTAGCTTCCTTCGCTTTCATTGCCACTATTAGTGGAGTTCTCCCTTATTGGCATGATTGTTCTAGGGTCGGGTAGTGTCGTTGACGCAGCCATAGTCGCTATTGATTCACCACTCGCCCGACAATTTCGTGGATTTTTTCGGCAACCCTGCGTAGTTGCTGCTGGTCCGAGCCATCGATAACCTCAGCTCTCCTACCTGCCCTAGCTTTGGGGATCCTCTCAACTTTGTATACAATCGTTGGTGAGCCTGGCAACCCAACGAATTTCGGATCAACTTCAAGCTGCTGGGCATTAAAAATCTTCAGATAATTCTTATAATTTTGTGCTCTTTGCTCCGCTTCCTTCTGATATCTTACCGAGGCCAGACGCAGCGAGACAGTGTTAAAAACTGACCTATAAGATGGGTCTACAGTTATGAATACCGGTAATGGAGCCTCTATTTCTTCGATTACGTCTTGGGTCCCCTGCAAGGTTATCAGTCGCTTTGCTGTCAAAATGCGTTTTTCGATATCGACATCGTAACAAATTACATTGCCTAGGAAGGTATAACCTAGCTTCCATGCAGTCTGTGGACCAGTCTGTCCTGTTTCGCCATCTGAAGCTCGATGTCCTGAAAATACAATGTCCATTTTTCCGGTCCCTTCCATTTTCTTTATCCCGGTTTTCAAAACCTCTGCTGTTGCCAAAGTATCAGCTCCAGAAAAAATCCTATCGCTATAAAGATGTAGGGAACCTGCATCAGAAATTAACTGCGCCTGTTGTAAGGCAGAATCTGCAATTGGCGGTCCCATTGTTGCTACGGAGATAACAGCACCGTACTTGACTTTGGCATAGAAAGCCGCAGCTGAAGCAATAGCACTGTGTGGTCCAAGAATGCTTTTCGTCTCTGCTCGATTTAAGGTCCCGTCCGAGTTGTAGCTGACACTGCCTTCAGAGAAATCAGGCTCAAGTTTCACTATTACTGCTAAATTTAGCGGTGAGGCCATTAACTCTGCTATCTCCATATAATGCCCTTAAATGGGTTATGGAACAAACTGATGGTGCATTGCGTGGAAATTCAATTGGCTTCATCTATTTGGGAATAGATATTCAGAACACACCTTCGCAACCTCTAAAATTTCTTTAAATAAATAAGCGTACTTACTAGACATCGAATGAGTAACGCCCACGACCTTCTTACATGGTGGGCCCCTATTCGTTGTTGATGTTGACGCGTTTGATTCCTTTACTGTGACTGTGGCATGGTGAGAGTTTGCTCGAAATATATTGATCGAAGCTTTTCATAAGTGGATCGTATGTTCGCGTAAAAGCAAGGAAGTTTTGGCTGCAACATTGTGTATGCAAGATAGAAATCCTCTCCCTCTCGCATATACCGCTTCATTTTATCGTAGATTACCTTTTTGTTCATTTGTGCTACACCCAAAATGAACTTCATATTGTTAAGTCTGTCCGCAAGTTTGATTGTCTTCACGTCATATTCAGAAGATATAAGAATCGCACAATATTCGCGGAACCTGTTTAGCTCGCGTTCCTCGTTGTTGGCTCCGGTGAAGTTTTCTAAGGGCCGAATCTTCAGTTGCGTGGCTATATCCTGGACTCTGTTGCCAAACCTATAGCTTAGATAGGCCCCAAAACCGTATTCGTTAGTTTTATGCGAATCAAGAATTCTATCGTTATCTTCTAGTATATCGTGTAGTATCGCAGACGCAACCTCTACGCTAGTAATAGTTCGGTTGACTGATCGATAGTGTTTTACTACATCTATTGCAACTGGCCATGTATGCGTTTCAAGGAATAGTGAGACGGCGTCCTCTCTTGTTACACCATGATGCACCTCTTCAGCGACCTCAATTGCACCCTCTATAAAACCATCGATACGTAATTTGGCTTCTTTTTCTAAAAACGACAAGAACTCTTGCCTGTTGATTGCGTAATCAGGCTTGCTCATGATAAATATTATCTACCCTGTAGAAGAAAAGTTTTCCTATACGATGGTGATCTGTAAGTTTCCAGCCCCGCTGAAACTCAGATGCTATAACAATATATGATCGTTTCGTTGATTGATGCCGTCTGTGCTCAAGAGTAGCAACGCATTTGTCTTGACAAAAAACGCATTTTCGCCACGAGGCGACCAGCCTGAAGCTATTGATAAGTTGTCCCTCGGAGTCTCGAGAAGGCCAGGTCTCCAAACACTACTTGGAGTTACGGGTAGTGGAAAAACCTTCACTATTGCTAATGTTATAGCTGGAACAAACAAGAACACTCTAATAGTTTCGCATAACAAAACGCTCGCGGCCCAGCTATATGCCGAATTTAAGGAGTTTTTTCCGCATAACAATGTAGGCTACTTTGTAAGTTTTTATGACTATTACCAGCCTGAGAGCTATATTCCCCAGACAGACACCTATATTGAAAAAGATACAGAGGTCAACGAAAAGATTGAAAAAATGAGGCTTGAGGCCACGGCGATGTTGATGTCTGGTGAGCCTACTATTATCGTCGCAACGGTGTCATGCATATACTCTCTTGGATCGCCGTCTGAATGGGACGAGACTGCGATTACATTGACGGAAGGTATGCGCTTGGACAGAAAGATATTGATTCATAACTTTATCAAGGCCCGTTATCAACGAAATGACTTGTCCCTCACTCCTGGCAGCTTCAGGGTAACGGGAGATGTAATTGACATCATTCCCGGCTACTCTGACGATATAATTCGTATCTCGCTGTATGGAGATGAAATCGAAAAGATCACTATCCATAATCATCTAACTATGGGAAAAATAAGAGATACTTCTTCTGTGAAGATATTTCCTGCGAAACACTATGTTATTGGAGAAGATTCAAGATTATCTGCAATTAAATCTATAAAACAGGAATTGAATAGATGGCTTGCTAAATTACCAACCGAGCTGGAAAGGCAGAGACTTTCTTCTCGAACTAAGTATGACTTGGAAATGATACAGGAATTAGGCTACTGCTCTGGAATCGAAAATTATTCACGCCACTTAGATGGCAGGGCACCTGGACAGCCGCCATATTGCTTGTTAGATTTTTTCGGGGAAGATTTTCTGGTCGTATTAGACGAATCGCATGTTACAATCCCACAATTGAGGGGAATGTATAAAGGCGATTATACCCGAAAGAAGATGCTAGTAGATTATGGGTTCAGACTTCCGAGCGCTTTTGATAATCGCCCGTTAAGGTTTGAAGAATTTCAGAAGTACATGAAAAATGTCATTTTTGTCTCCGCTACTCCATCCGAATATGAAATCAAGTCAAGCTGGCAAACAGTTGAACAGCTGGTAAGGCCTACTGGGTTAGTGGATCCCAAACTTGAAATCAGACCTACAAAGGATCAGATACAAGATCTGATCCATGAGATCTCTATTAGGACTGCCAAGAATCAGAGAACGCTTGTTACGACGTTGACAAAAAGGATGGCCGAGGATCTAGCAGAGTTTCTTGCAAAGAATCAAGTTAAAGTACGTTATATGCACTCAGAAATAGATGGATTGCAAAGGACGGAACTCATAAGACAGCTCCGCTTAGGCGAATTTGATGTTTTGGTAGGGATAAACCTGCTCAGAGAGGGATTAGATATTCCTGAAGTATCATTTGTAGCAATCTTGGATGCAGATAAAGAAGGATTTTTGCGTAATAATACTAGCCTTATCCAAACCTTCGGGCGCGCAGCCAGAAATATTGATGGAATGGTCATTATGTATGCTGATACCATAACGGACTCTATCAGGAACTCGATCAATGAAACAGAAAGGAGACGAACTAGGCAGATAGACTACAACATAAAGAACGAAATAACTCCTCAATCAATTATCAAGGCAATTCCAGATAGAGCAGGAGAGATGCCAGACGAGTATCTGGATGTACAACTTAATACGAAATCGATGACGAGGTTAGATCTAGTAAGAGTCGCTCTTGAAACTGATTCCACAATGAAGAAGTATGCCGAGGATTTGGATTTTGAGAACGCGATAAAATTTAGGGACAAGTTGGCAAAGATAAGGAGCGTTTTAGGGGAACCAATTTTATCAGAGGTTGCATAAATAAAGTTTGCACGATAAAATTATCATTCGCGGCGCAAGAGAGCACAACTTGAAAAACATTAGCTTAGAGATCCCAAAGAACAAGCTGGTTGTCATAACTGGATTATCAGGCTCTGGCAAATCGACTCTTGCATTCGATACTATTTATGCTGAAGGCCAAAGGAGGTACGTAGAGTCTCTATCAGCCTATGCCAGACAATTTTTGGAGCTCATGGATAAGCCAGATGTTGACTCAATCGACGGTTTGTCACCAGCAATCTCAATTCAGCAAAAGACCACGAGTAAAAATCCTCGTTCGACGGTAGGAACCGTTACTGAAATCTATGATTACCTTAGACTTCTATACTCCAGGATAGGCGTACCACATTGTCCTCATTGCAGGCAAAAAATCACAAGCCAATCTGCGGATTCGATAACAGATTCAATACTCAGAACCGCAGAGCAGAAGAAGACAATCATACTTGCACCAGTAATACAATCCAAAAAGGGGACCTACGAGAAATTACTTGATGAACTGAAACACAATGGATACGCGCGGGTGAGAATGGATGGGGAAGTGATAAACCTAGATAATGAAAGCAGCTACGATTCTAGTGGCCATCAAAAATTCTCGTATCCTAGACTGGACAAGCAAAAGAAGCACACCATTGAAGTTGTTATTGACAGATTGATACCGAGTAATGATGATAAAAGTAGATTGTTTGAGTCAGTCCAGTCAGCATTGAAAGTGGGGAATGGCATCGTAGTTGCTTCCACTGATAGCGAAGATACGTTGTATTCTCAACGCAATGCATGTGCCCGCTGCGGCATCAGCCTTGGTGATTTAGAACCGCGGAGTTTTTCCTTTAATTCTCCATTTGGTGCATGCAAAGGATGCAACGGCCTGGGAATTAAAATAGAATTCGATCCTGAACTAATTATTCCGGACAAATCAAAAAGCATCTTAGAAGGAGCAGTCAAACCGTGGTCAGGGCATTTCGCAACTTTTCGGTCTGCAATGCTTAGAGATGTAGGCAAGCGGTTCGGCTTCGACCTCCGCACTCCTATTTCAGATATGACAGACAAGCAACTCAAAATTATGATCTATGGAACTGATGAAAATATTCAATACAGGTACGAATCAAGAAATTCTGACTCGAGATGGGAATATCGTGGCCGCTTTGAAGGTGTCATTCCCAACTTGGAACGCACTTACAAGGAGACTGAATCTGATTCAAAACGGGAGGAACTTATGCAATTCATGCGTGAGCAGCCTTGCGAAAAATGTCATGGAAAACGATTACGAGACGAAGTTCTTTCCGTGAAGATTCAGCAGAAATCAATAATCGATATTTGCGATCTTTCAATTGATGAATGTTTCAATTTTTTTGACAAAATAACACTTTCAGAAACAGAGAGACAGATAGCCAAAATCATCCTGAAAGAAATAATTTCAAGACTTGACTTCCTGCGCAACGTAGGTTTGACTTATCTGACTTTGAACCGAATGACAGCTTCCTTATCCGGTGGCGAGTCCCAGAGGATTAGATTAGCCACTCAAATCGGTTCCAATCTGACTGGAGTCCTTTATGTCTTGGATGAGCCTACGATAGGTTTGCACCAGAGAGACAATGCAAGACTAATCGATACACTCAAGAAATTGCGCGATCTCGACAACACGCTGCTAGTTGTCGAACACGACGAAGAAGTTACCCGCTGTTCGGATTGGATTATTGACATAGGCCCGGGTGCCGGTGTTCACGGGGGGCAGATTGTTGCAAGTGGCACATTAAGAAAAATTCTAGACACCAAAGATTCTGTCACTGGTGCTTATTTGCGTGGCGATATGCTTGTGTCCCATCCTGCACAAAATAGGAGGACTCCCCTTAATTGGATAGCAGTGCATGGTGCTCGCGAGAATAATCTGAAATCCATTGACGCGCAGTTTCCGCTAGGGTGCATGACGGTCGTAACCGGCGTTTCTGGTTCGGGTAAGTCAACTCTGGTAAATGATATCTTTTTCAGGGCTCTTGCCAATTATTTTTATGATTCCAAGGAACGACCTGGCAAATACGATAGTATCTCTGGTTTAGAACATGTAGATAAGGTGATTGGGATAGACCAGTCACCAATAGGACGAACACCAAGATCTAATGCTGCTACTTACGTCAATGCTTTTACACCAATTAGGGAGCTCTTCTCAAAGACCCCTCATGCTAGGGAACTTGGCTATAAGCCAGGCAGATTCTCCTTTAATGTTCCTGAAGGTCGTTGCGAGGTATGCGAAGGAGGGGGTGTAAGGAGGATTGAGATGCAATTCCTACCTGACGTCTATGTAATATGTGACGAATGCAAAGGTAAACGATATAATTCTGAGACACTGAAGGTAAAATATAAAGGAGAAACAATTTCTGAAGTCCTAGATATGACCGTGGAGGAAGCATTAGAATTTTTCAAAAACATCCCTGTTGTTGAAAAAAAACTTCAGACTCTTAATAAGGTCGGTTTAGGATACATCAGATTAGGCCAGCCTGCCACTACGCTATCGGGCGGTGAGGCGCAAAGGATCAAACTTGCAGCTGAACTTTCAAAAAGAGATACTGGAAAAACTCTATACATACTTGACGAGCCCACTACTGGCCTTCATTTTGCAGATGTTAGCAAATTATTGAGTGTCTTGAACACGTTGGTTAATCTTGGCAATACCGTTATTGTTATTGAACATAACCTAGATGTCATAGCTTGTGCTGATTGGATTATTGATCTCGGACCCGAAGGTGGAGATGGAGGTGGCGAGATAATCGTAGCAGGAACGCCCGAAGATGTTGCTAAGAATGAAGACAGCTACACAGGCAGATATCTAAAACCAAAGCTGTCAATAGATCAGATGATTATCAGAAAAGGTGCAAGAACATCGCGCTAGCTATAGAAAAAATTAATCTACAGGTTAAACGCTTTCCGGCCTCACCTGGGGTTTATATAATGAAGGATAGCTCAGGTAGTATAATTTACATAGGGAAAGCCAAGAACCTGCAGAAGCGGGTTAGCTCCTACTTCTCAAAACAAACTGCGGCTATCAGCGAAAATATCCCTCACCAGAATGATAATTGGAAAACCTCAAGACTCGTTGGCAAGATTCATGATGTGGACTTCATCCTAACAGATAATGAGATCGAGGCATTTTTACTGGAATCGAACCTAATCAAAAGGTACAGACCTGTATTCAATATAGAACTAAAAGATCAGCAGAGGTATACATATCTGAAGATCACGGATGAGACTTTTCCTCGATTACTTGTCGCAAGACGTAATAGAAAGGGTGATATTTACGGACCAAAAGGCAAGGTATACGGCCCTTTTGTTCGTGGAAGTTCAAAATTTCTTGCTGTTGGACTACTAAGAAAATTATTCAAAATTAGAATTTGCGACAAGTTACCAAAGAAGCCTTGCTTGGAATATTTTCTTAAAAATTGCGACGCCCCATGCATCAATAACGTAACCAGAGATGAATACAGGAAGAATGTTGACACGCTCCACAGCATCCTACGTGGAAAAAGCAACATCGACAAGTTTGTTAACGAAATGGAAGCTGAGATGAAGGGAGCTGCTGAAATTCAAGACTATGAGAAAGCCCAGCAGATACGTGATACTCTACGTCGATTAAATAATCTGAGTGCGAAACAAAAAATGGAAAAGTTTCTGCGTCGTAATCTCGACGAAGAATATGTAGGTATTATAAAAGAAATTGAAACTGCAGCCGCACATGTAATGACCTTACGCCGAACAAAAGGCGTCATCACAGACAGGAAAAAATTTGATTTTGAGCTCATTGGAGATAATTCTCTCGCTACTTTCCTATCACAATACTATTCAACGGTGCTTGAAATTCCTAGGTTTGTTTACGTTAATGAAATGCCTGTATCTAGGGAAGCATTAGAGGCATCGATTGAGCGATTCACAGACCACAAGGTGAACATTATTTTAGTTTCAGATGACTTTCAGCTAAAAGAAAAAAAAGATCTAATGGATTTGGTTATACGCAACCTCCAATTACACGTTGACAAGGGTCACGCTCCCGGGATAGTAGAATTGAAGAATATCCTTCGCCTGCCAATTATCCCTTCAGTAATCGACTGCTTTGATATTTCCAACTTCGGAAATACGTACGCTGTCGGAGCTTGTACGCGTTTTGTTGATGGGAAACCGTATAAAGATGGCTACAGGAAGTTCAAAATTAGATTGACGTTCAACCAGAATGATTTCGCAATGATACAAGAAATTGTGACACGAAGATATTTACCAATACAAACCGAAAACTATCCTCGTGGTCGCGCTCAACTTCTTCCGGACCTGATAGTGATTGACGGAGGAAAAGGACAACTACAATCTGCAATAGATGCTCTTCATAAGGCTAGATTAGAGGTACCGTGCATATCGCTTGCAAAGGAAAATGAAGAAATCTATTCTCCAGACTCGACCCATCCTGTCATTCTTTCTAGAAATAGTCCCGCTCTAAAAGTAATCCAGTATATCAGAGATGAAGCACACAGGTTTGGTTTAGCTTATAACAGGAACTTGAGGAGAATTAAGACTAATCATAAAAATGTTAGCAGCCCTAATTTAATAAAAACCTAATTCTCATTTCAATGATGCCCTAGTCGGCGCCGGGATCCAGTAACTTAAAATAAATTCAATATATTATGCACTCAATAGTCAGTCAAACAATTGAGCGTAAGAAAAATAGTAATTGCTGGGGTAACCAGCGGAGTAGGAAAGAGTACCATTGCAGCAGCAATTATGTATGCCCTTAAGAGGAAGGGCTTCGTAGTTCAACCTTTCAAAGTTGGTCCTGACTTTATCGATCCCAGTTATCATACTTATGTGACCGGTAGGCAATCTCGAAACCTGGATATATGGATGATGCGAAAGAGCGGAGTACTACAATGTTTCAATAGCTGCTGTTTTGATGCTGATTTCGGAGTAATCGAAGGAGCTATGGGGCTTTTT
>QHBN01000131.1 GCA_003176995.1 Candidatus Nitrosopolaris wilkensis
ATTGATGGTTTCTACACAGCCACTATATCTATAAAATCCCGGGCAGCTATTGGTTTTCTAATGATATGAGATGGATTTAACTCTGGTAGGATGCTGACTATCTCCTCCGCCGCGTCTAGTGCTGATACGAATGTAGCACGCACATGATCATCTATACCTTTTAGCTTTTGATACAACTGGATCCCGTTCATGCCACGCATCCTTATATCGAGTATCACTAGATCGTAGTAAGGATGATTTAATTTGATAAAATGTTTTAATGCTTCAAACGAGTCTGTAAAGGTATCAACATTATACCCTTCGGATATCAGGATAGTTTTGAATGTAAAAAGAATATCTGATTCGTCTTCTACTAGCATAAGGTTACCATGATCCCTTTCCTCAGCCTTCTGAAGACTAAATGACGAACATTCCACTACGCTACTTGTTGCAATATCAGAACATTTTTTTGTGAGCAATCCTCGCAGATTCTCATCACCAATCAAGCTTTCTATCACTTGTTCTAGCTCTCGTTCTGAAACATCGTCAAAGGAGTCAATCGCCCTGAGCTTCCAGTAGTTATTGAGTGCGTTTTGGGTTGTTATTTGTAATCCGTAAACGATTTTACCTAATGAGGTCAAACAGTATTTTTTATTCTTTCTCGTCACCAGGCCTGCATCCATTATCGCGGAGATTCTCGAATAGTACTGTTTACGACTAATATTTGTTTTCTTTAGAAGAACATCACCTTCGACAAACCCAGGAGCGATAGACCGAAAGATGAACAAGGATTTGGCATCAGCAATTGCACTTAGAACCTTCGGCAATGACTGCGATGAAACCATCTCATTCTGCATACTCAATCGAAGAATTACGGTATAAATAACAGAAAAACTTTATAGGGGAATTTTGATTAGATGCACCGAATAAGGGCATATATGACTTGATTTGTTTTCTAATTTTCCAATGGTACAAAATTGGAAAATAAGGCGATTGCAAAAAGCAAATTGTTACATAAAGACTGACGGTCGTTCCCTTTGCTGAAGACAGATAAGCTGTATTACTGAAACCCAAGAAAAAGAATTCGACCCAGGAGAGAGACGGGTACCTTCATGTTAAATGAAGGAAGGATAAATTAAATTATTGTTTAATCCACTACAAAGACCCTGAACTTATCAATCCGAATCTAATCTATACTGTTATTGTTACTATATCATGAATTCATGATTATTGTTATCAATGTCATTGCTACTACCTACTAATCCTAATGCATTGGCCTTCTCTGTTATTTTTTTGACTGCAATAACAGAGCATCTGATGATATATCTCAGATGCTGTCAGAAAACATACTCCGATCTTTCTAACCCTTTCTTAGAAAGGGCATCTATTTTATAGCGTATGGTCTTGAAAAGAAATGTTACCCGATCCATCACACTCAACTCTTGATTGTCCTTTAAGACCTCACTTACGATCATCTCCGCGAGCCAGTCTGGAGTATAGAATTCTCCAAGCAACTTTCTCTGATTTGGGTCTATGAGTTCTTGATAAGTTCTTCTAAAACATCCTCATCCACCTTGGCTAGATCATATACCAACAACTGTTGCATTAATCTATAGACTAACTATGTTGCCTCTCTCCGTAATGATGGACGAAAGATCCAGACAAAGAAATCTTCCTCTATAAAGTTAAGAATCCCTGCTTTCGAAAATATATCTCCAAATATGACTTGAGATACCTGATCCTTTTTAACTAATGATTTAGATTTAGGCAATTTCAAATGAACTAGCAGCTTCACAAAAACTGAAAGATAGAGAAGAAAAGATCTAACTCGTCCACCTTGTCTCCGTAAAATTATCTCCAGAAACCGCGACCAATTGCGATATCTTATAATTACATTCTTCTCATGCTGCACCCTCAGAAAGAGTTCATTCAACTGTCTCCGAAAAGTGACAAAAGTAGGGCTTTCTAAACCAAAGCGTTTCTGTATATCCTTCGATGTCGGGATTATTTTGGAGGATGTAAAAAGGTAGGAATCAAACCAAAGAAAAATATTTTCTGTGCTCGTTTTTTCTATGTTTATACGATCGATTAATTCTAGGGCAGTCACATTCTTGTTATCATTGACGGTGATTGGGTGGTATACTCTGAACCTTAAACCAATCGTTAGTGATTCCTAGATAGCGCTCTTCTGGATACTTTTCGAGGTAGGCTTGAAAGTACTTCAGGAGTGTGTCTTCTGCGTCAGCGATATTACTGTCACTCTTCAGATCAGTTTGAATTCAAAAACTAGATTTCCGAATACAGCATCAATCCTTCCTCGAAGCTTCATAACCGTGGTTTTAACTGGAACTTCCAGATCCAGATCTTCGGAAGATATACTGACAAAGAGGCGAATAAATGAATATTGGTGCTGATAGTAATCCTCCATCAGGCATGGGATTTCAGGAACGATTATCTGCTGCTTCTAAGTCTATGTTTCCAGAAATGGATAAAGCTTGACGAAGTCTTAATTGGGTTCTGTCCCAACATAACACAAAAGGAATTACGTGTACTTAAGCGGATACTTTGGACAGTCCACGATATTGGAGATGGCCTTCATGAAGAGGTTGTAATCAGGATATCAAAAAATGAAAAAGATTCCTTCCAAACTGAGAAGGAAATTGAGGATATGATCTGTGTAAAAAAGAAATCGTTCAAAAAGATATCGGATTTACAAAATATGGTGGTTGTTCTAACCGAGAGTTAGCATCAAAAAAAATGACGATTGGGGAAGCTCAGCCAGCTGGTATTCTAATTGCAGGTAACTTTATCTTATTCTGATCGTAGTTAACATTAAAATACATCAAAATCCTTTTTAGGAAGTAAGCCATTGTCCCGACCAGAAATATCGTAATCTCGTCACGAGTGGAAACTACAATCCGAAGGTTAGATTGTCCAAATAATTATCTTAACCAATTCGGTAGTTGTATCAGCTATTATCCCTATTTTCATTCATAAAGTAACAACCCTACACTATTTTTTACCTTTATGATCTCATCGTTGCCTATACATAATCAAATTTTGTAACTATCGTGTTGCATAGATATTCTTGGTGGGGGGATGGGACCTGCAAGAAGATATATGTTCATGATCAATCGGGTGTTGATCTATCAAGTGCAGCGCCATTTACGTACCTCATAACCTCTTTGGTTCTACCGCTGGGGAGACTGAGGCATTGCTGATGGCTTCTGGGCTTCCGTGCAGCCTCTAGCTCCAGGCAAACATGAATTGCACATTAGTGAAGCGCCGGCAATACTTTTGTTGTAAGCCATATTATGATTGTCGTGACGCATCTACAATCTATAAATAAGACGGTGGGAAATGGACTATTGGAGATGTCTTCTACTTCCAGTCCATCTTACCGATGCGAAGCGTGTGGTAGATCATTTAATTGGCTTCAGGAACTTGAACAGCATAAGCGGCAGGAGCATCAGAAATAATACTACAAACAAAAGGGCTTATACTTGATTATTTTATTGTTGCAAATCTTTTAAATGTATCAGCAATTATTGGTATATGGTGCAGAAGGATAAATCTTTTACTTTCTGATATCGTCCATATCTCTTCCAAAAATTTCCCTATTTCCGTCTTTGTGTTGCATACTTTCGGAAATGCTTCATTGGCATTGAAGGGGTTTCCTTGCTGCTGAATACGTGAAGACCCAATTGTGCCGAAATAGACCACAGAAGACATCATTAATATTGATATCAGGAGTTCCAGAGTTACAGATTACGGCCGTAGCTTCAAATGCTGGTAAAGAAAGGCATTCGGGTATTACCACTATACGTTATACTTGAATGTTTTTTTCATCAAGTCTGCAGTCTTTGGATTTGACTTTAGATAAGAGATTATCTCCTCTGGGCCGACTCTTCTAATGAAATATCCCATTCCGCCTGGCCTGTCTTCTTCTTCTGATCTGTTTCTTACATAGTATTCAAATAGAGCGTCAGTTATCGTAGCAACATCTTTGCGAGGTACAAAATGAAGATATTGTTCTCCTGAATATGGATCGACTAGGATACGACCTTGGTGTCTTCCATCTTGTGTCCCCAAAAGTACCACCTGATATAGATTAAAACCTGTTCCTATCCACCCAATTGTCTTTGTCGCAGGCCGGTAACATTGCTTTTCACAACCTGTAACGCCTATTGATTCAGTCATATATCCCCACTTCTTTTCTAGTTCGTCTATTAGATATGGTTCAAACTTTTCAGAATCTGTATAAGTTAGCCTGCATGTATCTCTTCCAACACAAGCTCCAGATGACCTTCTTAGGTTTGAGTATGCTCGATATAGCGCGGTCTTACCATCAGAAATACTATTCTTGTTACTATCGCTGTTTATTTTACGAAATCCATACCCAAACATCTTCATATCTCTTTCAAACAGTTCCTTTAGCCCCTCTTCAATGTTACAAAACATTAAGTGCTGATTAGGTGTAGTGAATAATTCGATATGTGAATAGTTATTCATCAAATATTTTACCATACTTTTGAGATCCCCGTTACGACTTCCGTCTATTATTCTACCGTTCTCTATGAAAGCGCCATAGCACCATCGACTGCTATTATCTGGCTGCTTTACCCATCCAAGATGCAGGTCTGTGTTGCCGTAATCATAGTCTTCAATATGAGGCTCGAAATTTATACTTCCAACTCCATCAAGATTTCGTACTTGTTCTCTGAACCATTCAATACCTTTAACTGTAACCAAATATTTTAGTCTGGCCCAATGTCTATTATGTCTGTCTCCCCAATCCTTTTGAACTCTTACTATGGCGTCTAGTCCTTTCATGAGATTTTCTTCAGTAAACAAGCCAAATGGTTCACCAAGGGCAGAAATGGTTGGCTTACCAGACTGTTGTCCCTGGCCCCCTCCTACGTAAACCTGAAAATCTTCTACCTTAGCACTACCACCACAAGTACCATCAGATTTGATAACTGGCGCAATACCAATATCATTTGTTCTCAGCTCTACACAGTTATCTGGAACGTATTTTTTATTTACGTCATCGTAATGAATTGCCGAAAAGGCTACCTTGAACTTCCTGTTAAGCTGGTTGTGTCCATAATCAAATCTACTTACTCCGGGTATCCTGTTTTCTAAGTCTCCATCCCTAAGATATTTCGGATCTATTTCGAATATTTCTATATAAGCAGCTGTTGGAAGAGCAAAATATTTTCCAACTCTTTGGGCCCACGTATTAGCATTAAAAATTGTTGAATGGTATGATAATGGACACCCTATTACATTTCGTGTGTTATCTCCACAACCGTTCATCGTAAAGAACCCTGATTCTGATATGTCTCTTATTGCATCGACTACGTTTATTTTCTTAACCCAATGGAGCTGTATGTTTTGTCTTGTTGTTATTTTTAAGCCTGGCCTTGCATGAGGATAGGCGTTTTCTGGCCCTATGGTGTAGCTATCTGATAATCTGTCTAGAATATTCCACTGCTTTGTTGTAATAGGTCCACCACCAGGTAAGGTTATGCGGAACATATACATCCAGTCTTTCTCATTTCCGGTCTTTGCTCTGTTGAATTCCAAGTAGATTCCATGTGATTTTGCTATCTGCTCTGACTCCCAAGAAATATTTTCGGACAAATGATTCCGAAATTCATTGAATAGATTCCCCCTAAGTTCATTAGAATTAATCTTCGCAACCTCTACTCTGGAGTAGTCTTTAGTATCGGTTCTGAAATTCGGATTTACAGCCTGTTTGAACATTAATTACTAGTTGTACATGAATTCGGAAATCCATATTTAATGTATCATTATCCATAGCATATATACATTCTAATTATTAATAGAGTGGACTCTGAGTGAGTGAAAAACTGTTGACTACAGCAAGTATATGGGGTGATAGATTCATAATAGCAGCAATAATTCAGGGCGCAATTATTGCCGGTCTTACATTATTAATTGTTGCAATTTCAGTTATTATCTTCTCCCGCAGTAAATATAATTCAATTCCACTCCTTATCTTTTGAAGGTCCAGCTAAATGGGCCTTGGCTTTCTTGGCTACATATTCTATATATAATATTAGTTGTCGCAATACCAGTGACAGCCGTCTCTTATAACCATCTGGAGATCAATATGGGGAAAAAATCGAGGATCGAAGGCCGTGCTAGCTTGAATTCATCTGAGTGCAATGAATTTAGGCGGTACTGCTATAGCACTAACCATGGAAATAGGATTAATTGGTTCTGAATAGGTAGTTTAATTGCCAATAGAGGGAGTTCTTCGGCTGTTGCGAGATTGAATACAAATCCTGCGGTCATGGTACAATTTATTCCCCCTGTAGCTGCATTTGCAGGAATACGTAGCCTAGGAATCAAGGGGCAGATGGTATATCATCCATAGCAATTTATTGGCAAAAAAATTAATCCTAGATTATATAGATCTCAATCTTACAACTCATTGTTAATGTAAGACGCGAAACTCTAGCTGTTTATATCAAGTTCTGAAAAAACAGGACCAAGAATGGTAATAATAGACCAGTCTTCCAATTAGCAGCTATTCAGTATCTTATATAGATTTATGGCCATCTAGCGAACATGGAGCACTAGAAATATTCGCATCCATAATGTGCATATAGAATGCGAACCGTCTCAGATATCACAAGTATTCTATACAACATTATATTGTAAATAATGAGATGTGATTTGAAAGACCTCAATTAACCCAATATAACGAGACACATTGGAGTATGATTAATGAAACCAAAAAAATGGAGTGTGTATATTACCAGAAGGATATTGGACCCCGCAATACCTATGATATCGAGAGAGTGCAGCGTTATTGTTGCAA
Organism: Candidatus Nitrosopolaris wilkensis; assembly: GCA_003176995.1. Taxonomy (GTDB): domain Archaea; phylum Thermoproteota; class Nitrososphaeria; order Nitrososphaerales; family Nitrososphaeraceae; genus Nitrosopolaris; species Nitrosopolaris wilkesensis. The sequence goes on from QHBN01000131.1 coordinate 6,833, forward strand.
ATCACAGGGGAAGGCCACCTACTAGAAATGAGCTTTTGAAAGCCGTGCGTGACAAAGATGCAATCCTCTGCACGTTATCAGACATAATAGACGCAAAAGTCATGGATGCTGCGGGATCAAACCTCAAAGTTATTAGCTCTTATAGCACAGGCACAGATCATATAGATATTAAAGAGGCAACTAAGAGAGGAATTTTTGTTACTTTTACTGGCGATATTCTTACAGAAGCGACAGCAGATCTGGCATTCGCATTGATCCTCGCAATATCTAGACAAATTACGCAAGGACATGAGCTTGTTACACTTAAACGATGGAAATATGGTTGGGATCCGCATCTTCTATTAGGATCAGATGTTCACGGTATGACAATTGGAATAGTTGGCTTAGGTAGAATCGGATCAGCCGTAGCACGTAGAGCAAAAGGGTTCGATATGGATGTCATTTATCATAATCGCCATAGTCGGAATATTCAGATGGAAGAGCAATTTGGTGCTAAACATGTCGATATGGATCAGCTTGTAGAAGAAAGCGATTTTCTTTCACTCCATTGTTCTTTGAATAGTGAAAGTTATCATTTAATTAATGAATCAAATCTTGGACGAATGAAAAATGATTCGTATATAATTAATACAGCACGAGGTCAAATCATTAACGAGGCACATCTGATTAAAGCTCTGAAGCAAAGATGGATTGCAGGAGTAGGACTCGATGTCTTTGAAAAAGAACCACCATCACCAAATAATCCGTTATTGAAGATGAAGAATGTTGTCTTATTGCCTCATATAGGCAGTGCTACGTTTTTGACTCGAACAAAAATGGCGGAAGTAGCAGCCAAAAATTTACTAAATGTCTTGAATCGAAAGACCGCAATTTACCTTGCAAATCCAGAGGTAAATCGTGGATAAATCAGATTATAAAATTTTTAATCCAAGTTGGGCATAAGAGACTCTAGAACCCTAGAGATTTTCGCTTTATTCTTGGAAGTCCTTTCAAAGACGATATATCTATAGGGGTTCAAATTATATAAAAATAGTGGTTATAATTTATATAGATCGACTTGAATCACAAATTCAGACAGATAAACTTTCCTAATTAAAAATTGCATGTACAGATAATGATTCAGGTCATTAAGAGCAAGACGCATTTATTCAACCTATAAATCTGCCAAGTGTTAGCCATTGATCTATCTGATAAAACCGTTATCTGCTGGGAATTCAATAAGGAGTTTGCAACGCTGATTGGTCTTTTTTTGTGAAGATGTGTTCTACTGTTCCCATTTGGTGCTTTCCTTTGTGTATAGTTTAATAACTAAGATATTATTATCGATATTTCTAATGGCTACGAGGATAGGTATAAGCATATTTTTGGCAATCATAGTCGTTACACCTATTTTGTTTGCCGGCGGTTCATCTGCATCAACAGTAGCGGCAGCTACTGGAACAGTCACCAATTCAACAACAGGTGTAAACCCAGCAAAAACAACAACTACAACAACCAGAACACCCATCAAACATCTAGTGGTTATCTTACAAGAGAATGTTGCCTTTGACCATTACTTTGGTACTTATCCGAATGCCACAAATCCGCCTAGTGAACCCAATCCGCATACACCTTCTATTAACGGTTTGAATTCTGCTGGTCTATTAACCAACAATAATACAAACTCTGCTCATCCTTTCCGTCTTGATCGTTCACAGGTAATAACGTTTGATAATAATCACGCCTATGCAGCTGAACAGAAGGCATATGATGGTGGATTATTGGATAAGTTTGTACAATATGCTGGTCCTAAATACGGTCACTGTGATCCAAACCAGGTAATGGGTTACTTTGCTGGCAATACCGTCACTGCACTATGGAATCATGCTCAACATTTTGCTATTAGTGATAACTTTTATGGTTCTAATTTTGGGCCCCTCTACGCCCGGACACATCAACCTTATTTCCGGCCAGACTATTGGTGCTTTACCGGCTAATACGAAAATTCCTCCATCTTTAAAATATGATGGAATTGTGAATGGCACTCTTATTGGCGACATTGATCCAAAATTCGATGATTGTTCTAGGAATTCAAAATTATATGATGTTACAGTTGCCATGCAGGGCAAAAACATAGGTGATCATATGAACGCAAAAGGTGTTACTTGGGGTTGGTTTTCAGGTGGCTTCAGACTTCTGAGCAAAACTGGAAATGCAACATTAGATTGTAATAGCCGTCAGAGTCACACGAGCACTAGTGAAATATCAAACAAGGATTACTATCCTGATGTTGAACCATTTCAATATTACAATTCTACTGCCAATCCACATCATCTTCCTCCAACCTCGGTAGAGATGGTGGGTCACACAGATCAAGCCAATCATCAGTACGATCTAACACACTTCTGGAATGCGTCTGAAGGTGGTAATATGCCTTCGGTCAGCTTTATTAAAGCTCCCACATACCAGGACGGCCATCCAGAAATCTCCGACCCACTCGAAGAACAGACTTTCTTGGTTAATACAGTCAATCGTCTTGAAAGATTACCAGAATGGAACAGTACTGCAGTGATAATCACATGGGATGATTCGGATGGTTGGTATGATCATGTCATGCCTCTAATAGTCAGCCAATCTGATGATCCAATAAATGATGCTCTACTCGGACGTCAAGGCCTCTGCGGTCATGCTCCTACCGGTGCTGCACTAGATCGCTGCGGATATGGTCCGCGTTAGCTTGTAGCACAATAGATA
>QHBN01000132.1 GCA_003176995.1 Candidatus Nitrosopolaris wilkensis
ATCTATGTAAGTACTACAGTTAGGTAAATACAAAATTCTTCCGGGTCAGAACTGGGGATATGAGATTCAAGATGCCATAGAACACAGGAGGGATATTTTCCTTTTCCTCTACGTCTGTATTACCTTTATGTGCTCAATGATTCCACTACACCTCTCGGTTACAGACTAGTCATACGTTAAGCCTCATGCCTACTTGTAATCCCGTGCGCCTTTTCTGCTGATTTCCAGAATATATTATACCTGCTTCGACTGGCTTTCGAGCAGGTGATGCTCTGTTGAAGCCTCTAGTACGACCGCCACCATTACTCCTGCCTCTGCTGTACCTCAATTGTTCACCTGATTGGTTTCCATAATGCAAAATTCACTTATTCTCAACTGGTAAAGTCAACAAGAGCAAATATAGTTACAATAGAAGCGTGACTAGAAAGTTCTTATAGGTCCCAGGGGTACGTTTACAAATGAAGGACATATACCAATACTACTCCAGCAGCAATTTTATAACAGCTTGTGAGATGAGGACTTAGATGCAGAAAAATTTTATACATTTTAGAGTGTTCGAAGAGAAGACTAGTTCGAAGCCTAAGTTTTGTGTAACTTGTGGCCTTAATGCCACTCAGGAGGCTTTGTTCAATGTGGGCGATGGGGTAATTTTAGTAGAAAAATATTGTGATGCATGTGCAAAGAACGTGAAGTAGACAAAAAATGACATAATTCGCTCAATATCTTGGCCTACTATCTGACTTTCTGTTGTTGTAATACTTCTATTAAAGACGAGCTGGATACACACTCACCCATAATAATTTTGTAACCTAAACAATGTCATTACTGCGTTATTTTGGCGCGCAGAAATTTCTTTCATTGTAAATACTCGCATGCTTGTGTTATACAATTCCTTTTTCATACCACCCAATTTGTTATAGTCTTGGATATCCTCCATCACACGGTAATCTCCATTGACAAATTATGCGTTTCAGCCTTTTCACTAACAGATGTATGCAACGCGAACAGCCTATATAGTCCAATCCGAAGCCGAATGATTTGTTCAGCTAATGATAATACACTTTGACATCTAGCGTTTCACAATTATCTTGCAATCCTCTCTCTTCGTTTTAACGATTTGATTTTAGAGAATTCCTCGATTATTTTCCTAGGATCGTCGATATTGTTTGATGTTATTAAGTAGTGTTAAAAAGCCTTGTTAGTGTCTTCAGAGGTTACTTAATTCCGCCTTTAATTGCTTGTACCGGTTTACGGTTTGTATTCCACATTTGTACTTTCTAAATCGCGCGTGCTTGATTTCTTCTTTAAGTCTTTGCTCTTCATCCCCCTTTAGTTTTACATGGCCCCAAGTCTGCAAGTGGTATTGATTCAGAGATTGATACACACGCGACCTGATTTACGACGTCGATCAGCCTTTCGGGTGCGGGTGAATTGACCAAATTGACTAGGAACGATTCGATTTTGTCTTCATTCGTGCCCATATTTTTAGTATAATTATTTAGTCTGAAAGAGCAGGCAAGCTCACTTAAGCAAATCCTCGTTTTTTGAGAGATTGTTAATTCTCTTACATTATCATATTCTGAATTCTCGACTCCTTTTTTCCATTATCACTAGTGAAATATTGGATTCATCAATAATAATGCATATTGAGTTGTGATATGTTATACTTCTTTTATGTTGCCATCGTGCCCATTGTTGTTTTCTATACCCCCCTTTGAAGATCAGAGTAGTATCAGGATCATCATCTATAATCAAAATTCTCTTCGACGGCTGTCTCACCTTTGCTATTTTATCAAAAAATCGGGCAGTCATTCAAACGGTCATTTTACTAACACCATACTATTTACTACCGAGTTGTATTGTCACATTATTGATAATTTTGTCTATACGTTTAATCAGATCTTCATTGCCAATAGGCTTTCGAATGAAATAGTTAGCAGGTAAAGAAGAAAATATATCTGAGTATGCTCCATAATACATTTCTCCTGCTGTAAGAAAACAGATCCTAAGATTCTTGTCTAATTTCTTAATTTCCCTGTAAAATGAAAAGCCATTCATTTCGGGCATCTTAATATGAAGAATTGCTAAATCGTAATAATAAGGCGTGAAATTCTCTAAAGCCATGAGAGGACACTCATACGAATCAACTTTGAATCCATTTTGTTCTAACGCTTTCTCTAATGTTGTGTTAATGTCTGGTTCATCATCAACTACAAGAATCCTCATTGACGTCTTATTGACTAATAGCCTCCCTTTGCTTCTGTTCTCTGCATCCCCTTCCTTCTTCTTCATCTTTCTAAGTGCCCGCTAGAGCAAGCTTTACCTCCTTGTACATACAAGGGCTTTATCGTCTTGTCGCGTATCTTGCGAGCTGTAAAGTGCCAGACTGCTTCAAGTCCTACTAGAGTTACTACAAACCCGATTGCAGGATAGATCAGATATTCAAACATACCACACAGAGTGTCTGGCTTCTTATTTTACTTCGATAAGTAACTCTTTTGATAAATCATAAAGTTCGTTTAGTGCGGTGGCAAAGCAATAACCCCTGGTATCAACGAGTTCCTGATTTTAGTCGTGTCTATTAATATGAGGCATAAAAGAAGAAGAACCGTTCATTTGGGAGTTATCATCCCGTACTCTGTCAGTGCGAGCATCTCCAATCGCATTATTGCCAGCAAGTCTAGACGCTCATTGTTATGTGCGGATATCATACTCCAAACTATGCTTTATATTACTAATAACAGAAGTTACAATAAATTTTTATGATGTTTAATGCTTCGTCTGTGACATTATTTCTGGTAGTAATGTTAACCCTGTTGATGCCTTCAGCAGTATTATTGGCTTTCGGCCAAAATTCACAATCTACAACAATTTTCGCCCAAAGTAAACATGAAGTAATAAAGACGATTCGTTCGCTCCGATTCGATTTTCCATATGCAGCATCAAACAATGATAGAACGCATCCACTTGTTTATACTTTTGTCAAACCTATATCTGAGAGCTGGATTCTAAATGTAGACAATAATGTATCTTATGCGACTAGACCCGATGCCAAGACAGTTATAAAGTTGCAGGAACCTGCGCCAAGCGAGAAGTTCATTGAAATTGCAATGTATGGGGATAGTGCGTCTAATAGGTTTTGGGCAGCTGTAAATACGAGAGAAGCCGGATATATCAGACTATATGATAAAAACGGTATCGATGGCTGGTCAGCATCACAGCCGATAATTATTGGATACGATAGCAATCAAGGGTTATCAATCAGTATTGGCGCAAAGGTTCTGGTGGATAGATTATCTGTAAATGGTTTCACACTTGGTTCAATTGCGGTTTATGGAAATGATGACCCAAATTCTCCTCCCAATACATATTCTGGCAATATATCGTTTGAGGCGCTCTGGGGAAACCCTGCTGATTCTCAAATATATTATCTGCCACTTGTTATGCTAGTTGGAGTCGGTGGTGTTTTAATTGGGTTACTTGTATTTAAGAAAAGGGACAAGATTGAAGCTAGTTGAAAAGAATAACAGTTTCAGTTACTTTCGGCAACATATATAATCAGACTTTTCAGAAATAGCCGTAATAAGTCAATAGCTACTTCGATCGACACAATGAAATTGATCATGGTAAATAGGAGGTGAAAATACGTCGAGCCCCATCAGACTGGATCTGTGTGGATTCATTTACGATTTGGGTTGCTATACTAGGAAGAGAGTGTGGAAACCCCTCTGAATTTTTTATACTCAGATATTACAATTTGTAGTATACTTTCAAATATCATCCAAGCGATTAATAAATCTAAAATGGATTATACTTACATCCCCCTTTCTTCCGTCTTTTAGGACGACAGAACTAGCTGGTTTGAATTGGGTTTCCTTCTTCCAGCAAGCAACAATTAGACTTGCACCTATTCGGCGGTCTTGATGATTCTTTTCAACACATACGGGATGTCACTCAAGCTAGCGATTGTATAAGTTGGACGTTCAAGTCCGCCCATTGGTTCTTGTAATTTGAAAAGTGAGTTTGTGGTCCTGATTGTTTTCATTCCCAGTGCATTTGCTGGCAGGATATCTGTGTCTAATCTATCACCAACCATAATGCAATCCTTTGGACAATTCACCGCGGCAAGGTCCAATGCTAAGTGGAATATTCTGGGATCAGGCTTAGCAATTCCAACCTCCGATGAAATGACCTTCACCTTGAAAAATCGACTTATGTTAGAATCCTCCAATAACCTTACAATATCTTTAGTTTGATTAGCTATTATTCCAAGATCAAGCTGCCTCGAAAGAACGTTGAGGGTTTCTTCTGCGTCATCAAAAAGGCGGAGGAATTTTCTTCGTCCCTCTTCAATTTGAGGTTCTAATCTTTTTGTAATAATTTTGCCGTAACCAGGTTGAGATATTAATTTGCAAACTTCGGTTACTAACTTCCTAACACTTTCATGACCTATTTGGCGGTTTTTAATAACACTGTCTCTTACTGCCCGATAATTTCGACTATCGATTCTTGCGCCAAACGCATTTAATATCTCTAAGAATTCCTTATCAAAGTAATTAATAAAATCCCACTCGTTTACTATAGTCTGCCCGAGATCAAAGAACATGAATGGTCTTTTCATACAAATTCGTGCTTGTGGCGCATAGGAATCTGATTAAATTAATTAAATTAATGTCTATCTGTACCTCAAATTTCGGGGGAAAATAACACAGTCACTGGATGCAAAGTTTGACGTTGATAATCATTGTCATTTACTGTTGACGCTCTGGTTCGCTGGTAATTCAAGCGCAGCCATCGATCCTCTCTTTCTCCATTGTACCCTTGAACTTTACCTGTAGGAAGAAAGAGCACCATATCCTAGAGATGGTCCGCCCACCAATATTGGACCGGCAACATTAAACTTCCATGGTTCTTGTCCAGTATCCTCATCCAGTGCCAAAACTGGTCCTGATCTTGTATGATGTGTCATTCTTGGCTGAACAAATTGTCTTGATGCGCTTGGCTTTGCCATGATACCGATGTACCGGAGAATACTACTCCATTAATAACCAATGGTGATACTAGGGGCGGAAACTGTTGCGCTGGTAGTATTTTATATATAAAAATAATATAATAAAGTTCTTTCAACATGTTTTTATTGATGCAAGTTCGCAACCAATTATTGGGTAAAGGCAAGATAATTGTAATTGAGGGAGCCGATAAAGCTGGAAAGCTGACTCAGTCTAGATTATTAATCGATTCTTTAAAACTATTTGGTCGAATATGTGTTGTTATGGATTTTCCGGATTATACTACGCCAATTGGGATGGAAATAAGGGCCTTTTTAGACGGTAAACGCGAGTATTCCAATGAATTAAAACACATGCTTTTGTCAGCCAACCGGTGGGAAAGGAAAAGAGAAATAGAAAGTATGACAGAGACGGGCACGATAGTGGTAATAAACAGATACTACCAATCAAATCTTGTTTATGGCGTCTCAAACGGTCTTAATATTAACTGGCTAACTAACTTGGAACGGGGTTTACCCAAAGAAGATATAGTTATAGTCCTAGACGTTAGTCCTACCGTGTCGTCCCAACGGTCAGAAGCTGGAGATCTGGACTCGTTTGAAAAAAATCAGAAATTGCTTTTAGAAGTAAATAAGAATTATCGTAAACTTGCAAAACAGTTCAAATGGAAAATAATCAATGGTGAAAAAAGGAAGGAGCAAGTCCATCAAGAAATAATGAAGATCGTTAAACTCCTGAATGTCATCTGATTATCACCGTGATGACCGAGTATTAATTCGACTAAAAACAAATCATTTCCGTTGTTTCGTTTGCTAAAAAAACAATCGTTAATGACTCCCTTACGAGACCTCGAGCACCGCTTCAAGCTTAGATGATCAGCTACAAGAGAAATGATAATAAACTCGACGCATATAAGCTGATTGGAACTCACTATAAACAATAGTGAAGTCGTCGCGTTCAAAGATATGACACTTTACCGGGCGAGCCAGAAATATAATAGTCAGTATCTTGGCATACAGTAGATTTAATTTTCTGCCTTACAAACACAACCATCAGATCGAGCTATGAAGTTTGCCGGAGAAATCACTGATCCAGTTCATCAATATATCCGGTTCACCAATGTCGAAAGAGAACTTTTGGACACTCCCGCGTTCCAACGTTTGAGGAGAATAAAGCAACTCTCTGGCGCGCACTTGGTTTATCCCAGCGCGCAGCACTCTCGATTCGAACACTCGCTTGGGACGATGCATGTTGCAGGCTTCGCAGGGGAAACTCTTCTTGCCAAGGGATATCTCAGTAAAGAGGAAAGTATTCAAGAGTTACGATTGGCAGCTTTGCTTCATGATATAGGACATGGACCATTTTCACACCTATTTGAGGAAATGTTAGGCGCAAAATGTGACCTGACCCACGAGGACTTGGGGAAGAAAATTATCCTCAAGACAGAGATTAGCGATATTCTAAAAAAGCACGGTTACAATTCAAATAGTATATGTAAGTTATCATTTGGTGAATCAAAGATAAAATTCTTTAACGAAATTATCGCCGGCGCACTATCGGCAGATATTATGGATTATTTACCTCGAGATGGATTGTTTACTGGAGCTGAATATGGTAAAATCGACTATCACAGACTAATAAGTTCGTTTGAAGTGGTCTCGAATGCCCATCTAGCCATTAATAGATCCGCCCTCTACTCATTTGAATCTATGTTGATCTCTAGGTACGAAATGTTCAAGGCAGTCTATTTCCATAAAACTGTCAGATCGGCCGAAGTCATGCTTCTTCATTCAATGAGGCTAGCAGATGAGCAGCTGAATTTAACTGACACATCCCTAGATAATTATCTAAACCTGACTGATGATTCAACTCTTGAGAAGATACACTCTCTTAATAAGAGCAATGAGGTTGCAGTCAGACTAGTAACTGATTACAGGAACAGAAAATTGCTAAAATGTGTTTATGAAAAATTCTTACACAAGCACGAGGATATCTGTAGAAAAATGGATAGACGGGCACTACATAATCTGGCATCACAGATAGCAGAAGGCGCAAGGGTCCAAGAAAATTCCGTTTTTGTCGATGCATCGAGGGCATCATCTATGCCGCTGACGCCCACAAAAAAAGAGATAAGTTCGATATTGCTCGTCGACAAGGAACAGGCATATGAAACGCCCATCTCAGAGATTCCGCTTATTGATTCTGTAACAGGCTTTCTCGATATGCTAAGAGTATATACAACCCTCAAAAATAGAGAAGTGGTGGAACGATCTGTTAAAAAGGTTCTTGGCGAAGAAGATTCTATGTACCAAAAGCACAGAATCAGGAAAAGGTAAGTTTGACATGAATAATTTCAATCTGAATAAAAAAAGAAGAATAGTCATAAAATTAAGCGGCAGCATATTCAATACTACTAACGGTAAGGAGTCTATCACAAAATATGCTAAGATGTTATTAGAAATCAGTGACAAATTTCAACCAGTAGTCGTGACAGGAGGGGGAGAAATTGCCCGCCACTACATAAATATCGCAAGGAGTCTCGGGTCAGATGAAGCAAATCTGGATATTATAGGGATTGAAGTATCACGTTTGAACGCAAAGCTGTTGCTTGTTACATTAGGAGATCAGGCCTTTTCCCAAGTTCCAAAAAATCTAGAAGAAGTAGCATTAGCAGCAGCAAGCGGTAAAATAGTAATTGCAGGCGGTTTGCATCCTGGTCAAAGTACAAATGCGACTTCAGCACTTATAGCCGAAACAGTAAAGGCTTCAAAGTTTCTAAATGCTACCGACGTGGATGGAATTTATGATTCAGATCCCAAAATAAACCGAGATGCAAAATTATTTAAAAAAATTACAGTCAAAGAATGTATGGAAATTCTAGGAAATGAAAGTTCAATGGCAGGAACGTATGAACTAATCGATATTGTTGCCCTTAAAGTGATAGAACGATCAAAAATCCCGACACATGTTTTGCGATCAAACGTCAACAATATCAAACATGCAATCAATAATAATAACAAATACCATGTCGGGACTGAGATAGTAATTGACCCGACGTTGACGAGAGCCGCAATGGTCAAGAAACGGTCTTAATCATACCCATAAATTCTTGAATGCCGTCTGTTATCATCTTTCTATATATTTCCTCACTTTTTTGTATAGGCAAAGGTTTTGATTGTGCCTTTGCATACCCATCTTTATCACAGATAAATAACATTGCTTCATCTCCCCTCGCTATTTTGCCAGCAAGCATTTCCTCACCTACTGGCTCAAAACCTTTGTCGCTTTGCTTAATAGTATACGTTAGCATCGCGAATCCTGCATAATCAAATAATTTCATCTGAGCTTTTTTTGCCCTTTCTTGCCCAAGGAAAGCAGCCTTATAATATTGCATATATCAAATGAATTTTATTTTGCGATTATCTATAAGCTTTCCTTTCCGGGATACAAATGTTTTCGTGTTCGATATTCACCGATAATCAGTAACGTTGTATTGACACGCGCAGTTTTTTGAGCGTCGTCTGCAACATTAGTTAGAAAAAAGTGCTGACTGGTTACCATTTTCCAACTGCTGGATTAACCTTGGAAGAGACGTAATACTTGCAGAAAGTACGTGTTTAGAACTAGCTAGACCAAACGCAATTGCAAAAGTAACCATAGAAGGTTAATGGCTTTTGAATACCAATCAACACAGTGGCTTTGCTACCATCTGCAAGAGCCAACTAAACCACTTGTGCATGGCTAGTAAATGATGGAAGTGCAAAGTACAAGTAAGTAAATTCCAAATAATTGCTCCTGACAATCCAGCAAGATGACGGTCCTTTTCCGATACAATACAAAAGGATCAATAAAGCCGTGAGTGTATTTTCAAGGTTTTCAAGTTAGGAGTATGCAAGAGCTTTGAATAATTGGTTGAAATCGGCCTTGGCTGTTTCAACAAATACCCAAGTATTGCCGCCACCGCCAATGATTACAGTCCAGTCGCCACCAGAATATGACCATACCTTTTGGGGCACCCAAGTGGTCTTAGTAAAGCACGTAAACGCTCCAGCCAATGTATTAAAGAGCATTGAGACGGTAGCGCAGAATTGAGCAGATACTTGAGCAATTTCTTTCGCTATATCGGTGTTTGATCTATATTCTATGATTTTTCCATCTGATGCGAATTCACCAGCCGCAGCTACGCCATCAAGTGTTAACAATTCATCGAAATTAACCATCGCCTTTAGAAAAAGAAAGTCTTATATTAAAGGTGCGAAGTAAAAGTACGAAGGATTTTTTTACGGATACACGCTCACTTTATGCATCCGGCATGAGAAAGCGTATCACTTATAGAATAGCGGACGTTAGACTTAGAGGCCGAGGGAATGTAAAATTGTCTCGACATGAACTTGAATTGGAGGATTTATTCTTGAAAACCGGAAGGAAGTTGATACGCTTCACAGATTGACCCATAAACGTACAATCAGACATTTAACTAATCTAAAATACGATGGATGGGCTAATATCCGGTTCAAACGGTTTTCAGCACGGCCCTTATGATAGTACTTTGTTGTAATCTTACCATGTCGGTTTAATTGGTTTCTCAACATCAGCGACGACTATTCGGCTCTCTTCGTCCATTTTTTTGGTTCTCTGTGTGCGGGAGAAAAGACAGCCACATAAGAAAACGCCGAGTTCAATTATAATCTAATACTATCCAGAGATCTCGTAGTTAATTGATATCCCTGGAAAAATAGACACATAAATATTTGCCTTTACTGCCAGTTAGTGGAGAAATCGCAATCTTATTATCATCTGCAATGTGCATTAATTCGAATTGCATTTTTGTTGAGTTGTCTTGCAGATGAACGTCAGCAGTAATAATTCCTTTTTTTATAGTAGGAATTAAATAATTCAAGTAAAATAGATTGCTAACTGGGTAATGAGTATTTACGAAAGGATCGTTTCTTCCAGTTACCATATTACCCCGTCTAGATTGACCGACAATTAGTTTCCCATCATCGTCAACTACAGCAGCAAAACTGATATCTGCATTAGATGATAATGCAATGAAACATATTTTGCGTAAATAGCCCCGTCCTTTACCCATTAAATGTTTTCATTCAATTCGCCTTCATAATCAATGTGCTAGAATATTATAGAACTGAGTCTTTGATGGATAATCAAAAAAATTTCTCTAGATAAATCCAAATAATATATGTTGTAGCACTATCAACACTATTATTCCCTCCTCATCTCCCATTTCCACTATTCTCGCTGTTTGCATTACCTCCATTGCCACCCTTTCCGCCAACTCCGCCATTACCTCAATTAGCAATGCCTCCATTTCCCCCATTTCCGCTGCTGCCGGCTATGCCTCCACTAGCGGATCCTCCGAGACCTCCTCGCTCTCCATTTCCACCAAAAGATGAACCATTAACGCCATTTTGGCCATTCTGACCGCTCATACCATGAGTTGCTCCTATTGCTGTGACGTTCACGCTGTAAAATTTTGTAAAATTAGTAAAGCTTCCTTTACAAGATACTTTGGAAGTTATTTTATTTTGTCCTTGTTTAAAGCTGCATATTTAGGATTAATAGTATATTTCCATGTAGAATAATCGTTTGTTCCTCCATGTCCTGTTGCTGCTGCCTTCTGGTATGGTTTTATATCATCTAGAAGTACCAAAACTGTACAATCAGTATGTGTCTTATCTGCTGCGGGTGCAGGTGAAGATATTCCTGATACGACGATATTGCTATCAACCGGAACCTACTGACTTTTATGAGGAGAAATTATTTTTACAAAGGGTGTCGTTGCAGATGATGACGATGTAGCAAATGAACCACCAGTAATACACCAGGAGCTAAATAAAAATCCGGCTATTATTGTGAAGAAGAGACCTACCCGTACGGAGTGATTAAAATTCCATGTTCGAGAGTACTTTTCCATTTCCGATGGGTATGATATTGCCTTTAAACACAATTTATCTAATTTGTCTGCTGTTTGTCCTTGGAAAAGGCTTCTATCCATTTTCTGCTTAGAATCAATTTCTCAGATTGCTTAGATTTTTTCTATGGCTACATCGAGTATAATCTGAGCAATATACGTTTTGTAATCTAGGCAACGTTTTAATTACGATATAGCAATTTGTAATTTTATGCAAGGAGTTCAAAAATCAAAGTGCACCTCTTGTGGTGTTATGTTTATGTCGGAGACTGAGACTGGCACAACGATTTGCCCGTCATGCTCTGAGAATCAGTCACATGGTCACGAAAATATGGGCGGTTGTGGTTGCGGACACAGCCACTGAACTTTTTTTACTGGGTGATTCCCCAGATCAAGCTGTAAGAAACGCCTTCCCCTTCTCGTAATTCTATAATTTCGCCATTTATGTGCACCATATTCTTGCAAATCGTTTGTAAACAAAAACGGTAGGTAATCATACAACTGTTTTGAAGTTATAGATGCAGCATACCTTATGTATACCATCCCTTTGATTAGCTGCTCTTAAAATCATTGCAATTATTTCGGTCATCTCTCGTGATGATGATATTATCTCTATATGTATGTCTTTGTAAGAGTGAAAAAACAGTATCATCGATGGACGTGTCGATGGACACGTGGATGTATTCAAATCAAGCACGGTAATATCCACCTGCTCATATGATCTGGTCGAAGTCAGCTGTATCCAGCCAATATACAGTATATCACATCGTCAGATCAACTAGGTGTGTACGTTGCCACCGACTGTAATTATTGCTACACATGTACAGATTTTTATCATTACATACAACAAGAAGGCTAGACATACTTTCACCCATACCGCGTGAATCCTGTTTATGGAGATACTGCTAAGCTGGGAAAATTCCTTTATTAGTGGAGCCAGATTACAATGAAGTTCGGATTTTTCCATCTTTAATTAAGCAAATAAATCATAGCTTTTTTGGATCCTTATTTGACTAAGTGACTATTTCTGCGAGTTTCTGTTGCTCTATCGCATTTTTAACTTCCATAGCAATTCTTCTGCCCACCCCCAAGGTATGACCGTAATAGTATTTAGTATAAGGGCTCGTCGTTGCCATAATAGGGTTCCCTGGAACTCTGAGCGAAACATCGTAAACCACCAGATCGAGTTCTACCGTAACAATACTTTGTAGTGAGATCGGTCCGATTATTCCCGGAGGGTATTCTCTCTTCGCCGATGCAATGAAGTCATCACCCATTTTAAACACCTTTTCGAGTAGCGATTCGCGTATACTCGCAGGTGTGTGTCCTATTTCGATATTTTGTAACTCGACATCTACTTCCATTTGTTGCCTGGCCGGTACTGAAGTTGTGAAATCATTGAGATTAGTCTGCAACCTTCTTTCAATACCTAAGAACTCTGTCTCCCCTCTCATTGGTGAGTAGAAAAAGTTAAAGTTAAAGTATGTACCAATTACGTATTCCTCAATAGTGGCAGAGTCGAGATCGTCCTGGTTAATCAGACCTTGTTTGATCTTGAGGTTCGCTTTCTTCATGTAATCCTCGTAGGAGGAAACCATAAAAAATGCTCTCTCTAGTTTCCGTTTTGCTTCTTGAACCTTTACCATCGCTAGGCCATCAATTTGTGAGGGTTTTGTGTAGATCCTTGGGTGCCTGATGCTCGCCTTTTCTAGAAGATAGTATTGGTTCCTCTCTGCAGTACGCTCCTCTGCTCGCAAGAGATGTCGGTTCCCGAATATAGGTATCTCTAAGTTATTTTCAATATTATCATAGCCAAGGTAGGCAGTAAAGGCACGATGCGCGATCACTATCGTGTTTAAATGCACCAATTTTTCTTGAATTTCTCGATTCAACATATCAGAAAACTTGTCAAGTAAAATGATTTCATCTGTTAGCCTTTTAAATCGTTGATAAGGGAGCTCTCGACCCTTTTGGCAAATGCAAACAGTTTTTATGTTTTCATCTTTAGCCCCGTCCATGATTTCTAGAGCAGAGTGACTTCCTATTGTGCCAATGGTTATGTTCTTCAAGTCATATTCATTGATAATGTTCGCAACCCGTTGCCGAGTGATCATGTCAACGCGTGTACCAACGAGAACGAATTGTAATAAAAGTTTCTAAATGAATATGCAACCCTTCTACTTTTTATTTATTTATTTATTTATTTGTTTTTACTCTTATTAATTTCGGCTTCAATGGCAATCCTCAACTCGTTATCGTTCTTGTTCGTATAATCAATTCCAAGAGTCTCGGCAATTGCCTCTAGTTTTTCCCTTCCTACAACACTTGTGTCTTGGTTTCTAATCTGTTGAAGCTCCCTTCTTGCCTCAATTCTAGCCTTCTCGTATTCTGTTGTCGCCTTCCCAAAAGACTTAGCAAGTTCAGGGATCTTCTTGACTCCAAAAATGAGAATTACCCCAATAAGGATGATGATTATCACCTCCACGCTGTTGACAATAGCCATCATAAGCGTCGTTAATTCGAAAAACATTATGTAGATTTATATTGATAACATTGATGATTTAAGTGTTAATTCTATATGTAATTTAGAAGCATATGGACTTGGCGTTCCTATACTCCTTCTCTTCTCCTTTCTCACAGTTGCCATAATTCCAACTATCATAGGCACTCCAACAAACCAGGTAGAGTAATTCCACTTCCATCGTGCATTATTATAGCACCGAAAATTACCAAAATAATAATAGCATAACGAAAGGTATGTCTACAAAATTTGGCACCAATTTATGCAGTATAGAAACTGCAAACACGACAATAGGAACTCAAACGCAATTCCAAAACCCAGAAAGAATTGTAGTACAAATGATATAAAATCATTGACTATTAAGAAATGTTTCTACGCCGATAGCCTGCCTGTACTTGTAGAGAAAATTGAGCGCGAATGGAATTACTGCAATATATGAGAAGGCAATAGCAGCCACGAACAATGAGATCGGAGGAGAAATACTCTTATTATTCCTGCGCCCTTTGGTTGTTTGTCAAATGCAGGGGAAATAAACCATATATCTACCTGATAATTATCTGTACTTAGGTCATTATACCAATCAAAATTGAAACATGTAGCTGAGCAAGAAAGCTTGCCTGGCGAAAGGAGCATGGCCTGCATAGATGAGGTAATTTGGATGGCAAAATTATGAAATATGTCTAGGTATCGGTAATAGAACACAAAGTGAACCTCATTAAATTCAAATGGCCGAAAGCGAAAGGTTATAGAAAAAATGGTGAGAACTGTAATCGCAATTACTATGCGAAGGATTCTGATACGAAGATCCTCGATATTCTCGCGAAAAGTCATTTCTGCCGACCTGATGTATTAGTATGAATACCTAGTATCGTGGAGAAATATAATTGTGTGCGCCGTATTGACTGTGGAAGTGTTTTACGTATGAAAAGTATACGTTCACAGATAATAATGAGTTATGCTGGGCAGATGACTGGAGTGCAATTCTACGTAATCTAAAAAAATAGCTTATCGATAAACTATCTCGTGAGTACTGTCAATGAAATAGCATCACGTAAGGAGATTGTCACAATAACTGCAGATTCGGGAAAGACCGCTTACGAAGTTGCAGACCTGATGAGGAGGAATAGAGTGGGTTCAATAATTGTGATAGACAAAAAAAGACAACCGATGGGAATTATCACTGAGCGGGACATGGTCAAACGTGTTTGCCTCAAAAATGTCGCGTCAAGCAGAATCAAAGTAGAAGAAATTATGTCTACCCCACTTATCACGATCATGTCTTACGACTCAATCGAGACTGCCTCAAGAGTAATGACTAAAAACAAGATAAAGAGATTAATTATTTTAGAAGCAGATAATAGAATTGCGGGCGTGCTAAGCGCATCTGATATAACCAAGCACTTGGCAGAGATATTGCTTGATGATCATAATCAGTATAGGTCTTTACGGTTTGCGGTTGATCTTTCTTAGCAATAGCACTTATTGTTGGCCTTGCTTGAGTGTGATGTAATTCTGAAGCCTGATCCTGACACAACATGCTTCAGAATTTAACTCTAGTAGATCGTGCCAATCACTTAATCCAACTGATCATGGTAATAAGACAATTCAAGTCATTGCACCACCTTGTCTATATCTGTGGAACTGATGCCATGATAACCCAGTACACTTAACGTAAACACCAAATATAGTAATAAGCCTATTCTCGCGATATTTTGAATCATTTTGTTCTGTACGCATATAAAGTGTAAGAAATATTAGTTCTTTCGCCATGTTATTGAACGAATCGAATCTGTGAGTTATTAACCCGAAAATTATGAAGCCTCATCAGACGTTGGTATAAACCAACATGCGAAATAGTGTTACTCGGAGAGTTTAGAGAAGATTTCAAATGTGCTTTTAGTTAATCTTCGACATCTTTAGTCAAGTTACTGTTGTATTGCTTCTTCAAATAACTTCTTTCTTACCTTAATTGGTACATCGTAGTAAGCCGCTAAGGCGATTGAATCTGATGCACGATAATTTCTCAAGACTAAATTCTCCTTTCTACTTTTAAAGTATAGATTTGCACGTAGAACTGAACCGCTCTGATAAACTCTCACTTCCATCAGAAGTAAGTCTTGGATAACTGCTATCTCTTCAACTAGATTGTAGATTGTCGGTATGGTATTTTTATCGCCGTCTCGGAAGCGTAATATATGCCTGGCAACTTCGCCCGAAAAAGCACGCATTGGAAATTCTTTCCCCTCAAATGTCTTTAATATTACAACGCCTTCTAGTCCCCGCTCGTCTGCAAAACCGACATAGCTTATTTTTGCCAAAACATACTCTTCATCTGTGTCTGGAACTTCATCAGGCATATGTTATACAGTGAAATAGAACATTGATAACAATTAAGGGTTGTGAGTATTTGATTTCATTGCAATGGGATATGTAAATTTGGCAGTAGCCTGCGTATTACCACTGTTATAAAGAGCAAACGGGGATACTTCCAGTAATTCGATCGATTCTCTGAGTAACCCAAATAGGGATCCTGTTTTCGCGCTCTCATTTCCACAAAATTAAACTTCTTAATGACCACTACTGGGTTTTCAGTGCTGCTGACCATACGTAGAAATTTTTGACACATACACCATCCCTAAACTAATTCCAATAGTTTAATCCAAAGCTTCGAGGTATAAATACAAGCCTTCTTATTCTGTTGACCTTTAAAGTAGATATTCATTAAATAATTAGATGTTCAGAGGCTTTTGGTATTGATATGACCGTTTGTAGAGAAAAAATGGTGGCTTTGGAACTGAGAAGAAATAGAGAGCTGGAGAATGTAAATATACGTGAATTCAAGCAATTGAGGTGTGTTATTTTTGCAGCCCCAACCTGACCACAGAAAGACACGATTTATCATCATATTATATAAATTAAATAATCTAATCTAATCAGATAGTTACGGTATGACTAGAATTGGCAATGCCTATAGACGGGTACATGCGCATATGACAACTAGACCAACCAATTACAGCTGGGTTATCAAAGATAAGCTAGCGGGTAGTGGGATACCCATGACTTATTCCCAGTTTCTATGGGTACTAGCACATGGGATCAAGACCATAATTACTGTAAGAGAAGTGCCGTTGCCAGAGCACTGGCTTACAAATAATATTAATCATTATATTAATAATAATGGAAGTGACCTTGAGTATCTCCATTTAAAAGTAGAAGATTACGGTGCTCCCTCTCTTGAACAATTGGATATTACGGTCGATTATATAAAAAAGCAAATAGATAGTGAAAAACCTGTTATGGTTCACTGCGCCGCAGGTAAAGGAAGAACGGGGACAATTTTAGCTGCTTATCTGCTCAAAGAAGAAGAAAATTTAGGTGCCGAAAAAGCTATCATGAGGATCAGGATGCTTCGACCTGGATCGGTTCAATCAGAAACACAAAAAAGATGTATAGAATCATATGAACAGTACATTAAAAAACACGCAAACAGTTAGTAGTCTTTTCCTTCTGTCTTTTTCCTCTCATTCCCCGCATAGAATCGCCGCCGTATTTTTCAGGGATTTGGTCAAGTCAACTGCTACCTGAGCAAAGGCCTTGTCAAATCACAGCTGAAATAGTTATTCTTCATTGGCTATATTTCTCATACCGCCGAGTTCATAACTTGAGTGCAAAAAATCAAAAGCACCAAGAGCAGATCCCTTATTGGAAGCGTAGGAGAGGCAGGTGAATTATTAATAGGATGCTTCACATGCGCAGGTAGCTCGTTTTAAACATTTCTAGATTCGTTGCATGAGCGATTTCTAGATTCGTTGCATGAGCGACTGTTTCACTACTCACACCATTTCAAATTTTGTTATCATCTTTGATAATTACGTCTTGTCTTATTACATGTGGATTTCCAAAAGATCGACCTGCAAAATAGCCGGATCGCGTGTAGAACCTGCAACGTGATCATTAGACATTATCTTTTATTTGGTTTTGCCAGGACGCTTTGTTCGAATGTTGGTAGTGTCTTCGAAATGCTATCGAAATACATTTGCACATGAGGTTCTGCAATCCACATTTTTTCATTTTCAAATAGATATCCATATCTTTGTGAGCTTCCTATTTTTTCACGTGCTCTAAGAACATCAAGATACCGGTTAGAGATAGTAGACTCATCAAATCCGTGTTTTCTAGCAATTGCATCGACTACGTTATGCATTCCTGAACCGTGCTGTGCCGCTTCCTTTATACGGTATGCGATATTTCTAGGGATACCCAACCTCTGAGCTAATTTTCGATGAACATGTTTGCCAAACGTATCTTCTACGCCCTTCACATTCAATTTCAAATCCATCTGCATTGAGAGTCTGATTACTTTCATGTCAAGAAATGGCTCGCGCATCTCTATACTATGTGCCATCGTAATTTTGTCCTCTCGTTCTAGAGTTTCTCTGTGAAGCAAGAGCAAATCTTCCGTCATGTGCTCCCGTAATTTTTGGTATCCTTCTTTTTCAAGTACTTTTGCATACCATGCATAGCCGCCAAAAAGCTCATCTGCTCCTTGACCTGTGAGCATTACGTTGATTCCATCCTCGTGTGCAAGCTTTACGGCAGCATAGACTGGGATTGCGACCTCTATCTGTCCAGCGTTTGTATCTTCAATAGTGTCGATAATCTCTGGTATCAATTGTTCTACTTCATCGTTTGTCAGTTCATTAACTCTCAACTTAAGATCTAATTTCTTGGCTATTTGTCGAGCGAATTCAATATCGCTTGAGCCATGAACTCCGCCCGTGTAACAAATAACCTCCTTGACCATTTTCTTCGCTAACCATGCAATAATTACACTGTCAATTCCGCCCGAGAAGATTATCCCAACTCTATTAAAATCTTGAGTGCGCTTCTTCATCGATGCGAGCAATGCTTTTTCGTATGCCTCGGCTGCCGAAGTAAGTGTTTTATAGACAATCCTCGCTGAACGTACAGGAGGATGTGATACTTGGATTTCTTTTAACTTATCATTTGGTTTAATAATTACTACGCATCCTGGCAGGACTCTGTTTGTTGGTTCCCTTATTCCTATTTTCCACAAGGCCTTACGCTCAGATGCGAAGGCAACTAGGCGATCATTTTCGCCATAATAAATCTGTCTTACACCCATTCTATCTCTGACCAAAGCCATAGTTCCCGTTTGTTCGTCTTTGATAACAATAGCGTAAACCCCATCAAGTTCGGCAACGGTCTTCTTGATCGCACACAGGAGATCGTTATTTCTTCTAAAGTGATCTTCTAACAAATGAACAATAACTTCACTGTCTGTTTGAGTGGCAAACTTATGGTGTTTGACTAATCTCTTTCGAATTCTTTTATAATTGTATATCTCTCCATTATGCTCTATGGTTAATCTTCCATTACAACTACTAAAGGGCTGTTGTCCGCAAGTACCACCCACAATGGCAAGTCTCACGTGGCCTAAGGCGCTATCTCCAGAAATTTTATGATATTTTAAATCTGAAAACGAGTCCGACTGTACTACACGTCGATTCGCCGCGATTCCTGCTCCGTCCGGACCCCGATTTATCATACATGAGAGCATAGATCCGATGAGTGGCACGACGTTTTCACCCTTTTTACTCAAAATGCCTACTATTCCACACATGTTATTGTCATCCCCAATTTAGCGGAACAAGAACCGTTGTCTACGGATAGACAACTGACTCGGCTCCAATACAATAGATTGCTTACAACGACTTAAAAGCCTTTTTACAGAATGCTTATTTATCAGATTAGTTATTGCAAGGTTTTGCGAGTGAGAGGACTTCAGTAGAAGGATTATCAACTAGTCCAACATATGATCGATTAATTCAACTTCCTGGAGGTCACTATCCATCAAAGGAATGTCCTTTGCTGCAGATGTTATCTGCTGGAGCTCTCGTTCACAACTAGTTATAAATAGTATAAAATGATACCAATTTATGGCTTTTATAACTTTAGCACCATTAATCAAGTAAAAATAACATAAATGGTTACATTTAAGAATATAAAGGATATTTTTCTGGGTTGAATTTTAACACCACACTACCTATTACGTAGGTACCTGCCTATCTCTTGACAGGATGATATTGAACGAGGGTCATCGGTTCTATTCTTTTTTTGCACTTGGACTAAGCAAGAGATAAGTGCATATTATAACACAAGGCTGGGCACGTGGAAGAATACATCGTCTTCAAAGTCTGCATTGGAATAAATAGCTTTAATCTAGTTAAGGTATAACATAACTTACGATATCAACACGTGCTTTGAGCTGCGAGCTGTGAACTGTCCTGGGTGGTACATTGATGATTTTGCCCAATGGATCAATCGGTAATAAATGGAAAATGGTAGTAGTTGTTCGAAAATATTTGATCTGAAGTGATGGAGAGGGGTATATTGAGAAAATCAAGTATGGCAGGAAATATCGTGAAACTTTACTTGAAGCCTTATTGGGCTTTACCACGACAATTTATAGAGATGTCGCTAGAAAAAAATAGGAAGTGACGGCATGCCTTTGCAAACGAGCGCACGAGAGACATTCAGACTGCGAGAACGGAAAAGTGGTGAACCTAGTGGCAATTATATTTTTACCGAACAGGTTATACCTTAAAAAAATAAAGTCCTCTAATTGGCACCCGAATAGCAGTAACATGATGTTAACTGTCCCCTAATAAACGACAGATGTCAAACTCGCTGACCTGAAGGTTTATGCCGTATCGTGGCAAGGCTACAAATGTAATGATCCTATGTAACTATTCATCCCAAAAAGATGATAACAATTTTTTCTGAATAAAGAAGACATTGATTGTTTTGCATTTCTAGTTGTATTTTCTGCTGTGAGTTTTGTAGGATCTATTTTTATTAGTTCATTTACCTATTAACTAGAATGAACGAAACTTATTGCACGATCATGTAGAATTTTTGCGAACTGATGCATATCCACATTCTTGAAGGAGTTAATATTTTTTAATAAATCTGGCTCTCGTCCTTCCTGTACTATTTCTCTTCCGCGTAGCTCTTCACTGATTTTATCTCTTAATCTTGGGGGACATATCTTGCTGTGGTAGATGCTACCAAGTGATCCGTTAAACATTTCCTTCAAGTGATCCTCGCCCTTTTCCTCATGAAAATGTGGATTCCGCGTTTCTACCTGCATTACTTCTATACCTTTATCCATAGCGTCTTGATTTTCTGTTGGTAAAATTCCTCCAAACTCTTCCAGTATGTTCACCACCTCGTACGGCTCTACGGAAAAACCGGATGAATAGGTTAAAAGCTCTGCTAATTTCATAGACATGCAATGTTCCCCTGAATTTCCTGTGCGCATAACTTCAGTTTCAAAGCCGGTGTAATATGATACCAATGAATTAAGATATTGATTTGTTATTTCAGACACTCTTCCCCATTTTGAAAAATATAGTCCACTCTCAGACACTTTTGGCTTGTAAATCCATGAGATACGAACCATTGTATATGGTGTGTTAGACATTGCGATACCGGAGGCAAATATTTTTACATATTCGTTCACAGCTCCGGGAACGTAATTATCAGCGTCGATAAATCCAACATATTCCTTTCCTGCCATCTTTGCAAGCAGCATTCCAGTAACCATTCCCTCCGCCTTACCGTTCCTCACTATATCATCTGGACCAAATATACTAGTATACCCAACCTCTTTTAGAGCATCAGATAATCCAGGATCTTTTTGATGCAGGATTAATGTATTTTTTCCAACAAATCGATTGAATTGCTCAAGTGCCTCTTTTTCTAGTTTAAACCTGTCTACCGGTTGCCTTGGACTATTAGAAACAATAATAGTTAAACAATCATGCGGTATACCGCTCAACACCCCCTCGAGTAACTTTAAGCGTTCTCCTTTAATTGGTATCACAATAGCCATTTTCCTTTCAATTTCTGAAATCTCTACATTTCCCACACTCCGAATGGCTTCAGATGCTGGCCTACCGTCGTTAAATCCAGAATCCAGCTCGTAAACACGCTGAACACCGTGAAGACTAATGGCTCCAAACCTTTCCGTATACCTTGGCACGTCAAGTTTCATACAAGTGATCATTACCGTAATTGTTTATATTTATTAAGGGTCTAGCGCCAGTAATGAATTATCATATAACGCTAATCTTAGATCTCTATTGGAATATAGTTTTGATTTGCTTAAATAACAATAGCCAAAATCGGATCAGTAACGACAACAACCATTCTTCGATGGCTAGCCAGACCATCCGCAGAGATATGTGCTGGACTTCTGGCAATAGAAGCATATTTCGTCTTGACTTATGGCACACCGAGTTTTAGTGTCACGCTTTGTCTCGCACATTGTTTGGAGGGAGGGAGTAGAAAATAATATTATCTAGACAAGATCATTCCTTGTCTATAAATTCGTCTGGACTCGGTGGTTCTGGATTTAGACCCTTCCTCTTCCTTGTTTCTCCCACTAAGGTTCTGAATATTGATTGTGGGACGGGTTGCCATGCCTTAAAGTATGTATTCCACAATGCCTTACCAGCCGTTCCACCCCGCATCACCTCAGATAGATCAAACGTCTCTGACGCTGGTACTTCACCCTGTATAATCGAAATTAAACCCTTTTGCTCCACATTTAGCAACTTCCCTCTTTTTCCTGATAAAATACCTGCCACTGTGCCAATCTGTTCCTGAGGACACTTAACCTCTATACCCAGAATAGGCTCGAGAAGCACAGGATCTGCAATAAGCATCGAACCCAACATAGCTCTTCGAGTAGCGGGCATTAATTGGGCTAAA
This sequence comes from Candidatus Nitrosopolaris wilkensis, assembly GCA_003176995.1. Taxonomy (GTDB): domain Archaea; phylum Thermoproteota; class Nitrososphaeria; order Nitrososphaerales; family Nitrososphaeraceae; genus Nitrosopolaris; species Nitrosopolaris wilkesensis. The sequence goes on from QHBN01000132.1 coordinate 22,262, forward strand.
CCCCTGTGCGCAGGGTCCTCGTGGGGAACAAAGTGATGTAAAACAAACTTCACACCCCTTACGGTTTCATGAGCTATTGGACCAGAATAAATTACGTCCTCAAAACCTGATTTAATTGAGTCCATAGATTCCTGGATAAATTGGACACCCTTTGTTTCATCAAGTAATACGTTGCCACTTACATCCACTGCGGCGACATTCCGTGCTTCATCCGCATTCCAACCCTTTTCTCGAAGAACCTTGGCCATTTCCTTCTTATCCATATCCTCTCGGATATGGTGCGTCCTAATCAATTCGACTATGTCCTCACCAAGTGGCTCCACACGCATAAAGATCTTATTGTGCTTATTGGGCGACTTGCTCATGATTGGTCCCGCTTTTGCACGAATTGTTTCTCTATAATTGATTAATGGCTGACTAGTAGTGATATCAAGTCCCGCTTCCTGCAAAAGAGATGTCGCGATTTCTAGATGTAACACTCCCATTCCGGCCATCAGAGTCTCACCGGTTTCTTCGTTAATCTTGACAATAAGATTTGGATCTTCCACCGTAATTCTTCTTAACGCCTCAACAAGCTTCGGCAGATCCTTTGGATGCTTTGGCTCTACTGCAATTGTAACCACCGGTTCTGAGACGTATTTTATCGATTCAAATGCCGGAATATTTTTTACAGTAGAAATTGTTTCGCCTGCAATAGCATAATCGACACCTAACAGAGCAGGAATATTACCCGCAGGCAATATACTTACTACCTCTCTAGTATTTCCCATGTAGATATTTACTGATTGAATTTTTCCTGGCCTTTTTGCGTCTATTAGGTAGATTTCGTCGCCATCCTTAACAGTTCCGGAAAAGAGTCTGCCTGTTGCAACTCTGCCTGCTTGAGGATCTACATTGATCGTGGTAACCATCATAACAGCAGGCCCCTTATCGTCGCACGATACAAGAGATCTGCCAATATCGGATTCTAAATCGCCACCCCAGATCTTAGGAATTCTATATCTCTGGGCTACATGAGGTGGCGGATGGTGTTGGACAACCATCCCTAGAACCGCATCATGTAATGGTGCTCTTTCGGCTAGCAATTTAGTAAGATTAGGATCTTCCGAAGTATATGCATCGTAGACATCCTTGAAGGTGATACCTTTTTTTTGGGCCATCGCGAAGTTAAAACCCCATCTGTCTTTCGCAGAACCAAATGCAACGCTATTTGCTTGAATGCTAACCTTCCATTTTTCTTTAAGTTCTTTTTCAGCATAAATATCAACAAGTCTATTGAATTCTGCGATTATATTCGAGAGCCATTTTTGCATTGCCGACGGGTCTAATCTTAATTCCTTTACTAACCTGTCAATTTTGTTAATGTAAAGAACAGGCCTTACTCGTTCTTCGAGGGCTTGTCTTGTTACTGTTTCTGTCTGAGTCATAATTCCTTCTACGGAATCAGAGACCACTACTACGCCATCGATTGCTCTGAGCGCTCGGGTGACCCTACCTGTAAAGTCAATGTGGCCGGGTGTGTCAATCATATTAATTACATATTCCTTGCCTTCACTTTCATAGAATAGTGTAACGTTTGCCCCGCGAATAGTCATTTGTCGGTTTTGTTCAAGTTTCATCGAGTCTAGTGCGAGAGCCTGACCTGCAACCGAAGGGGAAATAATACCTGAGGCAGCCAAAAGACTGTCACTCATGGTAGTCTTGCCGTGGTCAACATGAGCGATAACACCAAAGTTACGAATTTGTTCTTTATTACCGATAATTCTCAAAATATCCTGAGTAGATTTGAATTTTGGCATATATAGTCGAAAAAAATTCGTTGGAGGACTATTAAACGTTCCCTAGTACTATGAGATAGTTGTACGGCTTTCTATTGTTACGATAAATAGCACGCATTCGCTAAGCGAGGTAAATGATTCCGAAATAGCTCGGTAAAGGAAAATTTATGACTTCAGTAGCGATGATTAGCACTGCAAAATGTGGGTTATATTACAGAAGAGGTGTTAGTGCCGCACCAATCACTCATGTATAGGACATAGAATAAACGTAGCCTCGAAAAAAAGTTGGTTGAGAAATCGCTAAAGTTAATACTGGTGTACCTTGTTACGGACCTCGATATCACAACTGGCGAAATTGTTACAAGCCCTACCCATGTCTACAATAGTTTTGTGGGTTCATTTTTTCACAGATATCTTTGTGAACAGCTTGCGACTTTGTAGCCCCATTCAGAACCTAATGTTAAGGATTAAATATGTACCAAAACTACCTTTTTGATTAAAGTCGCGATCCCTTAGATTTATAATTCGAGAACCCATTGCGATGGAATCATAATAAATTTCGTATTATATAACATATTATGAAATATCTTTCCAAACAATATTAATATTTGAAGTAGAATTATAGAAATTGTAGTTAAGTCTAAAAATGGATATTATGAATTGTATAAGGCTTGTAGGGCATGTGAGCATACCTCACACCTACGAATGTATGCAATGTTTTTAGAGCGCACATCTTTTGGGGCTTATTAGAAATGAACGACGATGTTCATGCACATGTATTAAGTTTGGAGTATATCCTGCAACGATAGAAATGAATAAATGAATCCAAAGAAAGAAAGTCAGTATGATAGTTTTTATTGTAACCCATATCAGAACAGAAAAGAAAGAAAATATTGCTCTGTAAATGTATTCCAATGTTGATTTAGACTATGAGGGAGATAACGGTGGGTCACACTCCTGATGCTGATGATGCTTTCATGTTTTACGGTATTGAAGCAGGTAAAGTAAAATCTCCGTGTTTTAGAATCAAACATGTTATAGAAGATATTGAAACTCTTAACAAACATGCCTTAAAACATGAGCTCGACGTCACCGCAATTTCAGCTCATGCGTTCGCTTATTTGAAGGACTACACCATATTACGTAGTGGAGCAAGCTTTGGCTTTAACTACGGTCCAGTAGTGGTATCAAAAAAAGAGCTATCACTTTCTCAATTAAAGGAATGTACAATCGCAATACCAGGCAAGATGACGTCTGCCAATTTATTACTAAATCTAGTTCTCGGAAAATTTAATGAACAGGAAATAAATTTTCAGCTAATTCCCAATGCTGTTCTGTCCGATAAAGTCGATGCAGGTTTGGTTATTCACGAAGCGCAGATTACCTATAAAAAGTCACATCTATACAACATTCTTGATCTGGGAGCCTGGTGGCATACCGAAACCAATGGGCTGCCGGTGCCCCTAGGGATCAATGTCGCAAGCATCAAATCAATGACTGTTGAAGAAATTGGAAGGTTTAACAAGCTTTTCAAAGCTTCAATCCTTTATGGACTTGAACACAGAAATGCTGCGGTAGATTATGCTATGAGGTATAGCAGAGGGCAACCAAAACATGTTATGATGAAGTTTATCAAAATGTATGTAAATGATATCACTGTTGACATGGGAACTGACGGTGAAAAAGCTATCAAGAAAATGTTCAAAATGGGACAGGAGAAAGGAATACTTCCGCTGATTTCACAATTGAATTTCGTTTGAATTCCACATACATCACATACATCCGCAAGTTCGAATCGGCATTGTATACATCATTTCTTTTCAAGGTTGTCAATATCGAATGCCTCCTCAATCAATCATCAATTAAATCTTCTAATTATATTAAAGAATGTATCTCTTTGAACAGCCTCTCTCTTAATTTCCTTAATCAAACTAGCTAACTCTTGAATAGAAGTACCTGTATCTTTACCAGCAGCCCTGAATATTTCCTCCGAAAACGCAGTTCCCACCATATCGTTGCCTCCATATGACAACGCGACCTGAGCCAATTTTTTACCTAATGCTACCCAATACACCGACACGTTATTGAGTACATTTGCTAGCAACAGCCTCGACACCGCGATAACCCTCAAGTCATATGTTGAAGGACTTTCTGTCTTGATTATGTTGTTCTTTTCTAGCTCAGTATTCTCTAAGCTAAACTTTAAAGGAATAAAGGTGGTAAAGCCCCGTGTCTTTTTATGAAGTTCTCTGATTTGTAAAATATGCTCAACAATGTGCTCAGGCTTCTCTACGTGACCGAAAAGCATTGTGCAATTACTCTTCAATCCTAGCTCATGGGCTTGACGGGCAGTATCAAGCCACTCTTCACTAGAACATTTTCCTCTTACAATTATCTCTCTCACTTCCGGATCAAAAATCTCGGCTCCTCCCCCAGGTAGTGCATCTAGGCCGGCCTCTTTCAATCTGAGCAATACTTCCTTTACTGAATTTCGAGTTAGCCTGGAGATAAAGAAAATTTCTGCCGGTGTCAATGCTTTAATTACAACACTAGGAAACTCTGCTTTTATCGCCCTCATCATATTCTCGTAGTAATCCAAACCAAGCTTTGGATGAAAGCCACCTACTATATGCAGTTCCGTGCTTCCCATTTCATTTATTGCGATTCGCGCTCTTGTCAATATCTGCTCGGTGCTCAGAGTAAATGCGTCTGCATCGTTGCCCTTTCTGTAAAATGCGCACAAAGGGCAACTGGCGGCACAAACATTGGTGTAATTTAAGTAATAGGAAGCAACAAAAGTAACACTATTTCCCTTAAGATATTTGCGAATATTGTCTGCAGCGGCGCCTAGCAAAAACAGGTTCTCTTCATTCATGAGCTGGAGTCCATCTTTAAACGATAGTTCTTGGCCTGCCATTGCCTTTTCCAATGCAGGTGTTCCTACTCCATCGCTACCTCCAACACCTTTAAGCAAACTAGCACTATCTATGAGGTCCAGATATAATATATGTTGCACATGCTAAACTTCGTCCAGCTATAAAGCAAAAGAGAAGAGGACAGCGCTTGTAAGGAATAAATAGCATTGATATTCCACACAGATATGTCAATATTGCAAAATACTAGCGGCCTAGTACACGATTTAATTACGAAGTCTGATGTCGCCGACATTTTGCATAATGCACTAGACTCCCATATTCTTGGTCTAGATGAATGCATAAGGCTTTTCAAATCCAATGACATTTACCCAATTGCCATGGTAAGTAATATACTTAGACAGCGACTCTATGGAAATACTGCTACGTTTGTTAATAATATTATATTGAACTACACTAATATCTGTATAACTTATTGTAAATTTTGCGCATTTTATCGTCCAATGGGACACGAGGAAGCTTATACATTGTCTTTAGATGAAATTGTGAAGCGCGTATTAGTGTCTAGAGAGATGTTCGGTATTACCCAAGTGCTGATTCAAGGAGGACATAATCCAAATTTGAAACTGGAATATTACGAGGACGCCTTCAAAGCAATAAAGACAAGATGCCCTAAAGTCGGAATTCATGGACTTTCTGCGTCTGAAATCGATACTATCGCAAAGGTAGAGAAAAGTAGCACCAAAGAAATCCTTTCAAGACTAAAAAGTGCAGGCTTGGATTCCCTTCCAGGTGCGGGTGCAGAAATTCTAAATGACGATGTGAAAGCAGAGATCAGTCCTCTCAAAATCAAAAGTCACGAATGGCTTCGAATAATGGAAGAGGCGCATGAATTAGATATAAAGTCCTCCGCTACAATGATGTATGGCACGGTAGAAACCGAAGAACATAGGGCCCGACATATTATGAAAATTGCGGAGCTACAAGAAAAAACTAGAGGTTTTATGGCATTTATCCCTTGGAGTTTTGAGCCCAACAAAACTCGGATACAGGCAGATGGCCTTATAAAATATTCAGCAGGAGGATTAAATCTGTTAAAGATGATCGCCATTTCAAGAATAATCTTTAATGGTTTGATAGATCATCTTCAATCCTCTTGGCTTACAAACGGCATTGGCATGGCTCAGCTTGCACTAAATTACGGCGCTGACGATTTTGGTGGTACTCTGATCGGTGAAGAAGTAGTAACCGCTACTGGGGCCAGATCGACTGAACTAACTGCGCATAAAATTATAGATGCTATTAAACAAATTGGTTTTGAAGTCGCGGAGAGGGATAACTTCTATCAGACTATAAAAAATTATTAAACTAACAGCAAAGTGTGTCAACCAGCTTACGACAATTTGTCAAAACTAGCTAGATATAACTTTAAATTGGCTATATCTGTAGGTTCATACTATATGGTAGATGGATAAATGCCAGTAGGGATTGATGATCTGGCTATATATATCCCAAAGCTGTATATAGACTATAAGGATTTTGCTGAGGCAAGAGGAATTGACCCTCGCAAGCTAGAGTACGGTATTGGAGTAAAGAAGATGGCCCTGGTTGATACAAATCAAGATCCAGCTTCTATGGCCGCTAACGCTTGTTTGAAATTAATGCAAAAAAACCATCTGCATCCTGAAGATATAGGTAGAATGTATGTAGCTACCGAATCTGGCCTTGACGAATCTAAAGCGATGAATTCTTTTGTGATAGGAATGCTAGAACAAGTTTACGGAGAAAGTTCCTTCGAACACGCCGGCGGAATAGAGTGCAAATTTGCTTGTGTAAGCGGATCATATGCGCTTTACGATAATACAAATTGGATTAGGGCAGACGAAAATAATGGTAAAGCTGCTATAGTGATTGTGAGTGATATTGCTAAATATGATATTGGTTCTGCCGGGGAATATACACAAGGTGCAGGTGCAGTTGCTATGCTGATAAAGGAGAATCCCAGATTACTAGCTTTTGATCAAAAAGTTACTTCCACAATTATCAGTAATGAATATGATTTTTACAGACCATGTGGAAAGGATACGCCTGTAGTTAATGGAACCTATTCTAATTTATTATATTTAATTCAAGTAAGGAAGGCCTTTGATAGTTATAAAGAAAAAGCTATCAGAACAGGTCTGATTCGACTGAAAGATGGGGAATCCATAACAGATCACATCGATTTATTCAGTGTTCATCTTCCTTATAGACGAATGGGTGAAAAGGCGCTGGCATATTTGTTAAGACATGAGTGGAGGTATCTCCCACGGTGGAATGAAGTCATAAAAGAAGTGGGATTACAAGAAACAGTCCCCAAAGACCCCAGGGGCACCATTGAATCAATTTTGGCTGACACTGAATTTATGAAAGCTGACGAAAGATTCAGGCGAGCATTTATGCAAACATCTTTCTACAATGAAGTTTTTGAAAAGAAAATGGCGAGCTCACTTGAAGCATCTACCATAATCGGCAATCTGTACACTGCGTCAATGTATATGGGTTTTAGAAGCTTATTGGAATTTGAATACAAGAAGGGTACTGATCTTGAGAGCAAGAGAGTAGGTTTTGGATCATACGGTAGTGGTAGTAGCGCGATGGTATTTACTGGTGTGATTCAGTCTGAATACAAGGAAATCGTAGAGGGAATGAACCTCGATGAAGAAATAGGACCCAGAAAAAAGATTTCAATTAACGAATATGAAAGACTTCGTGGAAATGAACGAAATTTCGATACCTCTCTTTTGCCTGTCCACAACGAGTTCGTCCTAGTAAAAATAGGTGGCACCACTGCTGATAAGGCAGGGTTTAGAGAGTATAACTTTACCAACTAAAGGTGTCATCATGGTAGGTATGCATGCGTGATATATAGCACATATACGAGTCCCTAAATACTTGGCTGTTGCTTTCTGTGAGCTTGCTATTAGGAATTATGTCAACTAACGATTCTGAATTCGACTCCTTTTGCCTCTAGAAAGTCGATTAAGCGTTTTGCATGATTTGCATTTTCCATTTCAAGACTTAAGTATACACCCGCAGTTCCAGCAGAAATATTGGGACTCAATCTATCATGGTCGACTTCGACAATATTAACACTTAGTTCTGCAATACTATCCACTATCGTCTTCAATGCTCCGGGTCTGTCTGGTAACTGGATAAAAATTTTAAGCATCCTTCCCATATGCATAAGACCCTTTGCTACTACTTGTCCAAGCAGATACATATCCACGTTACCCCCAGATAGCAAGGCTATAACATTCTTATCTTTGTTTGGGTGACCGTTTGAAATTAAATAAGCGAGGCTTGCTGCCCCCGCAGGTTCTACAACCAGTTTTGCTCTTTCCATGAGCAAAAACATCGTTTCAACTATCGATGAATCCTCGACTAATCTTAGATCGTCTAGGTATTTGCTTACTATTTCGTAAGTGAGTTTGCCAGGTGATTTTACGGAGATGCCATCTGCTATGGTATATCCTGCTTTTACATGTTGCAAAGAGCCTTTGGCTAGAGATTCTTTCATAGCGGGAAATGCTTTGGACTCTATCCCAACAATCTTTACATTGGGATTTTTTGCCTTTATTGCTATTGCGACACCCGCAGCAAGCCCTCCACCACCCACAGGCAAATAAACTTCGTCAATTTCACGGAGATCCTCCAACAATTCCAGACCGATTGTTCCCTGACCAGAAATTATTTGAGCGTCATCAAAAGCATGAATGACCGTGCGTCCCTCCTCCTTTGCTATTTCCTGTGCTGCAAGCCAGGATTCCTCATAATCTAACCCACGTAGAGTTACCTTCGCTCCATATGATTTTGTAGCAGCTACCTTCGCCGGAGACGCATTCTTCGGCATCACTATAGTACATGAAATATTCTTTTTCAATGCAGCATATGCAACTCCCTGGGCATGATTGCCTGCCGAAGCAGCAATGACGCCGTATTTGCGCTCTTCATTCGATAACATGTCGAGTTTAACGAATGCTCCACGCACCTTAAACGAACCCGTTTTTTGCAAAGATTCAAGCTTAAGAAAGATGTTTGTACCTGTTAATTTAGAAAACGTGTCAGATCTTTGCAATGGTGTTTTTCTGACAGCTTTGTGTAGCAAATCCCTTGCTTTGAATATATCTTCAATAGTAGGGAATCCGTGCTTCTCATCTGCACCCCGTATATACCCGGCGTTCATCTAGGATCTGACAATGGAATCCACTTAAGTGCCATAATTATAATATTGTGATTGGTTTAACTGACAAAAAATGATATTAGTGCCTCTCAGGTGTGAAAGGAGGTACAGATACATTGTCATCATCTTCGAAGAGGAAAATTCAGATGCCCGCAGCGGCTCGATCAGGATTAGCCTTGTTAATAGTAGGAGCAATATTTGTGGGAGTGGGAAGCTATACGCATAGAGGCGGATTTTCGCTTTATGGACTCCCGATGGTCATGCTAGGGTTTTCGTTATATTTAGTTTCATCTATTATAACTGCGAGGAAAAGGCAAAAGGTCAAGTAGTAACAGGGATAACGCGGTGAGTGATATGAGTAACAATCAATAATATTTGTTATTGATCGATCAAGTAAATTGCCGGTTTGAAGGGTCTAGCAAATTTTGCTTTGTGCTTTGGATCGTATTCTGACTGATCAGAATCATCTTCTGAATATACCAATATCTCAGCATGCTCGTTTCCACTTTCTAAAGATAATAAGTTCCTAGCATCCTCTATAGGAAGTCTTTCATCGAAATTCTCGAATCGTAGTCGCCTGTTTCTTGCCTCAATTGGATCGGATAGAATATCTTCGATCATTTTTCTCACCATATTGGAATCATTTTTTGCCTTTGTTGTTTCCGGATCTTTAATCAGCTGTTTCATGATATCTCCAAAGTTAGGATTACTCTCCAAAAATACGCTCGAGAGAATCTTATTATATACTTTTAATTTCCAGCGTGCTGCAGTATAAAAAATTATTTTTTTTGGATTAATCCTCGTTACTTTGACAATCTTCTGAAGATCAAAAATCAAATTCATAATTAGTTGCTCCGATTCTTCAGCGACGATATCTACCTTATCTTCGTCAGCTGATGGCCAACCGGCAAAAATGATGGAAGTAGATGAATTATCAATTTTCTCCCAAACTTCTTCACTTATAAATGGGGCAAACGGTGCCAGCATCCTAATACGGGTATCAAGAAACGTTGAAAGAGCATATTGAACGGAAGAGCTTTCGCAACTCTTGGCTTTTACTCTCTTCTGATACCATTGTAGATCATGATCTAGAGAGTATATGATGTTATGGGCCGCTTCTCTCACACGTAACTTATCCATTGACATCGTAGTATCTGCAACGGTGCGCTGTAACCTGCTGAGTAGCCACCGATCTACTTGTTCTTCATTTATTTTTGCTCTTTTTATTTGTGATTGTGAGGAGTTTGTAAAAAATTCTATTCCCATGTCATATATATCTTGTAACTTGGACCGAATTCCTTTTACCGTATCGAATGAAAAATCGGCATCTTGTAAGAGTTCTGCAGAAATAAGCATTGCTATACGGATTGCATCTGCACTATGTTCTTTGATGGCATCACGAAGTGGAATAATATTTCCAAGCGATTTTGACATCTTCTTGCCGTCCATCAAAACGGAGCCATTTACAACAATCTGCTTTGGCCAATTCTCTCTGTCAAAAATTGCTACGTGACTGAAAACAAAAAATGACAGATGGTTTGGAACTAGATCCCTTCCAGAATGTCTTGAATCCACGGGATAAAAGTAGGTAAATTCTTGCCTTATCTGCTCAAGTAATGCTGTAGAGATATTGCACTCTGAAGCAACCTCCACTATGTTGCCTCTCCCTAGTAAGACATAATCAAACACTGAATCCTTTAGATTATTAACATCAATGATTGATTTATCATTAACATACTTTGCCAATATGTAGTATGCCATATAGATAACAGAATCTGAGAGGCTTTCAATAATCCAGTCCTGATCCCAGGGTAACTTAGTACCCAACCCGGTTTTTCGTGCACAAGCCCTCTCTCTTAACCAATCTAGTACGTAGTTAAATTCCTGCCTAATCTCTTCTGGAACTATTTCCATGTTGTCAACGCATTCATGTGCTAAATGCTTCCATTTCGTATCCCCATAATTCAGGAACCATTGATCATTTAAAAGTTTAACAACACATCGTCTACCGCACCTGCATCTGACAGGTTTATTTATCAATTCGAACATTATATCCGCATCACCACTCATGAGAATTTCACTTTTTACCTTTTCCTTTGCTTCAGAAACAGGCATACCACCATACTTTCCCGTATTTTCAAGCATCTTTCCTTTGTAAAATTCATGTGAGTAGAGTTCGTTAGTAGCTTTTTCGATTTCAGTATCTGTCTGATCCTGTATGTTGAATTTGTTTATGATCTGCTTAGAAGGTATTACGTCTATACCAGAGTAGTCATCGGATTCAATTACTGCAATAGGTTTTACTTCAACAGATCTTAATCCAAATTCCTTTTGAAGTGAAACATTATTTTTCAGATCTTCAAGTGCCCGATAATCATATGGTGCATGAGCTGGAACAGACATTACGAACCCTGTTCCGTTATCGGCTTCAACAAATAGGGCAGGATAGAGTGGTAACGAAACGTGAGTAACTGGGCTTTTAGCCAATGTCCCGACTAGTTCTTTTCCTAACACGTAAGACTCGATTGTGACTTTATGATTTAGAAATTCTAATTTTTTAGCTGCTTCCTTGCTTACGATCCATCTTTCGTCCTTGTCTGTGAGACATATTTTGACGTATTCTATATTGGGGTTAACCCATAGATTAGTAGCGCCATAGATAGTTTCTGGTCTCAAAGTTGCCGTCGGAATTATGTACCCATCACCCAGCCTGAACTTTATCAGAGTATATTCATTGAAGGCAGGTTCAACATCGCCTATCGTATCGTGTTGACTAACAGGATTTTGATCGTTTGGGCACCAACCGACAGGATGCGAGCCTTGTACTATTAGTCCCTTTTTCCGCAATGTCCTAAACTGCCAAGAGATAAACTTTGAATATATCATGTCTACGGTACTAAACTCGCGCCTCCAATCTATCGAAAATCCCAACTCTTTCATTCCTAGTCTGATCTCATTGTGAAAGTAGCTCGCGATTTTTATAGGTTCGACAAAACTTGTAATTGTGTCGTTTGGAACGTGGTAAACCTTATCGAAGGTTTCCAACAGGTCTTTATCCCGAGATGCAACTCTACGCGACATGGCAAGAATAGGCGTACCTGTGTAATGGAAACCCATTGGGAACAAGACATTGTAACCTTTCATCCTCATGTAACGGGCATGTACGTCAGCAAGAGTGTATGTTCTTCCATGCCCAATATGTTGAGGAGAGTTTGGATAGGGATATGCTACGGTTATGAAATATTTCTTCTTTCCAAAATCCGGATCTGCTTGGAAGATCCTTTGCTCTTCCCACCTGTCTCGCCACTTTTCTTCAACTGACTTCCAATCTATTCTGATCCTCTCTCCCTTCTTCTTATTGTCCACATTATTTTTATTATCGATACTGGTCATGGCTCGATTACTTTTATTATTATCCTACATACTACTTCTCAGGACTAATTCTTCTACTGAAACCAAAGCAGTGCTTATCTTGTCCTTAAATCTACCTCCGCCCTGTCCAAATCTACCATCGCCACCACCTGAACCTCCTAATTGAACAGAAATTTGCCTTGCGATGCTGGCAGCTTTTATTTTGTTCTGTGCTTGTTCGCCAACAAATACAATTACACGGATTCCTTCACCTTTTGATATAAACGCCACATAGATCAGAGATGGATCAGTTTCAATAGATTTCTCTCCTACAGAAATATGATATTCCTCATCCATTTCATTATCACGTACATGATAAAACTTGATGCCATCTGAAGATAATTGCTTTGCCTCCTCAGAGACAGATTTTGCTATTGAGGGAGTAATTTTTCGAAGCATAGTTTTTATCTTCCTTTTTGCTGCCTCAGCCTCATCTATACTCTTTTGAAGAGACTCGACAACCTTTTCCTTACTGGAGCCTAAAGACTGAGCGATCATCGTAAGCTGGTTTTCTTGCTTTTGGATATAGTTCATAGCGGCCTCCCCAGCAACAAACTCTAATCTGACAACTCCATCCTGAATCCTTTCAGATTTGGTAATTTTGATAAGTCCTATTTCACCAGTTGTACTGACATGCGTTCCACCACAGGCTTCGATATCCCAGTTTTCTATATTTACAATTCTGATATTGCTGGTTGGGACAACACCACCCTGATATATTCTAAAACTGTAGTCCTGCTCTGCATCAACACGGTCATAGATCTTGATCTTAACTGGTAAATTTTGTCTAATTACATTGTTTGCAGTCTTTTCAATTCTTTCAACCTCCTCCCTGTTGAGAGAGGAATGATGAGTAACATCAAGTCTGGCATAATTTTCCTCTTTGAATGCAGAATTCTGCCATACCCACGATCCAAGGTTAAATCTCGCCGAGGTATTAAGCACATGAGTCGCAGTATGATGTTTAGTGATTAATTCGCGTCTTCGGTCATTTACTGTTCCATGCACGGTTTTGCCGTCTGTAAAATCTAAGGGACCGTGTAGTTTATGAACTACGATATCCGCTTGTTTTATAACTTCAAGTACTTTTACGCCGTCAATCTCTCCCGTGTCTGGTTCTTGTCCACCACCCCGCGGATAAAACGCAGTCTGGTCTAGTATGATAAATTTTTTATCGATCACTTTAAGAATCTTGGCACTGAATTCACGGATTGACTTGTCTTCGTAGTATAATAGCCTGGTCGGCGCAACACCATCTAAGCCGTAGATTGGCTTTTGAGCTTGAGCTGTTGCTTGGCTAGTATGAAGTTCAGCGAGCTTTGTGTAAAAAGTAGGCGGGATACTGTCTATTGCTTCCAAATCGACCAAAAAGTCTGGAGTAACACCGTCAGATTCGTACATTCTAATAAGATCATCCACCATCAGCTTCTTCTCAGTACTTTTTACAGAATTAGCAATCGCTTCCATCCTTTCCCTAGATCCTATATACCTACCAGATTCAATCTGAAGAATTGTCCTGACATCTTCTCTGTGTTCCTCAAGTTCTGGATACATCTGCTTGACATAATCAATATGCATATCAGCAATATCTTCGAGTTTCATGCTCCAACCTAATCTTTCCAAAATCGAAAGTGCCCTACGTAGAATCACTCTTAGATTATAGCCTCCTCCCACGTTTGATGGGAGTGCACCATCAGAGATCGCGAACACCAGTGTACGAGTGTGATCTGCGATAGTATAAATTGCCTCGTAGGGGGTAGTCATTTTCGTAAGTAGGTCATCGGAGATTTTTAGTTCCTTAGCAATGAGTGACTTTAGTGCGTGGATGTCTCCACTCATATAGTCAAGTTTAGTAGAAACTGCTGTAAAATATTTGGATAGAATTTCTGGACTTTCAGAGGTGCCAGAATTGTCTACTAATTTTCGCACCACGGGACCAAAAGAACAATCGTAACTTGTCGGTGTTCCCATTGTTATCCATGAGAGTCGCTCAAGTCCAGCTCCCATATCGATAATCTTATTGGTCATTACTCTATAGTCGTTCTCGTTCCCCTCAAATTCGGTAAAAACAGCATTGCCTAGTTCAAGTCCACTCACAAAATATTCCAGAGAGTAACCAAAGGCACCCGCACCCATCCATACATCTTCTACAAAAGTGATCTCTTCTTTTCTTATCCCCAGGGCGTTTGTAAGCATTCTATAATCAAGCTCAATGCACCTATCTTTCCAATAGCCACCCTGTGCGTCCGCATTGCAAACCTGACCGATCATACAGAAGCTTGTGTAATGTCTGCCACTCAAACCCACATTTTCTACATCGTTAAAGCGCAAACACATTTGCGGAACAATAAGTGGATTTGTAGGCAGCTCAAAAATAACCTTGTCCCCGATTACTCTTTGGAAATCGACAATGGATGCTATTGTAAAATAGAGATCATCGCGCCACCTGCAGACTACAGGATATCGTCTGATTATCGAGTGTGCGTTGGATTGAAAGTATTCTTCTATTTCTTTCCAAGCGTTGATGTAATCAAGTCTTTTATTTGTAGGAGGGTCACCTATAAAACCGTAGTACTGGTGGTCTGGACAAACCTGCTTCTCATTCAGAGACCAAAAAAATTTACCGCAATTATTGCATCGTTGACGCTTGAAGCCTAATCTGTCAAATAACGAAACCTTGTAATATCTATCTGGGTCTGATGAAAAGATAGCAGTAAGTTCTTTTTTTCCCAATGCTTGCTATCCCTAGTGAAATACGCTATTAATGCTTTTATTTTATTAGCATTCTCAGTATTGAAAAATCTAAATTTCTTCTCCATTTTTGGGGCTACAACCACCGACTTGTTATCCACGCCTTTGAACAATATAAGTGAAGGCACTACCCTGCCGAAGTTCATGTAAATCTGTTCAAATTCTTCTTTTCATCTATTAAACTACACTAAGAGCTTGCAATCTCATAGGCATTACTAGAACATAATTTCACTTGTCAGTATTCTTGGGGTAACTGGTGATGAGGACAATAATATCGTCGTCATGGTCCTCACTGTGAAAGACTTAAAGCACTTGCCTTAGAATAAAGGATAAATTGAAAGTATTAGTCTTGGGCGCTGCCAAAGAGGTCGGCCGTTCAGCGTTCCTTGTAAATGCGAATAGTACAGGCATTTTAATGGATTATGGTGTACTCTTGAAAAGAGAACCAATCTTCCCTATGCATGTCAGGCCGAAAGATGTTGATGCTGTAGTGATTACTCATGCTCATCTAGATCATTCCGGATTTGTCCCATCCCTGTTCTTGTCTGAATCAGCATCAGTACCAGCACTGGGTACGCCTCCTACATTTGAGCTGTCAAGATTATTAATCGAGGACATGATAAAAATATCAGGGTTCTACCTACCTTTTGAATATATTGACCTAATAACAATGATGAAAAATTCCAAGAATTTGCAATACAAGGAAACATATATGGTAAACGATGTCAAAGTAACTCTGCACGAGTCTGGCCACGTGTTGGGCGGTGCTTCGGTTATTTTAGAACATAATGGTAAACGGATATTCTATACTGGAGATATTAATACAAGAGGCTCAAAATTACTCAGACCTGCCGATTTGGACTTTGGTGAGATTGATTTAATGATCATAGAGAGTACTTATTCTCAGAGTGAGCAGATGCCACGAGATCAGGCTGAAAAAGAGTTACTGGAGTTCGCCTACGATGTACTTGAGAGAGGTGGAACACTGTTTATCCCCGCGTTTTCTGTAGAAAGAGCTCAGGAAATTGCAACCGTTCTAAAATCTAACAATTTTCGACACAAAGTTGTAATGGATGGAATGGCTCTTAAAGCAAATCAAATTATGATGAAACATCCAACCTTCCTCAAGGATGCCGAAATATTCAAGCGAGCAATCAATGAAGCAGAATGGATAAGTGGGTGGAATAGAAGAAGGAGTGTTGTTAAGGAGCCCTGCGTTATCATCTCTCCTGCTGGGATGTTGGTTGGAGGCTCTGCAGTGTTCTATCTGCAAGAAATTGCCAAGAGTGATAAAAATGGTGTTGCAATGGTATCATATCAGGGCGAAGGCACCCCTGGTCGAACACTTCTCGATCGGAGAGTGGTAAGTTTTGATGGTAGAGAAAGAAAATGTCTTGCTGATGTGAAACGGTTCGAATTTTCCGGACATAATAGTAGGAGCGAATTATTCGAAATTCTTGAACATATAAAAGGTAACCCAAAGGTGCTTACCGTCCATGGCGATGGACCTTCATGTACTAAGTTTGCAGAAGAAATCAAAATCAAATATGGATTTGAATCAAAAGCTCCGGATACAGGAGAATCAATTGAAATATGAGTTGGTACTAGGCCGTGCCGGTGTTATTTCATTACTCTGCTTTTTTAACATCGTCTGTCGATATAATGAAGTAACTCTCCATTCCAAACTATGCTGCATTATTCTCCCAAAAGTTTTCTTACTTTTTTGCAAACACTAAAATTATTATTATTCCTTCCATGGTGAGGTGGTAATGCGAACAGATTCTTCCAATTCAACTTGCTGGCGGCGATATGCTACTCTTAATAAGCAGATTTTAGGATCATATTTATAAATTACCCGATTTTTTTTATCACAATTGATAATCAAAAATACAGATCCGTACAAGATGAAGAAATGTGTATCATGTAAGAATGATATCCCACTAAATACAAAGTACTTTACATATCCCTTATCTTTACAGCAGATCTGTCTTCTCTGTGCTGAAAACGAGATCCCAAAGACGCTTGAAATCTTACAGAAGGACTTAAAAAAAATAAAAGACGAAGAAAGTAACAAAGTTCAATAAGGTTGACAATACATTAATCTTGACCATACCTTTTAACCCAGAGATCAGCATTAACAGCGGCCAAATGTTTCTCTGGGAGCAAATAGGTAATTCTTGGTATGGCACATATGGAGATCACATCATTAAATTTTCTACCTCATGGACAAGCAAGAGTAGCTGTATTAATAATAACAAAAATAACGGGATCCAATTCTATTCCTATCCTGAGGTCAAGGGATGGGAGAGAAAAGTCTTTAGACTCGACGACGACATTGAGAAAATATTATCGACTCTTTCAAATGATACTCTGGTCTCTAAGACAATAAGAAAATATCCTGGCCTCCGTTTGATGCGTCAAGAACCTTATCAATGCATTTTTTCCTTTGTGTGTGCCAGTAATACTAACATTTTGATGATCCGTAAAATGCTCAAGAACCTTTCAAAAAAATTTGGTTGTAAAGTAATATTTGACGGAAAAGAATTTTACACGTTTCCTTCTGTCAACAGTCTAAATAAAGCAACCATTAACGAGTTGCATTCATGCGGTGTGGGATATAGAGCCAAGGCGATTAAAGCACTCGCAAACCATATCATCTCAGGCAATCTCGATGTAGATTACTTGGTTCGTATTAGGTATCATGACGCAAAAGAAGAACTCTTAAAAGTATATGGCATCGGCAACAAAATTGCTGATTGTATCCTATTATTCTCGCTGGAGAAACTCGATGCCTTCCCTATTGACGTCTGGATTTTGAGGGCGCTCTCTCGATATTATAATTGGCTCTTCAATGAAAATGAAAACAAGTTCAAAATGACCGAAAGAATAACTATAAATCAATATAAAGTCCTTTCAGCGACTATCAGGAATTATTTTGGCAAATATTCTGGATATGCACAGCAATATATCTTCTACTACATGCGTGAAATTGCGGGTAAAAAATGGTAAGAATCGTGTTAAAAAAACAGGTCGTCCCTTCATCCAAGATAGATTCCCTTTATTATCGTACTATTCTATTAAATTTTTATATTTATTAAAACAGAGCAAACTACTGATCTGCGATTACAGAGAAAAGAAAAAATAGAATATTGATTAAACAAGACAGTACTTGACTTTCAGCTGGACTATTTAATGGGATGGCAGTTTGTTAAGCAATACAATAATAATATTAAAAAGCGTACCGCTATGAACCGATCTCCGCTTAGCCCTTGTTTACCGATTACCTCATCTCCTATTTAACTTACTTCGATACTTCGGTTAATACTAAGTGATTCTACAATAAAAAATAGATTAATAATATGACGTGACTTCAAAGATACTAACAGCTTTAATTCATATACTTAAAACGAATTATATTATATTATTATATGACAATAGGTATTGACAGAGAGGATATTTGCAATCCTCATTATATTTTTAACGAAAAAGAGGGAAGGTACCTTTTTGGCGATTACTCGCCCTTTGACGAAAACAAGAATTTTATTAATATGCTTAAAGACTTCGTGTCTGTCTCGAGCAATATTATTCATATTCATAATAATGTTGCAAGGCTACACCTTGTGTTTAGAAATTACGAACTCTTACAGAAAGAGATGATGACAAACATTGAGCGGCTTAAAACCTCAACTGAAACATTGTTGGATGGTTTTCAAAAGAAATATCATGAAGACATAATAACCACTATGTTTCCAACCCATGCAGATGCAGATCTTTTTTTCCAATCAAAGAATGCGTTAATGCGCCCTCTTGCAAATACCAAAACCGAATACTCTGGATACTTTGAGAAGTATAAGCATTATATTCAATCAAAGATAATAGGTTCTTACAAAAATGCAATTATTCTTTTACAAACATGGTTATCAAAGGATCTCGATAATTTACCTTACACGCTAATTTCAGACGCCCTGAATGTCTTAATGATTTCAATTGATAATGAAGACGAAAGCCCGTACAACACTTCCCGCACGACCACACTTAGAGTCCTATCGCATGGAGACATTCCTAACAGCGCCGCTGTTTTTCGCTCTTGCGTCTCATATTCTTTCTTAATTGATTGCTCCGCTATAGAATTTTGGAGTCATAGGCGAAAAGTTTCAGATCTAGGAATAGATAATCTGCTCATACCAGTTGGTTTCAAGACTCCTATCTCTGAAAAATTTAAGAGGTCGTTTAGGTTTGTTTCTGGAAATAGTAGTAGTGGCGGTAGTAAGAATGCGTATAACGGGGCTCGTACCGATAGAGAACCTGAATACATTTCGTGCGACAATTATTACCTCGTCCAGGCAAAGTTAGAGGGCGAGAATATATTATCGATAACGCTTGCTGCTGATCCTACAAAACTAAGTACCAAAGTGGTAAGGATCGATTATGGCTTGTCTTATTTTGAATATGAGGATTTTGTCACAAATGCTGAATTCTATAACAAGCTAATATCTGAAGGCAAACTACCAACCGTCGTATATGTTGAGAACGAAGAAAGAAGTACATTAAATCTCCTTCAAAAAGAAATTCAACAAATTACGGATATTTCAAAAATCCTTTTTCTTGGTAAGCTGTTAGCAGACAAAATAAGGAATCTTTCGGATCCTAAATTAGCCACGTCTAAGCTTAATACTATTAGAGTAGATGACAGAAATGCGATATCGGTTAACTCTATTACCGCCTTGCCATTATCATCTCTATCGTCATCTTCTCCGTTGTTAGTTTATGATGAGGAGCTAGTAATCTCCTTTTTGGAATCACTCGCAACAGGCTTCGCCCCATTACTAATAAAGTTGAGAGAAAAAAGTCCAATTAAGGGTGAGTTAATTCTTAGACATGAAATGGATAACAAACTGGGAGAGGAATATGTAATCAGACCAGAGGAATTGTATGTTCAGTTATCTACTACAGATGAAGCCAAAAAGGTAGCTGCTATACTCGGAGTATCAACCGACTCGTCCTAAAATGCAACTACTAACGCTACAGCAAACTACCAGTGACCACCTATTACTAGGATGAGAGAACACCTAATTGAAGTTTCTTGGATTTTCATATTGCACGTTATTACGTGATCTGACATAGCCGACCAATATCAGATGTGGCTAACCCTACTTCTTCCACAGCTAAGGAAAAGATAATATTTTTTCCTTTCGTATCCTAATTTAAATTAAGCCTCGGTTTTTAATATCGTAACCATCAAATTTTGCATAAAGCCGCCTGAGATCATTTTATTTCCTTCGCAAAAGTTCTGTATATAAACAATGCATCCTCTTCGTCTTTGGCCCCGACTATTGTAGCAGCGCCGCTTGTGAGAAAACTGATTGATAATTTGTTAGGATTTGTACTTATTGCAGTTATCCCCAAATTACCTCTCATTTTAACATCATAACCCAGTGATTCGGCATTCTTCACTATTCCAGTCAGATTGATTGATGCAGGAAGTGTTGACGATGGACTAACAGTATATGTTCTCTTGCCTCTATCTCTACCACAGAGCTCTTCAATTAGCAGTTCTTCTTGTTGTAAAACAACTTTCTTACTCTCTTTTTTTGGTCCACATGAAGAGCATTCCTCATGTCTAAACATCTGGATCTTGTCAAATGACAGTTCGTTCAAGTCTATATAAAGCAACTTGTTTACAAGTGTAGGATGTTGGCCTGTAACAATCTTGACTGCCTCCGACACTTGAACGCCGGCCACCAAATAAAGTATCGAAGGATGTACTCCTTCGGTACTACATGTAGGCATGTCTTCCTCAGCTAATGCGGGGAACATACACCGTAAACATGCAGATTTATTCGGTAAAATAGTACAGACTGAACCTAACATTCCCAGTGCTCCGGCGTAGATAAACGGGATATTGTGCTTGATACATGCATCATTAAGAGCATATCTCGCATCAACACTATCAAGTGCATCAATTATGACATCCATTCCTTTGACGATGCTTTCTGCCGTGTATTTGGTAATGGAAAGAGGAATCGCCTCGATTTCAACATGAGGATTTATTTTTTTCAGACGCTCTGTGGCGACTTCAACCTTGACTTGACCTATGTCGTCTTCATTGTAAAGATGTTGTCGATGTAAGTTTGAAATTTCAACAACATCTCTATCAACTATTTTCAGTTTGCCAATACCCATTGCTGCTAATTGAGTTACGACAGGGTTTCCGATCCCTCCGATCCCGACCACACAAACTTTAGCATCGCGCAGCTTTTCCATTCCAACTAATCCTATCTCTTCGAGCATTATCTGCCTGGAATAGCGTTGCATATCTTCGTTCGTCAGCTCTGCTCCCCCGGCCACTGCTGGCAATATATACAAGGAATCCCCGTCTTTGAGTAGTGTTGACATGCCATCATTGCTAAAGCGCATATTCCTGCCGTTAATGTAAATATTGATCAGGGCACGTGGCTTACCATTCAGATCAAATACCCTACGTTTAAAATCGTCTCCCAAAATATCAGTGACCTTGGCAAATGCTTCATGTAGGTCATGAGCTTCTACTGAAATTTTTTTCTCCCCCGTTCCTTTATTGAGGACTGATGGAATGATGAATTCGATATTAGCCATTTTGAATGTTTATGTCAACCAATGCAGATTCATCATGTAATTATCTAATCATTGCTAAAACTGTTTGCACGTCCGGCTTTACAGCGCTAAGTTTTGGAAGCACAGCTGTTATCGCTTCTGTTGCTTTTAACCCACTTCCTGTAATATAGCAAACTACTTTTTCATCCTTGTCGATTTTACCTTCTTCAACCATCTTTTGAAGTACCGCTACCGCTACTCCACCAGCAGGTTCTGTAAACACGCCTTCTGTCTTGGCCAACATTAGTATCCCATCAATAATTTCGTCATTAGTAGCCTCTTCTGCAATTCCGTTATACTGCCTTAATCTTCTGAGTACATACAATCCATCTCCGGGATCGCCTATCGCAAGACTTTTTGCAATGGTGTCAGGTCTTTCAACTGGTATAACTTCGTCACTTTTTTTCTTGAAGGCATCGACTATTGGAGCGCAGCCATGTGGTTGGGCAGCCGTGATCTTTAGATTTGCTATGCTATCAATTAATCCGAGGTTGTGCAACTCTTCAAATCCCTTGCAAATCGAATTTAACATTGCTCCACTTCCAACAGGAATGATAAGATTATCTGGAACCTGCCAATTCAGCTGTTCAGCAACCTCATAGGCGAGAGTCTTTGAACCTTCCACGTAATATGGCCTCATATTTATATTGACTATTCCGATGCCTTTCGAGTCGCCGATTACGGAGGCAACCCTGTTAGCATCGTCATAAGTTCCATCCACTGCTACATATTCAGCTCCATATGATAATGCTTGTGCGATCTTTATATTTTCAATATCGGATGGGGCAAAAACGTAGCACGGCAATGCTGCCTTAGCAGCGTGGGCAGCAGTCGCAGAAGCTAGGTTACCAGTAGACGCACAGCCTACTGCTTTTAATTTAGTTTCTTTGGCCCTAGAAACGGCTACTCCTGCTGGCCTATCCTTAAATGAAAATGTTGGATTTACGGAATCATTTTTAATAAATAAATTCTTCATTCCTCCCAGATGTGTGCCAAGCCTATCGGCTTGTTGTAACGGAGTAAAACCTGCATTTAGACTCACAATATTGTTTTTATCAGCGATAGGCAGGAGTTCGAAATAACGCCAGTAATTTTTCTCTCGTGATTCGAAGGTGTTCTTTTTTATACTAGAAGGAAACTTGTAGATAACATCAAGTGGACCAAAGCACTCTTCACATACATATCTAAATTGAGGTTCATATTCTTTTCTGCACTCTCTACATTGTAGCGACTGTATAATGCCCATGTTTTGATTATCAACCCTCTCCAAATGTAGTAGATAAGGTTGGCTAATCACAATTTTAGTAATACTGAATTTTCAAAAAAAATAATCATTATCAATATATTTTCATTTTGTACGTAATAATTGTCATTAGCCGATTTTATATAAAAATTTTAATAACTTTGTGTAAGTTCACTCAATTTTTTTCATCAATTAGTTTGTTATGGAAGCACGAGCGGTTGCCAGTATGGCACACAGAGGCCTCTGAATCTACCACATATAGCAAAGCATCAGCGTCACAATCCACGCGTATTTCCTTAACAGGCTGGATATTTCCAGACTCTTCGCCTTTCATCCATAATTTACTGCGGGAGGTGCTCCAAAACCAAGCGTTTCCTGTTTTTAAGGTATTATCAAGGGCTTCTCTATTAGTATAGGCAAGCATTAGGATATCCTTTGTTTTTCTATCCTGAAGTACCACAGGGATTAGACCATTTCGTTTCATGAAGTCTATATCCGCTATTGACTTTTTCACATGAATACAATCTCTAGTCCATTATTAAAAATGATTCGGAATAAACTAATTGTTTAGTAATAGTGTCAGAGCAATTCGATGGCATTAGGATCGGGATTCTCTCTCAACAATCTAACCTAGCATCTAATGCCACGTACACTTCCAATCCAAGAAAAACATCTGAGGCAACGTGACTCGATTCTCCGTTCAGTTGAGGAATGGCCTTAGATGAAAGGCATATGTACGTAGGTCAGACCGACCCTAGCTACATCACGAAATAACAATTATGAATGAATGAATGAATGAATGAACTAAATTTAGTTACTAGTAAGGATCTAACCCAGGCCAATAGGTCGCTGACGTTACTCATCTTCCAATTTATTCCTTATCCTGTTCTCTTGTAAATGTTATACCAAATGCCTCGCACTTGAAGCTCGTGGAGTCGGCGGTCCTGCTCCTACTTTCTGTTGACATTGTATGCTTATCAAACAATCAGGTTTTCAGAACAGGCGTTTCCAAAAGATAAGGAGAGGGCATGGAATAGAATGGCTACTAATGTACAGGCTCTTTTTAGGATATTAGGACTTTATACAGACATGTAAACGACAAAAACATAGATATATTCTTGGTGATTCTATACGCACGAGTTTTCGGTTTATCTTCGTGGTTCGGTATATTAACCTGAAACTTAGTAGTTACAATTAATATTTGGACTTCATTCCTTATTTCATATAGTAGCAACATGATCGATATGGCGAAGGCCGGTGCAACTACTACAACAGCAACGCCCGATCTTTGCACTTTAAGCCAGGATACGATTCTTCATATCGGATTTGATGACACGGACTCAACATGTGGAAAATGCACGACGCATCTAGCATTTAAGATTACGGGATATTTACTAAAGAATCCAGATACAAAGTTCCTCGACTATCCGTTATTGGTTAGGTTAAATCCCAATATCCCAATGAAGACACGTGGGAATGGAGCAGTATGCTTAAGAGTTATGGCAAGAAACCACGAAAGAATAATTCAAGATATAAGACAACTTATCGAAAAAGAATCAGCCATAGGGATGGGTGCAAATCCTGGTGTAGCATTTTTAAATGGAGGACTAGTCCCGGAAGCGCTCAAGGAATTTGGTAGGTTTGCAATGTTTGATATTCTAAGTAAGCAAAAGGCGGAAAAAATAGCAAAAGAAAATTGCGTTCGCCATTTCACTTTTGGAAACGGTCAAGGCTTAGTAGGCTCGCTAGCTGCAATTGGTAGTTTGGAAGATGGAGATCACACGTTTGAGGCTATAGCATACAGAAAGTGTAAGAACTATGGGACAACGAGACAAATAAATGCGACTAGAGTAATTCAGTATGATAAGAGAACTTTTCCAAATACCTTCAGTAACTATGATCAAAACCACAGACGTGTGTTGATTGCTCCACACGGTCCAGATCCCGTTTTTTGCGGTATAAGAGGTGAAAGTCCAGAAGTTGTGGTTTCATCGTTAGAATGGTTACAGCCGGAAGAGATCTTGGAAGGATATATGGTCTTTCGCTCAAATCAAGGAACTAATATGCATCTGCAGAATGAATTGAAGTTATCAGCAATCAGAGTTTACATGGCTGGTTACGTACGCGGTAAGGTTATCACAAAACCGCAAACCATACAAGGAGGA
Organism: Candidatus Nitrosopolaris wilkensis; assembly: GCA_003176995.1. GTDB lineage: Archaea > Thermoproteota > Nitrososphaeria > Nitrososphaerales > Nitrososphaeraceae > Nitrosopolaris > Nitrosopolaris wilkesensis. Next base: position 47,338 of record QHBN01000132.1, read on the forward strand.
CATGTAATCTTCGGAATTAAGGATTCTGGCGGCGTTACAGGTTCGGCCGCAGTATATGAACCAACTGGTCTGACAAAGATCGCTTCTCAAATGGAAATAGGAGATGTGATCGAGATAGGATGTGGTGTCCGAAAAGCAACATGTAATCGTTCTCCAATATTAAATGTGGAATACATTTCTATCTTGAAAATTGTACAGATATGGGATCTGACTAATCCGCCCTGCAAATATTGTACGAAGAAAATGAAATCGGAAGGAAAGAACAAGGGATTTCAATGCGACAGGTGTCGCTACAAGGACGGCAATGCCAAGAAAATCCCAGTGCTTCGGGATAGAGATGTCCTGACCGGGCTCTATGTTCCGACGCCGAAATCTCATAGGCATTTAACCAAGCCCCTCCACAGATATGGTATGGAAAAGAAGTCATTAGGCTTTAATCCAAGATCGAAATTAATAGCAAGATGGTTTTTTACCTCGTCTTGAAAAATTAGTAGCGGGGGGTTGATTTGAACCTGCGGCCACCTGCGAAACGCAAAAGTGGAAACCGCTCTGCGGGTTATGAGCCCGCCGGGATCACCTAGCCTCACTTTTATAAGGATCTGGCTTCCCCACCCCGCTGACAAACATCCTCTGCAAAGGTATAATATATCTCTGTTTCCTTTTGCATTCTCTGATAGGTACTTCCTTGTAAGTTGCGATTAACCACTATAGATACAACCAAGGGTTTAGTCAAATATTGCAGAGTAGAGCTGCCTCTAATCGATTAATGCAATAACTTTAATTGATAATTATGTTAGCTAATATGAGTAATCATTAGTCAGCAACGCCTCGATATGTTTACATTCATATGACCTACTGGTACAGATAATAGAAAAATGTTTCCAATAAGGAGGCTACCGGAGTGGGGTATAGAACCCATTCCGCCAAAAGATAGATCGCTTAGAGGAATCGAGTACTTTGTGCTCTGGTCAAGCCTAGGCGTGGGACTACTAGTTTTCTCTGCGGGATCTCTTCTAACAGCCGCTCGGTTTATTGATGCGATACCTGCAATTATAGTCGGTTCTATTGCAGGCTCTTTGCTTCTCGCCCTTGCAGGAAAGATTGGGAGCGATCATGCAGTTCCATCTCTCATAAGCACCCGACCGTCTTTTGGTATTCATGGTGCTTCTATTCCTGCCATATTAAACGTAATGCAGCTGATCGGATGGACTGTATTTGAAATTATGATAATGTCAAAAGCTACTGAAATCCTAACAGGGGATCGAATCCCATATTATCTTTGCACTATTCTATTCGGAGCTTTCGTTATTCTGCTTGGTATTGTGGGCCCACTTACGGTCGTAAGACAGTGGTTGGAAAAATTTGCGATCTGGGTGGTATATGCCGCATCGTTTCTGATAATTATCAATCTTTTGATGTCAGGACATCTTTCGAAACTGCTATCAGCATCTGGAGGAGCTGGAATGTCCTTCTTCTCTGCCCTCGATATTGTAATAGCTTTACCCGTATCATGGATGCCGCTTGTAGCTGATTATAACAGGTTTGCAAAAGATAGCAAGGGCGCCTTTAGGGGCACATTTATGGGTTTTGCAATTACTAACATCTTGTTTTATTTTGGAGGCGTACTAGTTGGCAATTCTGATGTTGTTGCGATAATTCTTGCAATACAATCAATATTTTTCGGGTTTCTTTTGTTTATGTTTATTTTACACGAGACTACTAATGCATTTGCAGATGTTTATTCTTCATCAGTTTCTACTCAAAGTATATTTCACAAAATTAAACAGCGGCATTTGATAACTGGTTTTACAGCCCTTAGTACTGTTCTTGCCATGATGATTCCTATCTCCCAGTATGAGACCTTTATTCTTTTGATAGGATCTGTTTTCGTACCATTATTTGGGGTTGTTCTGTCAGACTACTATATTGTCAAGCGGCGGCAATATACACAGGATATGATGTACGGAAAAAATGTCCTAAAAATTGGATTTCCGGCAATTGTTGCATGGTCGTTTGGTGTATTGCTGTATTATCTTTTATCCTCGCTGTCTCCAATTTACATTCTTCAATGGTCTCAGATTGGTGCAACAATTCCAAGCTTTATTGGATCTTCTTTACTTTATTTAGGAATAGTACAAAGAATTAAGTGGATAGGAGTGTTAGAAGGATTAAGGTATTGGAGATAACGATCTATTCTGTTGGATAATATCCTCCAATATTCATATGAACGAACATGAGAAACTCTTTTTCATAAAACATTGTGAAATCCGACTTTACAAATTTCTAAACCTTTAATTACTATTGGACATATCAGGGCGAGAGTAGATAGAATATTGTCTACCCGCTACAACGATGACACGCCGTCACAAGAACACTTAGTCCGTTCATTGGGTTTTGTGGACGTCATGATGATCGGTATAGCGGGGCTAGTTGGAGGAGCTATATTTGTCCTCACTGGTCCAGCAATTGGTCTCGCAGGGGGTTCTGTTATTGTTGCCTTTATAATTAATGCAATAATCACTCTTTTTACGGCCATGGGATATGCAGAGCTTGGCTCCGCTATACCAGAAGCTGGCGGCGGTTACCTGTGGGTTAGGGAAGGATTACCAAGGCCAAATGCTTTCATAAGTGGCTGGATGGCGTGGTTTGCACATATCGTTGCTGGAAGCTTGTACGCTGTAGGATTTGGGTCATTTCTTTTTAGTCTATTGAAAATGGTAAATATTCTTGGAGACCATCCCCTGTTAGGAATTATTCCTTTTGATAAGTTAATAGCAGTAGCCTCGATTGCTGCTTTTACATACATCAATGTTAAAGGAGTTTCAGAGACAGGCAAAGCTGGAACAATAGTCACAGTAGTTCAGCTCGGAGCCATCGCCGCTTTGATAGGTGCAGGTTGTTGGACGATTCATACTCATCCAAACTGGAAAGCAAATTTTGCTGATTTTCTGCCAAATGGCATAGGCGGGATTGTTGCTGCTATGGGTTTGACATTCATCGCGTTTGAGGGCTACGAGATAATAGTACAAACAGGAGAAGAGGTAAAGAATCCAAAGAAAAATATTCCAAGGGCCATTTTTACCTCTCTAGCAATCGTAGTTGTTCTGTACTGTCTTGTTGCCTTTGTTTCCATAGGCGCGATATTTCCTCCAGGTGTTCCAGCATGGAAATACATAGGTCATTACGGTGATCTGGGTATCACGAAAGCTGCTGCACTCTTTCTTCCATATGGGGCGTTTATAGTGCTGGGGGGAGGTATTGTCTCCAGCTTAGCAGCATTAAATGCCACTACATTTTCCTCTTCTAGGGTTTCGTTTGCTATGGGCAGACACTACAATCTGCCACACCGGCTAAGCGCTATACATCCCAGACATAAAACACCCCATGTTGCCATCGGAATATCGGGTGTAATAATGGCGGTTATGGCTTATGCACTTCCTCTTGATCAGATAGCAGTTGCCGCTGGAGTAATTTTCTTGCTGCTGTTTACTCAGGTAAATATCGCCGTTATCAATATAAGAAGAATGTATGGCGATAAACTAAACTATGGATTTAAGATTCCTTTTTTTCCAATAATTCCAATTATAGGTGTCTTCCTTAAACTCGGTCTTGCGTTATATTTGTTAGTCACACAGCCTTTAAGTTGGGTTATCTCAGCTCTCTGGATATTAGTCGGATTTGCACTTTATCGTATGTATACTTTCAAAAAAGAAATTGAGCATTATGCCCCTCTGGTAACAAGCGAAGGGCATTTAACCAGAAAGGAATACAGAATCCTGATTCCATATACTCCAGAAAATCCTGACAGGTTGATAAAGTATGCAATAAGGGTTGCCAAAGACAATGACGGTGAAGTCAATGTATTAAGAGTAATTACAGTGCCAAATCAAACACCACTATCTGCAGGAACCGCGTTCGCAGATGCTGCCAGAAAATCATTTGAACCGTTGGAAAAAATGCTAGAACAAGAGAAGATTTTGAATCACTATTTGGTTAGGATTTCTCATGATACAAGCGAGGCAGTATTGGCAACGATTGAAGAACAAAAAATTGATTTGCTAATTACTGACTTTGAAACATACAGAAATAATAAGAAACTTCAAACGCTAAGCACCTGTAACGTGCTTGCTATTAGAACAACCGGAGATGACCTTACTTTATTTGAATCCTCAGTTGAAGGTAGTGAGGATTTGACACCTGTTGCACAAACGGCTGAACGGCGTCTGAAAAAGAATATGGTTGTTTTATATGATGGCGGATATCATTCAGACCTCGTACTAAAAGCAACGAGCTGGATAGAACACTCCGGAAAGTTCAATGTGAGTGTATTAGCGGTAAATAAAAGACGTGAAGACCAACCTTTAGAGGACGGAAAGGAATTCGAGGATCATGTTGCTCAAGATAACAAGCGTAAAGAGTACCTCGAACAAGTCGGAGTTGAATTTAATGAAATTTATTTGTCAGAGGAAACAGGAAAGAATAGTGAAAAATTTGCCGATTTGATTCTATCTGCTGTTAACGCATCTCAACCTGATTTAGTAGTGACTGGCGCAACTATTGGAAAATTTAGCTTCTTCAATAACAGCCACTTGTTGTCTCTACTAGATCAGTTAAACTGTCCTGTCGTAATTGCAAGGGAATTCACGATTCCCGGTGTCCATCGTGCAAAGGCTTGGTTTCTGAAAGTCATCAGGTGGTGATGTTCTTATTGTCCTAGAGTTGATATTTCTATATGCAAAATGCCTTCCATAGTTGTTATTTGAATGCAAAGTACGGCGTACCCTCCAGGGAGGAAGACCATGAAAACCACATCATTCCTCTCAAGTTCCTCGGTTAGAAATATTAGAATCCGACACACTGACTTAAAGTCTCTAGACGAAGGTGACAATATAATAGGGGATTATTTTTTCATTATTTTTACACAAAATCTCAAAAACAAAGGTTACGAATGAGCGTGCGAATTGCCCTTTTTAAAATTCGTCATGAATGTCTGTATAATTACCCAAAATCGGCAGGATAGGCCCAAAATTTTGGCAACTGAACCTAACCTCGACACAATTATACTGGAAATAATTGGCACATACAACGGATATACGCTACACTTTAGATCCGATTACTACTGCCTGAAATCTCTAATTTAGCTGTATTGAAAGGCAGGACTGCTATTCTAAAAATGGATGTAATAAAAGATGCAAGCTAGAAAATCTGTATGAAATCAGAATAAATGAAGAGGCTCAATGCGCCCGATATGTTTCGCAGTGATCTCTTCCTTGAATTGCAGGAACCCAGATCCAGAAACCTGATATGCTACGTTCAGAATATACTGCGACAAGATTATCACCTCCAAAGTTTGAAAGTGTATCGGTACTGCAACAACCACTTTGTGCAGACCATCGAGACAGGATGGTGCTACAATCTACGGAGAACTATCCTGATGCATATTCCTTATTGAACGTCTCTGCAAGCCTATTAATGACCTCTTTTGCCTCAGCAACCTTCTTCAACGCGACAAAGTATTCATCTTTCACGTTTTGGTTAGCGCCAATATGTCCTTTGTAGTCGTCTAATTTTCTTTCAAGTTTGTTTATGCCATCTATTAGATCTTGCTGCCAACTGACCGGGCTTTCATTATTCGACATATCTCTATTAATTTCAGTTCGGTCATATGTCCGTTTGTCTCACCGAGATATTACTATACCGCGGTGAGAAATTAGACATAAACCCCTTGTCTATCTGGTTGGTCAATTCCGCCCAGACTTTCGTCTAGAACGATGTTCCGGAGCTATCGTTAGATCTCTCAAGAGCATTTTTTTGTCCCTGCTGTGGGACGCAACTAAGAGGTTCACCCTACCAATAGGAAAACTGAGAAAAAATCAACAATCAAAACTGCTAGTACAAAGTTTAACAAATGAATGTTGAAAAGCTGCACCTCCAAATAATTTTAATTGTGATCGTCTTGGATCTTCCAGTTGGGATCGACGCAACGCCTTACACTCGTGCTTCCAAGATTAGATTGAAAGAATCCAGACATTCAAGGATCATTTGGCACGAATATGGAAGTAATACACCTGTTGGCTCTTCGACTCCTGGTGTCCTTGGATCAAAGCAAGTCAATACCTTAATTCTATTATGACACTATCATGATGAAGTTCTAAACTGTGCCCAAAGCATCTATTGGAAATCTAAGAGTAGACTTGATTAATCTAACGATAGGAATGTAAATGGAATGAGGATTGGTACCAACACCATTTAGGAAGTTAAACTCACCGGTCATCTTATCCAATTCCACAAATTTCTTGTTTGGTTTTTCGTTAAGGATATGATAATGGGCAACAATAGCACCGACCATACCAGTATGAATGAAAAGTATTTCTTTATCACGATAAGTTATGTAATAAAGTAGTGGTGTAATAGTCATAAAGGATTGTGATGTATAAAGCATAACATTTAGCATATCCTTCAAATTCTCGTATTCTAAATAGGTAGTAAACCATTCATTTTGCGACATAAGTTGAAACGTTTTTTATTGTTTATTATACCTTTATGCTATCAGTCGGAGTAATGAACAGGTACAGGACTTGGACGTTCAAAGTTCTAGCAAAAATAGGAGGAGTCAATTAGTTTTTACGCAGGTTTAACTAAAGGAGTGGTGTGCATACAGGTTTACAAAGAGCTCGGAAAGAAAAAATGCATCATTGCATCATCCGTATATTGCTTTATTAAAAACATTCTATGACACACGCTCCGTTATGTTGAACCACCGACAATAGAATATTGGTTAAACAATGTTGGCTAGACGCAAGTATCACGCGTTCACAGTTGCTTAAAGTAGAGTTTGTGTGTAAGAAGGATTGGGCCTTCGCTGCATCTATCCATCTAAACTGTGAAATTGACATGCTAATAACTTTTTCTGACGCAGAATCTTTTGATGAAAACTATTGGGATTGTATCCGTAATTGCTTCAGTGATAATAGTGATGATAATAACCAGTATTGGTAGTGGACCATTCCTTTCTATCGTGGTGATAGCCTATGGCCAACGATCTAATACCAATAGTAGTGCTGCAATAGGCTATACTGCACCAAAAAAACTACTTCCTGTACTCTTGATACATGGTTATCTATCAGACGCAGCGGTATGGAATAAATGGCAGCATTTGCTTAAAAAAGATGGTATCCCTGCATTTCCTATAACTTTTCAACAATAAGATGACAAATGTGGATCCGCTGCAGACCATGCAAACGAATTATCAAAGAAAATTGGAGAGATTAAGAGTGAAACAGGACAGGACCGAGTGAATATAGTTGGTCATAGTAAAGGGGGATTGGATGCAAGAGTATACTTAGCTAACCGTACCTATAATGTTGCCAATCTTATAATGATTGGAACCCCAAACGCAGGTTCACCTTTAGCTCAATCAAGCATCATATGCGCACCGGCCGTATATGATTTGAAACCCGGAGCAGTAGATAATCTAGTAAAATGAATTCAAATACCAAATACTACACTATTGCTGGCAACTGGAATCCTAGCGTAGGAAACTGTCCTCTGTATTTATTCTGGCCCATGGAACAGACTGGGTACAATAATCTTCCCAAACCTAATGATGGATTAGTACCTGTATCAAGTGTTGAGTCTCAGGGATATTTTCATAGTCTCGGACATACTAATAGTTGTCATACTAATTTGCTAGGCGAATATGAATATGGTTTATCAAGAGACATACTGTTTGGAAAGTAATACTATATGTGGAAGCTCTTGCATTAGACCTAATTTGTTGTGTGACAAAAGTTCTCACTGCTTGGACATCGGTTACCACGTCCGATATCTCATGTCATAAAATGCATTTAAGTCGTCCATAGAAGATATATGTGTTATAGATGGCATGAAGGGTAGACTAGCAACAATTTGTTTCTAATATGCCAGACAATAATCGTGCTTGATACTTTAAAGAATAAAGCTGTCCATATGGTGCAACATGAGTCAAATTTCTACCGACAAACCGACGCAAGAAACCTCAAATCAGTTGGCTGAAATAGCTGGACAAATTATCGATAAATCGATAGGCAAGAATATGTCGATGAATTATGATTTCCAGAAGCTCACAATCGAGATCCCAAAAGCCGAAGGGCCTGGGGTAAGCATATGGACAGTGTCCCATGGACAATAACCGGCAAGATAATAATTACGAGCGAAGCTTATGATAAAAACAACCGGGTTAAGAAACGAGATGTTCTGTATGATAGTACTTGATGATAACCACCTTCACATAGATGAGCAAATCCTATAGCAGATAGATGAGCAAATCCTATAGCAGATTGGTTAGTCAGACCCATGAGGACAGCACAAACAGGTTCAATCAAGCTCGATAGAAGGCCAGCCTGCCGTAAAAATAGACATAATTGATTATGGAAATAAAATAATTGTAGAACTTGTGCAGCCAGTATTTTTCAGGACAACTGATGACGAAGCAGGCTTATTTGATAAACTAAAAAACCGCAAAAGAATTTGCCAAGAAACCTACTGATATTGGTATGACAATTTCATCCCTCAGAGGAGGCAAGGAAGCAATAACCCTAGGAAAAGATGCCAAACCAACACTTTCAAAAAGAATAACTAGAAGTGACGATGTACAAATAAATAGCGTGATTTAAAAAGCAGGCAAGCATGCAACTAATTGCAAGAGACACGATCGATAGAAGCTCTTTCAGATCCGGGATCTCGTAGTTGCTCAAGCCAATCGCCCGGGGTTTCTCGTCGTACAGCCACACCATTACCCCACAGGTCTCATCGCACATCTCTGGGACTGGCCAGTGGATGAGGTAGAGGTCCATGTAGGTCAGCTCGAGCGGGAGCAAGATAGCCTCCCACGCTCGCAAGGTCGAGTCGTATACTCTGTAGCTGTTGCAAACCTTGGTGGTGATGAAAACTTCCTTCCTCCGGGCTCAGCGCTCCGAAAATATCAGGAATTATGTCTTATACTGTTACGCTATTTTTCTCGTCTTTTTTCGCTTTTTTGGTGTCAACTATCTCGTTAATGCTATTGCATAATTCTAATAAGCGCAATCCCTTTTCTGTAGTTTTATAGGTTTTCTTAAGATCATCATGCTCTAACAAGCTATTTCGCAACAGAAGCGCAATATATTCTTCTACTTGGGAAAATGATAGAAATGCCTCGTACATTATTCTTGTTTTAAGAACACCATTCATTCTACTAGCAGACGCTAAAATAAGCGTAATTATTTCTGTCCTATCTCTGTATTTCATATGTCCTCATTACATAGTCTGACTGACTATCTCCTCTTTTTTCACCTCTAGATCATATTCGCACTATGGAAATAAAAATCAAGCCCTTGTTGTTTGCAAAAAGTTTAGGAATTTGCGAACTGAAGCCGAAGGTACGAGGAGTATGTATAAAACAGATGCGGCACCACTTAGCCTATAATAGATGGTTTCTAGCCGGATCACACTCTTGCGTTACGTGCTTCTAGAGCTCAGCCAGAATCCTAATAGCTATTCTCAAGCTTTATGTCGAGTCCAGTGCATCACTTTTGAGCATTCCGATTGATATTCGACACGCAGAATGCCAATAGTAGAATGTGGAAGCCAATAAGGTGGGTCTTTGGCACTCACAGAACACTGAAACTGAGACCTTAAAGCCGGCTTGTTCTATGTTAACTTTTTAGTAAATATGCATCGCAAATGGAGCATCTACCATCCAAAAAAGGCGCTGCACATCTATCAGTATCTTTACAGTTATACAATATCCCGCATTTAGTACATTGATGACCACATCCCCGTATATCTTTTACGTCCAATCTTAACATGAGTCTTGGTTGACCTCAATGTAAAAAGCGACTCTTCCCTTATTCTGGTAAATATGCGAAACCTTCCTCTTGCAATTTCCTACAGCCTGTCTTACGTTTAAATCTCAATTGCTCCAGATCATATTTTGCTTCTTCCTCATTGGTTACGCATTCTATCTTTGCTTGTATAGCTCCATCTTTATCTACAGAAGTAGGATAGTCGCAACAATTAGCAGCTATCCGGTTTTCACGAAGACTCGTTCATTTACTTTGGTAAGCAGCAGTTATGATTTATAACAAACGTTTTTTACTAAATTAAGACACCAACCACCATGTCTATCCGATATTTTGATTCGGCGACCCTACCTAGATTTAGGCAGGTAAAGATAGGTCATTCGAGTCGGCATCGAGTATCACAGCTAAAAACTCAAGACGCTAGTGGTACAAGTGCCATGTAATATCAAAGGGTTAGAGAGTGCCTTGTTTACAGAAGAGAAATGATTTTTTCACCCTTGCTTATCGAATCACCGTCCATTCAGCATTTTTTTCAGAGGCCTATGAAGTTGTTATAAAAATCTTGGGCTAGGTATTTGGCGAAGGTTTCTTCAACGGAATATGTATTCTTTGACAACTGCTCGTTTGGCTATACGGTATTCTATAATTCTCGCCTCTTAGTACTAGTGAAGCTACTATGACTATTTTCAATCATTAGCTAAACTAATCATTCAGAAAAGAAAAAGAAAATGAAATGAATACTACTATATGGTACTCGTCCTCAGGAATCAGCCACTTGAAGTAGTACTACCTCTTAAGCCACTTGGATTAGTTCCGCTGTGGTGATGACTATTCGTGTGTGTGGTCGAAGATCCTGCATGATGTGTTGTTGAAGTCGAGCCTGACCCACTACCACTGCCAGCATTGCCTGGTAAATTATTTGCATTCCCGATGATGGAAAGTGAACTAGCGGAACCGCTGGAGAATTGCAAATAGCAATTCATGACTTCGGCCTTAGTGAGCTGTCCAGAGCCATGGCCTGCAGCCGACTCGCATGCTAAGAGATTGTCCATGTTTGGATTGGCGTTATTTATTGTCGATGGTGTACTATTATTGGTGCTGTCAGTAGCGCTGATGCTATTACTACTGTTTCCATTACCAGTGCTGCTAGTTTTGCCATTGCTTTTGCCGCTGTGATGGGATATACTTTTTTTTGCAGCGAATACTGAACCTGTGATTGTGTTTGATGTTAGGAGCATTAGTGTTGTTGCTGCTACTACCATGATGACGAATATAGTCGATGTTCCTCTTGTACTTATGTACATGTACTCGTCATACCAGAGATATCCTTTATACGAACTTAGAATAACTTCATTATAACTAAGTCTATAACTATTCTTTATTTGATTTTTGACGGATAACTGTATTATTAGATGGTGTAATTATGTCTGGATATTCTATTCAGGAAGGAGACGTATTTTATGTACGTGAGAGTGTATTATATGACAATATGCTAGAGTTGCAACTTATGACTATTTGCTGCCGTTTAGGCAGAGAAGTGGAGAAATATTAACTCTAAAGAGTCCACGATGGAGACTCGATTTTGACCCTAGGGATAAGGCTCAGGTTAAGAACTCTACAGCCCTTTCATATGATGCTATTAGATCAAAAATCAGACATCTGTTGTTAAGGAGTAATGTAGCAATATCCAAGTCAATAACAGATGAAAATAAGATAGGTAGACGTAGGAATGAGATAAAAGCCAATCACGGCTTTAGGAAGTTTGCTATAACCCAAATGGGTAAATCAAGAATGGATCCAGAAATAAGGGAATATCTCGTTGGGCATAATTGGGTGTTAGAGGATTATATTCAAAATATTCTGAAGAAGACCGCTTGAATGAATATCTCAGAGCAGTTGATAACTTGACACTAAATGCAGAGAACAGGCTGTTAGGAAAAGTAGACGATTTCAGGAAACAGGAGCAAGAAATTCATGAATTGAAAAGAGAGAAAGATAAAGAGATCCAGATATTAAAAGAGATGATGCAATTGATATTTGAGAAACAGGACAGAGAAGATAAGATATGGGAGGAGTTTAATTCAGATGTAGATAAAAATCTGGGTAGTTAAAGGCTTCTGATAAAGCCAGAAAATCATTCATTAAAGAGTCTAAAGCGAATAAAGAGATGGACAAACGCCTTAAGGAAGCAAGTGCTGCAATTTTGAAAGATAGTAAAAAGGCTGTGAAAAAACGGTGGATCATTAAGCTAATATATCTTATTTGGCAATTGGTATTACATGGATTACACAATAGACATTTGTTGCCAGAGCATGGAGCAATGGTAAATGACGACGGTACTTTGACTCCTTTAATTGCAGTAGGACAAGAAACTGGACAGATGAATGTAAAGGGAACGAAGGGAGATATGATTAATTATAATAATGTAAGATATTGTCAATTTGCGGTCGGGAATTAAGCCTTATAAAACAATAAGTTTTTGAGGTTGGTAGGTCGAAATAGTTAATATTTCAATTTCCCACCGGAAGGCCAAAACCTTCAAAATATAAAGGTAGTGAGAAGTATTTAATTTTATCGACGGGAGCTGAAGCAACCACTTCTGTAAACTTCAGCTGCCGAATGACATGTCGGACACAGGAAGGTAGGATATGCGCTTATCCCAATTATTTTCAATCGGGTCGCTAGATTTGTAGTATCTTCTCTATAGAATTAATTAACTATCATTCCTAATCAACTGTTCAATCACACAATTGTGCTGTCTCTTTTTACCTCTTTGTGAATCTAGATTTATGGCGTTTCATGTAACAAGACCAGTAATAATCATAAGTGATTGTTTTCTGATCACAGCCATTTTCGCTGGTTGAAGGTGTGTCTCATTGCTTTTCATTGTATAATTCCTTGAAAGTATCCCTGCAGTTATCAAAACATCGACGAATGGCTTTTAGTGGAATTCACTTATATTTGCACTCTCAATGAGTAGCCTTCTGATCTCTAGAAATAGGTAGAAGACGCATATACTTTTGACATTGCTGATAGCAAAACAAGCCGTGCTCGTATTGTTCCTGAAATACAGCGTTGATAATATGTGAAGTCTCTACGATTTCACCGTCTTCGTTCCTGTCGTCTTGCCTTGTCATTATTACTGGTCGTCCATTATATCTAATACTTCAACGCTTACCATTTGATCGGGAACGAAAAACAAGTCAGCCGACATCATATCGGCAAGACGAAATATACCACATGTTTTGTCTTTGGGACCACATGGGCATTTTTGTCCAGTTGCTATATAGGCCATACAAACCTTGTTTTGTGAAGGCTTTTAGGATGAGGGCACGACAGAAGCGCTACTTTGTGTTGTATTATCGATTACCTAAAAGGTCAGCCTTAATCTTCTAATGCCGTTGTTCGTTGTTCCAAATATGATATATAATGAACTATTTTGGCGTTACCATCAAACATAGCTTGTAGCACAATAGATAT
>QHBN01000133.1 GCA_003176995.1 Candidatus Nitrosopolaris wilkensis
GGAGATACTTCAGATTCACACGCGTAATATGCCCCTAGACACAGATGTAGATCAGGATAGAGTTGCGGCAGTAACCCATGGATTCGTTGGTGCGGACCTTGAATACTTGTGCAAGGAAGCAGCCATGAAGTGTTTGAGAAGATTGCTGCCTGAACTTAATTTGGAAGACGAGAAACTTTCACCAGAAGTTTTGAATAAACTTATCGTCATGATGAATGACTTCGAGAACGCGGTAAAAGAGGTGATGCCATCTGCCATGAGAGAAGTCTACTTAGAATCACCAGATATCCCATGGACGGCGATAGGCGGTCTAGAAGAAGTCAAGCGCGAATTGCAGGAAGCAGTAGAATGGCCTTTGAGATATCCAGACTTGTATACAAAGTTAGGGCACTCTATGCCGAAGGGCTTGTTAATGCATGGACCTTCAGGTACAGGTAAGACACTATTGGCAAAAGCTGTAGCTACAGAATCCGAAGCCAACTTCATCAGTGTCAGAGGACCTGAATTGCTAAGTAAGTGGGTTGGAGAGTCTGAGAGAGGTATTAGAGAAATATTCAGAAGAGCCAGACAAGCGGCACCATGTGTAGTATTTTTTGATGAAGTTGATTCAATTGCTCCTACGAGAGGTATGGGAGGCGACAGCATGGTTACAGAACGTGTCGTGTCACAATTACTTACAGAACTAGACGGGATTCAGGCATTGTCTGGTGTAGTAGTTCTAGCAGCAACAAACAGAGCCGATATGATCGATCCAGCGTTACTCAGACCAGGAAGGTTTGATAAGATTGTATTTGTGCCTATGCCTGATAAGGCGGCAAGACAAAAGATTCTAGAGATTCATTCGAAGGACAAGCCAATTGGTCCTGATGTAGAATTAACTAGGGTTGCTGAACTGACCGAGGGCTTTAGTGGTGCTGACACAGGTTCCGTTGCAAATACTGCCGTTTCACTTGTGCTACATGAATACTTGGCAAAATATCCAACACCAGAAGAAGCAGCAAAACATGCTTCAGAAGCTCACGTAATGATGCGTCACTTCGAGGAAGGAGTGAAGAAGATCAAGACTCAAAGAGAAGGTAAACCTGGAGAAAAGGTAACTGTCCCTTACTATAGATAAAAGACTGAGGGAAACTTCATTTCATTTACCTTGACAAGAATAAAGTGTTATTACGAAAATAGATAGCAAATCAACTGTGGGTATCGATCCGATATTCCATATGATATCGAGCATTATATCAACAGATGCAAGGAGAGGGTTGAATACTAATAACTTGACAAAGATGGGGCATGTTCAGCATATTTCCAACTATATTGGTATCATATATAGAACCCGATCCTTCCCAGAATTTTCTACAAAAAAACAATATTAAGAAATATTCATGATGATACCCCATTTAACAGCCTGTTCTGAGCTATTCATAATATCTGAGACCGAGAGGACCAAACTTAATGTAGACATTGTAAGCAATGTGCAAGATTGGTCTACATAATTGTTTTACACATTGTCGTAGACTGTGCTCAAATTCCATGGAGAATGGCGTATTCACAAGAAAATTGCCGGAATTTAGATTGGACTGAAGCATTCGCGAGTTTTAACGAGCCGACCTCAGAAGCATCTAGATGTTGTCCAGTCCAGAATCCACTATCTTGTGGTTTTCACGACTGTCCAATATTAAATCCAACAACTTGTAGGCAACTAAAACCTAACTGATGCTTCCGGTTTCAATGGACATCTGAATTATTCTCTCGCCGCACTGGGATAGTTATACCAAGTTAATCTAAACAGTATGAAGTATGTAGTAATAGTATTACAGAACTATGTATTGCGAGTATAATCGCATTTTCTAATGAAATGCCTTTTGTTATTAGAGATTCTAATACTTTATAATTATAGTATGATTTCTCTTAATTGTATACCATGAATTTATACGGAGTCGTATACTGGGAGATAGTTATATTTTTATACTGAAACTTTTTTTCTGCTGCCTACTGATCTAGAGAACAATGCTTTGTGAGTATAATCGGATTTTCTAATGAATGCCTTTTGTTATTAGAGATTCTAACAAGATACCTTTTGTTATTAGAGATTCTCACATTTTATACTTATAGTAAGTGTTTTCTGAATTATTATACTGTGGTGTCTACTGGAAGAAAGTTATATATACTCTCACTCTTGTCCGTTTCTGGATCTGACATGTTCAACAAATATACCTTAATCATATCAATATTTGCGGTTGCGACGTTGCTGATCGGCACAGCCGTAACACCAATCGTTAACGCACAGCTTCAAACACTAGGAGTACCAGCATTGGAAACGACTACGAACACGACGGCTGCAGTTAATACGACTTCAATACAATCTCAGATATCAGGTCTGCAAAAACAATTGTATAACGCTCAACATGCAGACCAAATTAAGCAGCAAGCTGATGACGCGAAACTACTTCAGCCAATAGCACAATCCGATAAAGCAAAGAATTGTGCAATTGACCAGCATACGCCTACGACCTTCAAAACTTATCTGACTCATTTTGCTTGTGGTCATGTAACTGTTCTTGCCAATGGCACAACAGTGAGACACTTCACTTTGATCGCTGACGACTATAACGGTACGGGAACACCTATCCAAATTTCAACTAATACCCCTGGCTTAGGTAAACCATTGACTAGTTATAATCAGACATACAAACCTGTGATATTTCATGCTTGGACATTTAATGGCACAGTTCCAGGACCAACCATGAGATTTACGGAAGGCGACCATGTTCAAATCACAGTAAGAGTCACTAACGACTCAAAATTCCCTCATTCATTACATATGCATTCAATACATCCAGGTGCAATGGATGGAATGTCGGGAGCTGCTGGAATGATTGAACCTGGAAAATCCTTGACATACAACTTCGTAGCAAATCCTGCTGGGGTATATCCATATCACTGTCATATTTTTCCAGTTCAAGAACACATATCTCGTGGACTATACGGCATGATGATAATCGATCCAAAAACTCCAAGACCTCAAGCTACAGAAATGGTAATGATGTTGAATTCATACACCTATAGTTTCCAGGGCGTTAACGGTAGTGGTCACTTAACTCCAACGTTGCCAGCAACACAGCAACAGATAGAGAAGAATCTAACAGATGTAACACAAAAGTCAGACGAAAACAACGGACCAGACAATCAGTTCTATTCTGTAAATGGAATGCCATTTGGATACGTGGGAAAAGATTCTGTTCACTTGACAACGGGTACACCATATAGAATCTATCTTGCGAATATGGTAGAGTTTGACCCGGTAAATTCCTTCCACATGCATGGAAATCTGTTCAACTATTGGCCTTCCGGTACGCTAAACTCATCGAAGATATATACGGACATTGTAACATTAGGACAAGGCGATAGAGGCATGCTCGAATTCCATTACAACTTCCCGGGACAATTTATGTTCCATGCACACATAAATCACTTCTCTGATTTGGGATGGATTGGATTCTTTTCAGTAGATAATAAACCTGGTCCATTTTTCAACAATGGATAAGGATACAATACGATACATCACTGATTGGATTCTTCAACGTAACGAAGAGTTGAAACGCATGGGAATGTCACAGGAATATTATGAATGCAACAATCGCAAGCGTGGTAGCAACAGCCGTTATCGTGGTGGCGCAATAGATTTACGGAGCTCATGTGGATGGGTTGTTTAGATGTAGCTAGGAGCTAACATCTTCTATCCTCAAGATGCCCATATGTAATGATGAATATTGATCCACCATGCGCTGAAAAAGACCGTACGCATCTGATATGCTCATGCTGATAAACGAATACAGTTTCAACAACATGATCAATGCGACTCCTACAGAACAAGGGCCGCCACCCCCCACAGGACATGAGAAACATTACAGTTAGAAATCAGATGGTGAACGAAAACCAACCAGGCAATCAAGTGTATAATTTCAATGGCATGGCATACGGATATACTTGGAAAAGAGGAGATCCGTTAATAGTAGGCCATCTCATCAGGATATATTTGAGAACATGTTTATGACTCGATTAAACCGTCCTTCTCCAATACCCACGGGCAGTTGGGACAAGGAGACAGAGGATTTGTTGAATTCCAATACCACTATTCTAGAAGAATTCAGGTTCCACTCACTGGTATGGCAGGACTTTCTCAAAGTGACCAAGGATTAAGACCAAAAAATGTTCGAAACTCAGTTTCATTTAATCAGCGCTGTTCTTATCGCTCTTGCTGCTATAGTTCCAATTTATCTTACTATAAAATTAAAAGACAATCTGAAAAAATTAACGGCAATACTTTCTACTTTCATTTTAATACATGCTGTTTATCAGGTAGTTGGATTTTTTGGTTTAACTTTATTAGCAGACGGAGTCTTTGAACCGCTTTCTGTTGGAGTATTGATATTCTTTGGAATCAATTATTCCGGCATAGCTAAGCAAAGGAATATGAGCATAAAAAACATGGTTGTAGTATGGAGCCCTGGTACGTTACTCCTTCTTATGAACAGCATTACAATAATGCTACTTTTGGGAGCATTGGGTATATTTGTATGGCTAGCAGCCCGAGCTAAGAATATTAGAAGTTTCCAATTCCAAATGTCAATTTTTATAATCATTTGGATATCAGGAGACATGGTTAGCGTTCTTCATGATAATGGAATCGTTGTATTTTCAGCACTACAAAGTGATGTTGGATCAGGAATACATGTTGTATCTATGGTCTTTTTTAGCGTGATGTTGTGGCTTAGGTATTATTATTCAGAAAGAAGCAGTAAAAAGATGGTTGAAGATCTAGATGCAGTACTAAGGTGAACGGGAAGGATATGAGATACTTATTTGTTTTTTACTACTTTATACGATTTTAATACAGCCCTAAATGAACTTGATTTCTTGCCATCCCCAGTTATTTTAATTCTATCAACTATAGGCAGCTTTTCTTCAACAAGCCATCATATCTTTTATAAACAGGTTTCGGGTATAATTTGATTAACTGATTTAGATCAGTACATAATTGCATCCAAAATCTTCTGCAATTCGATATTAGCCGTCTTATTCTCCTTTTAACAATCATTCCTTTCTCAATGTTCTTCCATCAATATCAAAACATCATAAAATTGGGAAGCACGGGTAGGTAATGATCATGGTACTTTTTTTGGAACAAGTCATTAGTTCCAAATATGGAATTTGTATTTACCCTTTTTAATATAAGAATACATCGAATCTAGATATAATAATGCAAACTGAGCAACAAGTTTTCAGAATTATGTTCGTAGATAATGAAAAAGATATTTTACGTGTTATCAAGAGAGGCTTAGAATCATACGAAAGCAATGATAGTACCAACAAATTCTAAGTAGACGCTTACCAGGATAGTGAGTTGGCTTTACAATCATTTCAAAACCATCCAGATAACTATTATGATTTGGTTCTAACTGACTTGAAAATGCCCAAGATTAATGGTTTCGAATTGTATATGCGTATGAAGTAGAAAAATCCTCGTATGAAATTCGCATTTATGACAGCATATGATAACATAGACAAAGAAAAATTTGCAAATTATTCAGCGATAGATCCTAAAAGCTTTATAAGTAAACCTGTAACTGCTTCCAAATTGAAATCAAAGCTAATGTATATAATTTACAAGTGATACAGCGTTTGATATTCTGATATTTGACCGGTTGCCCTCAGAAATTTTTCTGGAGATCGCTTCTCATTTCAGACGATTTATAATCGCATCAATGAACACCCACCAGCAGAAACTGATTATTTCCCATAGTAACAAGGAATTGTAGTTTCATAGATGATAGCTATATAATCATAAGAGATAATGTGAAATCTATCCCTTTTATTCGAGCAACAAAGAATACTGTTAAGGATAGCCGACAATCATGTCACATGTTTCTCGTTCCAATGTTGAAGAAACATATGAACGTCTTTCTCGAGTCCTGATCTTGAGCGCACAAGAAATGAGTGTCCAAATTGCCATCCGAGACTATTACACTCTTTACACTCTTTTTCGTACGATGAACTAGATCCGTTTGCTTCTCCAACAATGCATCTTGATGGAATATCAAGTTCAAAATACCACTTGAACCATCTAATGGATAAAGGAAATGGCAGTTTTTCTTCTTCTTCTAGTCTTTTCGCCCATTTTGGTGCAATATCACTTAGGTTAATGGCTTTTTCCCGTGGGTCTACTAAATCGGGTTTTGCGTTCATAATTTATATTATGATTCTTGCTATATAAAAAATCTCTGATCTGTCTATACATTCGGTTGATGGATTTTTTGTCTAATGAGACCAACTAATAGCACAAATATCCAGGTAATCTCTAGACGTTGGTATTGCTATCTCTACTAGATTAGAACTATATTGACAGGCTTCTGCTGCTCGTGTGAAACGCAGAGGAAGTAAGAAGGAGAGACTTCGATAGCTGAATAGCTGAGCATATGTACGCATACATACCGAGAGAAATGAGGGAAATAATCTATCTATATATCATTCAATCAATCAATACAAAAGCTATACCAATGCTATTGCAGAGGTACGTGTTGGTACTAGTATTAGTAGTAGTATCCAATGCATTCCAGACTGAGGACTGTGATGCCCATATACTGTTAGGAACATGTCTCTAAGAGTGCCTATACGTTCCAGCTAACACCTACGTTTAGATAAGTGTACCAGTTACTATTCTACCTCGGTAGCCTACAAATACTTATAGATAGAAGATAGTATGTAGAGTAAAAAAAGGGAGATATAGCTGGTTGTACATTGATAACGACAAACAAGAGGAACAACAAATTGTTCCGACATCAGATAACAAGCAGCGTATATACAGCTATATTAAAGACAACCCAGGATCGCACCTTAGGAAGATTAGTCTGAAGTTAATTATAGCTATGGGTG
>QHBN01000134.1 GCA_003176995.1 Candidatus Nitrosopolaris wilkensis
ATCTATGTAAGTACTACACCTAGGGAAAGATCTTACCGAAGAAGAAAGGATAAATCGAACTATCAAAGAATATTCCAATCTATTAGAAAGACTGTATTTGAGCCAAATTGAAGGATGCATATCTGTTAAGCCGTCACAACTTGGGTTATCCGTTAGCTATGAATTATGTTTGAAAAACTTGAGAGCTCTTACCAAAAGAGCAATAGAGTTTGGCAGATTCATTTGGATCGATATGGAGTCTTCCAAATATACTGACGACACATTAATGATGTACCTTGAACTGATTGGTCGTCACCGTGATATAGGTGTGGTTCTCCAATCTGCACTTAGACGTAGCGCAAGTGATCTTTTACATTTGATTGAAGTGGGTGGCAAAGTAAGATTAGTCAAGGGAGCATATCACGAAAATGAGCAAATTGCATTTGCATCTCATGACGAGGTTAATGCAAATTACATTAAATTATTGGACATACTATTTAACCGTAATTATATAAACAATAAGCAGGCTGATAATAATACTCTTAAGTTTGCCGTTGCAACTCATGATTCCAATCTAATTGAGCATACGATTGGATTATGGAAAACGTCCAAAATTGGTATAAAAAATTTCGAATTTGAATTTCTAAAGGGTATTCGGGACGAGTTGAAGAGGGATTTAGAGTTGCAGAGTATATACCTTATGGTGATGAATGGCTTCCGTATTCAGTTAGGAGGTTAAGAGAAAGAAAGAGAAACATATTCTTATTGGCGCGCTCTTTAGTTCAATCATGAATACCCGATGACACCGATTGAGTCCTACTCAACGTGCCAGTGCCAGTGAACTATACGTACATGTCTAATGTGCTCGAAAATCAGATGGTAGCGAACCCAATACATACCTGCTACCATGAAGTTAACTGTGTAGTGAACTATATTCGGTATTAGTAATAGACCCACTCTTCTTGTTAGCTCGAATTGTTGCTAGAAAAAGTTAGGAGTTGAATTGAAAGTCATAGAGGTAATAGAAAACGCAAAAAGAGCATTACTAAAAGAAATGACATACTCAACTTTGATTTGATCCAAGTTCCTTCTTTGGCACACGTGCATTCAGTATAAATGAATATATTGGAAAGATCGTCAGCATTATGAGTTTGGACTTTTATGCAACCATAAATTGATTATTGCCCCATATTTACGGCCTCGGGTTCCTCGTTCACTCTTGAGTGCTTGTCTTCATTTTCTGCTTGAACTGTGTATTTCCATTGGCATTTAGTATTGCCAAAAAATCCTAGTAGTCACATTTGAGAGTGTAAAGTATTAATTGACAGGATAAAGAGATCAAAAAAAGAAATTCGAAATCTAAAAACAAAATTCAAAATAAATCTTACAGTGAGTAAATACTATTAGCTACTTACGGGGCTCCAATGAAGAATTATTATACTAAATAATTCGATCGAATAAGAAAATTGGTATTTTGAATTTCACTGTTAATAGAATAGCCATAACCGCAATATGGGCAATAGTCTATAGAGGTTTCAATAGGATAATCTGCATCATCTTTTTGAATTCTATTTAGTTCATCTAACGAATTGAGATTGAAAACATAATAATCTTGATAATTACTATGGCTCTCGTCACTTTTTCCAGATTTCTCCTTGTGTCCAAAAGACAAAACTATTTTCTTTTTAAGCAGGCCGTCTCCTAGGGCAGTACAATGATTAACATCCTTTGAATTGATTATTGGATGCATTCTTGTATCAATACCACAATGTATACAATACCTATAACCTCTCAAGTCAGATGGAAGATTTGTTGTAAAATGAACATTTTGAATATATACTGCAGCTTGGCCTTTGGTATCGCAATTAATGTAATTCATTTTACTTAATCTGCGAATGGAATCACAGCAGTAGTAGACCATATGTCTTTGCCATAATATGTTCACGTAAATATTTATGCTTTTGTATATAACGAAATGTTTTTTATAATTATTCACCTTATTTACGAATTAGCTATAGATTAAATTGAAGCCATTCGTAGTAATGCAATATATTATCTAAATTTGGTATAACGACTTTAATTGTTCTTAATGTTGTGGTTATCACATTTATTCCCAGCACTTATGCATACTGGGAGTATTGAGATGAGCATGAGCATAGCTGAAAGAAGGAAGACGTAGTGTAACGAGCTTAGAAAATTATTGATTATTGTGGTAGAATGAAGTAGTGTCATGGTGATCTTGACATTGTTATTATTGCCATTTTGAACTTGGTTCTGATTATTTGTGTTATTATTGTTATTGCTGTTGTTGTTGCTTTTTATACTGTCTTTGGTTGTTATCTCCGTTGTTCCTAAAAAAATAGATTCAATATAACCTAATGGCATAGTATGGGACATTATCAAAAATGCCAAGCCTACACTTAATGTACTTCCACTAAGTACGAACATAGTGCTAGTGCCTGCTGCTACCCCCCTTTGATATCGTGGAACTGAGTTCATTATTGATGCTCTGTTTGGTGAAGCAAAAATACCCATTCCTGCGCCAATCATTGCTAAAGGTAACAAAGTTTCTATGAAAGTAGATTTTGTACCTAGACTTGTAAGCATAAAGAATCCAATTGCAGATATAAAAAGGCCAATAGATGATATTACTCTAGATCCATATCTATCGGATATCCAACCACTAAACGGTCCGAAAATAGATAATGCTATGGAAACTGGAAGAAGATAAATGCCTGCATCGAGCGGACTAAGTTTCATAGTGGGTCCTTGAAGATAAAATGTCATAATTAAGATAAAGGCGCCCCTTGCTATTGCATTAAAAAATATTGCAATATTCCCGCCTAGGAATGACCTTATTCTAAATAATGATAGATCGATCATCGGTTTAATTACACTTCTTTCTACAAATACAAACAGTCCTATTAGAGATAGTCCTACTATAACAAACAAATACATTCCAAATGGTATGCTATTAAGAATTTGAAAAGAACCAAATGTTATTCCTATTAAAATAAGTGACAATCCTACAGCTAAAGTAGCATTGCCTATCCAATCTATTTGTTCTTTTTTAATTGTTCCTAATTCACGCAACTTTGTATGAGACCAAATAGTTGCGAAAACTCCAATAGGTATATTTATCCAAAATATTGACCTCCATCCAAGATAAGAAGTAAGAAATCCTCCAAATATAAGTCCCATTACAGATCCTACTACAATTGATATTTGATTAATCCCAAGTGCTTCTCCTCTTTCATTTTCTGGAAATGCATCAGTAATAATTGCAGCACTATTTGAGAAAAGAAAAGCAGCTCCTAATGATTGGACTATTCTAAATAATAGCAGCTGTTCTCCTGTTTGAGAAAGGCTGCATAATGCTGATCCTATTGTAAAGATAATAAATCCAATATTATATAATTTGACTCTTCCCAACATGTCTGAAAGCCTGCCAAGGTTAAGAAGAATAGATGCAGTCACAAGCGAGTATCCAAGAAGTATCCAAACTAGTGTTAAAAGTGATACGTGGATGTCAGATACAATAGTTGGTAAGGCGATAATAATTATATTTGTATCAAGTGAAGCCATCAACGTTCCAATTGTTGTATTACTTAATGCAGTCCATTTGTAATTTATGGTCAAATCAATTTACCGTTTTATACATATTTGCATAATATACTATATAATTCAAATAGTGTTTTCTTATTTAGATAACAATTCGGATGTTTTCCAACCGTTATTTGCAAACAGATAATTTCTCCTACTCAGTTTTAATGTTTGGTAAATTCTTTGAATGACGACTGGTATCTCAGTAGAGGAAGGTGATTCTTTGATATGTTCCATCAATTCTTCTAAAACTATCAATTCAGATGATGCTGTTGGTAACCACGCGGTATTAGTAATATATCCTTGTATTTTTCAAGGTAGCTCTTAATCTTTTTTTGATTTGTTGCGGAGTACTAGGAGGAAGATCGATCCGCGTGAGCGATTGAAAGTGATACCTGTGAAATTTTCAGAAATTTCTTAAGGAGATGCTTGGGAACACTAAGCTTTTGCTAGAGCAAGGATACTTGATGATAGATTCTAGGTTTGAAAAATTAATAACGTCATTGCATACAGCACTGGAGCGTGATTAGCGATCTAGATTTTGCTTTGTAAATCGAACTCTCAAATTTTCAGGTTCTCAACTTATAGTCAAATGTGTAATGTCCCTCAATAAAGTATCCCTGAAGAATTTAGGGCTTTTGATCGAGGCCTTCCAACATCAAAACTGCAAGATTTAAGTCCGTGCAGAAAGACACTTCATTGACACGTAATAACCAGATCCGCAACAATTCTCTAGGGCATAAGTGAATTGCTCCAATAGCTTTCTATTTCTCAATATGCTGTTGCGATCCGCCTAGCCTGTCGAGAGGCATGATTATTATTCCTTGGTTCGCTCTAGACCTCCAGAATGGGACTTGTAAGGTGAACTAGGACGACTCCTAAGGCACTCGACCTAGTAGGATTCCATATCTATCTAATCCTAATACATTTCCAAGAATCTGGAGGGAGTTATGTTATATAAGAGTCTGTAAACCAACTTAAATGGTAATGATAATGGCGTCAGTAACTTCCCAGATGAGGGGATCTGGTCATGTCTTCTAACAACATTGAAAATGTTCTGGTACTCCAAGGCGGGGGATCCTTAGGTGCATTTGGATGTGGAGTTTTTAAAGCTCTTGCAAATAACAATATAAAAATACATATTGTAGCGGGTACATCGATTGGTGGCATAAACGCTGCTATCATAGCTGGTAGTGTAGATAAAGAGCATCCAGAACGCACGCTAGAACAGTTTTGGTTAGAACTTGGAGGGAACTCTGTAAATTTGACTCATCCAGTACTGGACTGGCTATTTGACAAATCTAGAGGGCAACTTATTAGAGCTGCAGAGAATCATTTACCAACCACAGACGAAGTTAATGCACTATTGAACACAATCAGCTCCATACTTTATGGCAATGATAAGTTCTTCGTCCCCAGATGGAGAGCGGATTATGCTCTAAAGGACCCCCAATATTTCAACCCATCAAGGTGGACATACATATATGACCATTCACCTGTGGTAAAAACTCTTGCAAAATATATTGACTATAATAAACTTCAGCCTGGTGGTAATCCTAACGCACGTCTAATAATGACTGCAGTAAATGTCTTAACATCGGAACCATTAACTTTCGATAGCTCTAGGCAGAAAATAACTCCTAAGCATATACTTGCAACTTCTGGTTATCCATCATATAGCTTTCCCTGGGTTCAAGTAGAAGAAGGTGTATATGCTTGGGATGGCGGTCTATTAAGTAACACACCCTTCGGCGAGGTTATAGATGCCTCGCCTGTGATCGACAAAAGACTTTTCTTTGTTGAAAACTATCCTAGGATAACTGATAAGCTACCAGACAACTTGACTGAAGTCTATCATAGAGCTAGAGATATCATGTTTTCCGATAAATCTCATCACAGCATAAAGATGGCTAAAGTAATAACAC
This sequence comes from Candidatus Nitrosopolaris wilkensis, assembly GCA_003176995.1. Taxonomy (GTDB): domain Archaea; phylum Thermoproteota; class Nitrososphaeria; order Nitrososphaerales; family Nitrososphaeraceae; genus Nitrosopolaris; species Nitrosopolaris wilkesensis. The sequence goes on from QHBN01000134.1 coordinate 5,508, forward strand.
GGTATCTGAAATATATAGAAGAGCTCTACCAGATAATCGACAAAAATATTGATCCTGCTAGAATAGATAAAAAACAACTCGAAAAGATTCATCGTAATTATACTAAAATGAAACGTGAACATGGGGCAGAAATAAAGAACATATTTCGCATAATTAGAGATGAGCCTTTACCACGCTTCTACGAGAATACTGATTATTCGATAGAAGCTATAAAGAATTCAATCAAGAATGGTGAATCAAAGACTAATCAAATATTGGAAAAAAAGTCATTAATTAATAAGATCTGACTAGAGTCCAAAAGTTCGTACTTACATTGCTCAGGAATATAAGGGCCTGTATTCATGAAGTCGACGTGACTCGTATCGTGAGCCGAGTCAAAGAAGTTTGCTATCCACCCTTAATGACAACATCTAAAGAGATAAGTCTATTCAGGGATCTCCCATATTTTTAGCACATTTTTATTACAATTCCCTATGTCCTGTAGTAATGTATGTGATAGACTGTACAACAAACTTCGAAAAAGAAAAAGTAAGACGAAACGAGATAAGGCGAGTTCAGGTATTGACAGGGTGATGGAAACTTCATGTTTGTCTTACCGAAGGCTATCGCGATTGAACAGGGCATAGGCAAGTACCGGAAGCTCGGTAGCAAACATATTAAGCACAGTATGCTAATTTTGACGTTCAATGCAAATGCCTCTTCCAACTGTGAAAGGAGTCGGTACGTTTTACAAAGAGTATGGAAATCCTAAAGGTGAGCACGTGTTATTCATACATGGACTTGGAGCCTCATCTCTTGCTTGGAGAGATATTCCAGATGCATTGTCAGAATATTTTCACACAATAACAGTTGATTTGATAGGTTTTGGTGGAAGTGAAAAGCCAGAGAATGCAGATTATACAGTCAAAGGGTTCAGCAAATTCATTATGGATTTCCTTATAGAAAGAATTGGGATAGATGAGAAGGAGCATACAAAGATAAGCATTGTGGGCCACTCGTTGGGCGGGTATATAGCTGCACAAGTTGCTATACAAAATAAAGAGATGATAGAAAAGCTTGTTTTGATAGATTCCTCAGGTCTGCTTGATGGGCCAACGCAGTTGCTGAAAGATTATCGTGTTGCAGCGACTGAGGTAAATCCAGTAACAAGATATGAAAAAGTCAAAAGAGTACTAGAGGACCTATATGCTGGTCCTTCAAGGCTGCTTCCCGTAGCAGTTGATTTGTTTGATTACACAATTGAGATGCCAGGCGCAAAACATGCGTTTGAAGACGCTTTCGATAACAGTACAACAACACAGATTGAACCAGAAGGATTCAAACAAATTAAAGATATTCCTTGTTTTATCATATGGGGTGAAAAGGACAATCTAATACCAATTGAATATTATCATAGGTTTAGACAGGAGCTCCCAATGGCCAAATATGAAACAATAGCAGATGCAGGTCATGCACCGTTTGTTGAGAAGACAGCTCTCGTATATGAAAAATTACGTACATTCTTAATGCAAGATGACGATATGACAAAGCAACATGAAAGATAGACAGATCGTAAACTATTGTTACAAATAGAAAAGGTTTTTTACTCGACATAAAGTACGAGCTTATAATACTGTAATATATATTGCTTTAAGATGCCATTAATATACAGGATAAGTTAATCCATTGAGCGTTATTTTGTTACAGAAAAGTTAGATGAAATAGACTGTCGTGCGGTAGTTGTTCTCAAATGCCTCTCTTGTGCCTTCATCTCAATTTTATGTTGTGCCTTTTCATTCTTTCGTTGACATTAAAGATATTATTATACTAATGAGTATTCCTTAACTATATAACTATATTGTGGCTTCTCCATGGAAAGCATTATCAGACGATAGTAGAAGAAAAATCCTGATTTTGCTCAAAAAGAAAGATATGATTCCTACTAAAATAGCTGAACACTTTAACTTTACTTTACCTGCCCTCTCATCTACGCATATTGAAGGACGCAGATTTGATAACGGAAAAGAAACAAAGGAAAGAACAGATTTTATTCATTGAATAGAAAGCGAACGTTGAAACTCGTAGAATTTTTTGAGGCTATTTATGACTATAAGTTGAACCGCTTTGAAGGAATATGTAGAAAACAAAGGAAAGAAAAAAGAAGTTAGATGACAGCTATTGAACACTTTAATGTCTGTCAAGATTCAGCAAAAGAACGTTATTCCGAATATGAAGATATCATATCCATGAGAGGATGCAGATATGCAAAAAATTCCGAGAAGCGTAGTAACGTGTGAACTAGAAGAGACTGGCAAAAATAAGAATAGGTTCGGGGTAGTGCGCTTTGGTTTTACAGGAAAGAAAAATCTTTTTTTAGCTTCGGTACCAATATATGAGAATCTACCAGTATACCAAAGTAGTATTCACTGTTGCTTTAATGTTTTTTGATGGAATGTTCGGAAGGAGCCAGAAGATGCAAGCAGGAAATTCCTGCATAACAACCCGCTTTACAAATATACCCTCGTTATCATTCCTATCAACATAAAAATATTCAATGTGATAGCTGTCGTTCGATAGAATTGACTGAGCATGTTCCATAATATGCATACCAACCACCATAAGAACATCCCAAATGCAGAGGCTCCCATCAAGCTAATAGTATGCTATTTAGTGAATTTAAACCTCAGCGATTTATATGCCAGATATATCAATATTAATAGTAATGAAATTCAATCCTTTCGATAGGAAAAAATTCAAATGCAATATATGTGACGAGAAATTCAAGACTGGATCTGAACTGACAGAGCATAATCATATAAAACACGGGCCAACAAAGTAACAATAGGATTAGCACCACAATCCTGTTGTTCCTACTTTTTTCTTCCTATTGGCATCGCAAATGATAGCTGGTAGCCATCTGGGTCTCGCATATGAAAGAATCTTTCACCCCATGAAGCATTCGAAGGCTCATTTTCAAATGATACTAATTCTGATATAGAAGCATCATTCGTAAATCGGGAGTATAGTTTATCTACATCTTCGGAGTAAAATATTATCCTACCAAAATCCATTTTATCGCTATGGTCACAGATAGTAGAATCAATGTTATTCTTTACCTCCAAGTTGAGGTACATTTTGTAAGTACTACCCTCGCCAATCTCAAATGTTGTAAAAGAATCGCTATATGATCCCCCATATGTAACCTTAAAACCAGGTATGATGGAATAAAATCTGCATGACTTTTCCATGTTTTTAACTGATAGCGTAACTGCAGATATCCTGTATACTCTCACGATAGTTCTTTTCTGTTCCGAATAGAGTTAAATTTTTCCAAACTGAAGATGGACATCACGCCCGACATAGCCATTGACATTCTTATGTACTGAGAAATCACGTGATTATCGTTATCATTTTTGTCGTCATTTTTGAGTATTAAAAATTCTTTATGAGACTCATCTACTCATTAAATACTGGAAGTAACCTCCGAATTGTAGGCAATCGTACTTCACGTGCGGAGCTAGTCACATTTAGCTGTCTCTTTTGTGTGCTAAACAACAATATGTACTTTGACCGCCTTCATAACAGTTATCGCATCTTGTATAAATTTATAGCAGCACAATAACCTTTTCTTCATAAAATCTTTATGCTTTTATTATCGCTATAAGAATGGGGACATATTCCACCTGTGGATCCCAAAACTGGAATTGAGCAGCCTATTTTTATATCTCGTTAATAATACTAATCAATGTCTTATCTGAAAATGGAGCGGGCATAATAATTGATATTAATCCAAACTCAAATCTCGATAATCCAATCTATTGTGTACTTTATTGCCGCCGCCGTGCCTATCTATCTCAATTTCATAATAAAGAATTATAATAATAGAAATAATCACCTCCGATATCTATCAATAGTACTTGCAGGCTTTGTGACAATGCAAGGCATGTACCATTTTGCCGGTGCCCTTGGTTTTAGTTTATTAGCTAAAGCGATACTAGAACCACTATCTTTTGGTATACTACTTTTCTTTGGAATCATTTACCTTATTAATAGGTCGAAAGGTAAGGAGGAGGTTAAAGAATTGCAATGATAACGACTCAAATCGATAGCGGCTTCTTGTTTTCCATGGGTGGAATAACAGTAATCATTCTTTTCATGTCGCTGGCGATATTTGGATGGCTTACAGTAAGAAATAGAAATATTAGAAGTTTTGAGATTCAAATAACTGCATTCATTATAGTCTATATCATAGGAGAAATAATCGAAGATTATAAAATTCCTTCTCTTTTGTCAATACCTTATATTGGTCCGCAAATACACACAGCATCAGCAGTTCTTTTAGCAATCACGTTATGGCTAAGATTGTACTCCGTCAGAAAGAGTGGAAAGATGATTGATAAGCTAGAGTCAGTAGAACGTTAATAGTGCTAAGTAGAACATATAATAAACAAATTTCTATAGAAGTTCATCTGATGAAAACAATAGTCTATCTGCTTTTTTGCTTTGTCAAAAGTTTGCTCTGCCTCGACAGTAACATTTTTTTTATGTTTAACGTTGGTTCCTTTCAACGTGCAACAAGTTTTAACACTCAAAACTCGTTGGTTGTTCAAAACTCATTCTTTGATATTCTAAGTTGTTGTTATTCTGACTTATGAAACTTATTTTGCAGTTTCTTCAAATAGTCTAAGAACGGTCAAAGGTGTTATATTGTTCGAATAATTGTCTCTTATCTATACCTAATTCTCCCATGATACACTGGTTTTCTTCAGGATCCAGTAGGTACTTCTATTAGATGTATTTCTTATGTACCCACATCATTCTTCTAACCGATGCGTCATGTAGGAATATAGATTCGTTCGGTTTATGCAGGTTTAAGATTGTTTTCTATTTTTTTGAACGGTCATTTCTCTTCCTTTGATCCAATATTGACAAATCCCTTTTTGGTACTATTGGCTTGAAACCGCACTTGTGTAGCAATCTGTAGATGGGAGCCTCGTGATATCTAACACCTGCTTTGTTGTGAATTTCCTTGATAATCTTGGCTCCCAGCCCTGGTCGATTTTCAGATTTTCAGAGGAAAGTAGACATTTTTTATACAAATAACCTTCTAACAATCTTTGAACTGATACTTCGTATTATGTACGCGATGAAACAAATTTTCAATCTAGAGGTCACGATTTTTGCAGTTGTATTGGTAGAAGCGTACTAGCAGGAATGAACTCTCATAGTATGTCACTATCGGCTCAGACAATAATGCCCGGTAACTAAACTAGTTTTACTAAGACAATGGCAGGTAGTAATATGACGGGCAGTGATATGACATCACCAGTACCAACACCATCCCTAAGGGTGCAACTGGACATCAATAGATGCCGCCATAAAACAAACCTTGGCTACTGTCATCAATCTTTTTTTAAGTCTGTTTAAAGTTGGCATATCGATATCAAGAAGAACCATATTGCAAGATAAAGCCTTGATCTGATAAAGCTAAATAAGGTTGGCCTTTGTTACGATTACAAAACCAGAGGCGAATACCACTAGTGATTTCGATGAGTAGCTTATCTATCTGGAAGTTATGTCTCACTTTATTAATGCATTAATACGTAGACATACTATGCGAAGAAATGCAATGTCTATCGGCCAGCTTTGGGCTGCGTAATCCACCGAAATGTTAGAAACTAATCTTCATTTCATCAGTGCCATTGTTATTTTGCTTGCGGCTAAAGTTCCAATTTATCTTACTCTATAATTCAAAAACAGTATAAGGAAATTAACACTGATACTTACGATTTTTATACTGACACATGCCGTTTACCATATTGTTGGATTTTATGGCTTAACTTTATTAGGAGGAGTTTTTGAACCGCTTTCTGTTGAAGTATTGATATTCTTTGGAATTGTTTATTCTGGTTTCGCAAAACCAAAAAATATGAGTAAAAAACACGACGGTTGTAGTATGGAATCCGGGTACCTTATTTCTTCTTATGAACAGCATTACAACATTGCTGCTTTTGGTAGCATTGGGTATATTTGTATGGCTGGCAGTGCGATCTAGGAATATCAGAAGTTTTCAATTCCAAATGTCGATTTTTATAATAATTTGGATTTTAGGGGAGATAACTGATATTCTTCAGGATAATGGAATCCCTGTACTTTCCGCTCAACAAGGTGATGTTGGATTAGAAATACATGCTATTTCGATGGTCTTTTTTAGCATGATGTTGTGGTTTAGATTCTATTATTCAGAAAGAAGTGGAAAAAAGATGATCGAAGATGTTGCGGACGCTAGTAGTTAGTGTAAGAAAAAAATGAACTCTAATTTTTAGTTCCCATACTATTATTATACTATTTCTTCTCACTCACTGCTTTGACTGATACATTTTCGAATCCAAGATTTTCATCATTTCGTTATCGCATGCTTCAAACCCTCTCTTTTAATTATTATGTTGGGTTTAGAACTCTTTAATTGCAGGTCAGTGTCTCTAGATTTCTGCTTATGTACCAGTTATAAATCTGATCATAGAAATCATACAAGTTTATTTCTTTCTTTCCAGAGCATAGATAAAAACAATAATCTAGTCATTTTTAATATCAGAGTATGAAGATTATGAGAGGTAGGGAGTATCAAAAGAAAAAGATGATGGTCGAAAAATTTATCAGAAGATCTGGAAAAGTGGATCATTCTGTTATTCTGAATGAAGTGGACATAGATTATGACACCTTAATGATGATACTTGCAGAATTGCGTAAAGAAGGCCATATAAAATAATCTGTCTCACGGACTACATTGATACTGGGTCCTTTGTACCACTTTTCCATTTGGCTAATTGTGATGGCTTGTTCCTAAAACAGGCACTGATTTGCTTATTAATTATAAGATAGATACTTTGCAGGTTCTTATGTCATTCGTATCACATTTATTGTACTGGCTGCAATCGTTTCTCCAGAATCATTTATGACAATGCTAGTTCCATATCTCCCATCGCTAAATCATATTATGCTGATGTTTTGGACATTAACAATTCGTATGATCCTGCAGTAAACAAAACAATGAACGAATTTGTTAGAGAAGTGTTTTGGATCGTAACAATAACACTTCTATTCATTTTAGGGGGCTGGATAGGAAAAATATGTCCCCGATTATGGACCACGACCTTATTTTTTGTTATTGCAACAGCAATAAATTTACAGGGGGGCAATGTTTTTAAGTTATATGTTTTAGCAATAAAATAACAAAAAGAAATTGGTGGAGAATTCTCAGATTCAACTGGTGGAAAATTTAGATCTAACGGCACCAGCGTTAAACCGCTTTGTAAAACCAAATGGAATCAGCAAATTAGTTGCACAGTACGGCACCCCGCTTTATTTGATTGACGAAGATACGCTGCACGCAAAAGTCAAGGAATTGCATGCAGCATATACAAAGTTCGTTGGACCTCTGAAGATCGCCTACTCCATTAAAGCTAACTTTAACCCAGCGATCTTACGTACATTCATAACTGATGGTATAACATTCGATTTGACATCGATTGGCGAACTTCATTTTATAAAACAATGCAAAGCAGCTCCCGAAAACATCATTTATACAAGCGTTACAGAGGAATTCGAAGAATACCTTGAGGTATTACAAAGTGGTGTAAGGAAAGTTGTCGTGAGTTCCTTTAATGGGATGACGAATTTGGCAAAAGCCGCTAGCAAAATAGGTGTAAAGGTACCAACTATGATCCGAGTGAATCCAGAGGTAGGAGTTAAAGCTGGAGTTCGTGCGTCATACAGAAACGGCAAATTTGGAGTTCCGTTCAATGGTGGAACCATCGATAGCGCAACCAAAATGATCAAACACCTAATGGACAATGATTTACTTAGCTTTGAGGGCTTTCACTTTCATCTTGGGTCGCAAATTACGGACTTCTCATGTTTTATACATGCGCTTGACAAGATGGATGCATTTATTACAAAAATGAAGAAGGAGTATCCAAACTTCCAGGTGAATACATTTGATATTGGGGGAGGGACTCCAGTGTCCTATGACGAACCAGTACCAAGTCCCACGCAGATGGCTGAAAACCTTGTCTCTCGACTCAACCAACTAGTAGACACTCATGGAATATTCGAATTGATGATCGAAAGCGGCAGGTTTCTTGTAGCTGAATCATCGATCTTGGTTTCTAAGATAGTAAATACTAAGGAATATAGTGAACACAAAATTGTCATATTAGATGCAGGTTATCATTTATTGTTAGATGCAGCTCTTTTAAAACAAGAATATCCACAAGAAATAGTTTCAATACCTAAAAACAAAGTCAAGACAACAAGTCAGCTACCCACAAAGAACATCCATTTGGCAGGTAGGCTATGTGATACCTATGACATTTTTCCCTTATCGAAAGTATCGAGCCTGAATGAAGCAGATGTTGGAAGATATATGTCATTCTATAATGTAGGAGCGTACTCCCTCGTATTCAATATGCCCTTTCACTGTCAGATAAAACCACCTGTCATTATGAAGACTGCCAAGGGAGAATTTAAACTAGTTAGAAAAGGATCGTCATATGAACGACTCTTTATAGAAGAGGGAGGAGATATATTCTAACCACGCTTTTTTTATCCCCGAATAGAGTTTATATATATTTTACTTATAGAGATTGGTTGGTTATATTGTCATCCTCTCCATCCTCATTTACCAGAAAGGACTACGACAATAGTAACAAGAAAATCAGAGCACATATTCTCGTACTCGGCAAAGTGCAGGGTGTGTATTTTCGACAAAACACTCGAATAGTAGCTACTAGGCATGGTGTAACGGGTTGGGTACGTAATCTAAAAGATGGACGAGTGGAGGTGCTTTTAGAAGGATATGAGGCAGAGGTTGGACAGGTGATTGAATGGTGTCATTCAGGCCCACCTAAGGCCACTGTTAGTGATGTTGATATAAAGTATGAAAAGTATACAGGTGAATTCGAAGAGTTCAGGGTCAATTATTGAATTGGACTTGCATTATTCCCGGGTTTGAAATTCTACATTGCTCAAGTAGGATCAATGAATGAATCTACTCTAAGACCGTTTTTAACGTAAAATAACGTCAGAATCATCGCCTACTAACGATATCCTTCTTTTCTTATTTTTATCGATGGTCGACCCCATTATATCTTAACACATTATATCTTATCTCTTGTTTTTGCTGATGGTAGACTGAATGCAAATGTTGCTCCAGTATTATTCTTAGCCCATATCTTTCCACCATGAGCCTCAATGATACTTTTAGAAATAAACAATCCTAAATCTGTTCCTTCAGACGATTTTGAAGCGAATTTCTCAAATAATCTAGACAATATCTCCTGATTTATTCCTGTACCAGAATCTTTGACAGTAACAACGGCAAGCTTTTGAGGACCGTTGTCTTGTTTCTCTTCTTCTATAGTTATGGATACAGTTCCGCCGCCTTTCTTGGTAAATTTGACAGCGTTAGTTAAGAGATTGAAAATAACTTGAGTTAATCTTTATCTGCTTCTACAAAAATAATATCGTGGTCTCTAGGAATGTATATCAATTCTACTTTCACATCATGATCTATTTGATTGTTAGGTTCCTGTACGGTATTTGATATCACATCATTTGCATTGATTATTTCTTTTTTTATCTCCAATGATTGGCTTTCAATTTTTGTAACATCTAAAATGTCATCAGCAAGTCGCTGCAACCTCTTTGCATTCCTAGCTATAACATCCAGTAATTCTTCTTCTTCTGCTCTATCCATTGTTTTATCAGAACGTAGAACTCCAGTTAATCCAAGTATCGGCTCGATAGGAGTGCGTAATTCATGAGCCGCTATATCGAGAAATTCTTTTTGCATTTTATTATTGATTTTTAGCTGCTCATACGTCTCATTTAATTTTTCATATAATTCTCTTTGTTTCCAAAGACTATCAAAGATTGAAGCATATGATAAAGCAATCGGTCAGTCATCAGTCAATCAGAGTATGCCCCCAGTCCCGCGTCGTAAGAATTATCTTTTGTATCATCCTATAATTAGGGATTGTCTTCGATCAACAACTAAAATTCCAATTGTATTTTGTAAACTCATGTCAACGCTTCTAATGGATAGCTCAGGCAGTACCAAATTCACTTCATTTATTATCTGTGTAATCTGCTGGTAATCAGCAGGTATCAAGACTCTAATTTTTACACCATGCTCTGATTCTTTGAATAAGTGAAGCACCCCAATCCGGACTTGGCGACGAAATGCGTTGATTGATGAAAATATTCTCAACACTTCATCACTTGCGGATTCTACTAGATCAAAAGATCGCTTTATCGACTCTCTAGTATTTCGAATAATTTCTATGTTAGCTGATTCATGATACATTACATTATACCCCTCATTCTTCAATCTCTCCAGTCTTCTGTTCGGCTAGTGTCGCCTTGCCCCCGAAAGTATCGAATAGAGGCTGTTGCTGTTCTACTATTCTTTTGACATCGTTCCAGACAAGTTGGGGCGTGGGAACACTTCGTGGGATACACACGAATTATTATTAATTAGTTCAATCTATAAATGTATTATTTTACATTATCGTACGTTTTCTAAAGATTATTGAAATAAGATGGATAATTAGTGCAAATATGGCTATATGAGGTGAATCTAAAGACGTTATTTCCAGTGGTTGATATTAATTGATAAAAATTATTAAAACCTGAGAATAGAGATATTATCGTCTGGTGAGAACATTCTCATACTACATATGACCTTTATGATATTCTCTAGTTTGTAGCTCAATTCTCAG
>QHBN01000135.1 GCA_003176995.1 Candidatus Nitrosopolaris wilkensis
TAATACGCTTCAACTAGCCATTCTGCAAACATGCGATAACTCTTCCCTTCGTACTGGCGTATCACCAATAATACCATATGCTGCCAGACTGTGAATATGTGATTACTCTTTCGGTGGAGAAATAACGGAATTCTCGCATTTCTTAAAACACGNNGCATGGTATTTGCTAATCTGACATACCTTGACTCTCTCAATAGGTATATTGTATTATGCTCTTACAAATCTTTGATGGATTTGTGTGAAAGAAGGGTGGTTTCTACTGGGCCTAATGATTTATACATCAATTTTGTTTTATTAACTCTTCCTCAATGCATAAGGATATCATCAACTCCGAGGTTCTCATACTTGTTTAATTTTTTGTTAGATTCGTGTATCAAAGTGTCTATTCTATACAACGAGCCTTTAAGACACAATAGGGGCTTTATTCAGCACTCCGATTTGCTGCATAATCGAATCATTCTTCTTGGATATCTTTGAATAATAGATATCATATTCCTGTACCATTACTTCACTTTATATCTATCATATTCCTTTCCTTCTTTGTTTTAGCTTTGCTTACCTTGGAATTCTTTGTGACATCTCTAATATCCAGTACTGTCAACCTTTCGCTGATAACGGATCATTAATAATTTTTTGTTCATTTTCATGCAGGTTTACAATTTCTAGAGCATGTGACACCTTTATTCTATACTGAGATTTCATCGAAAAGATGGATGCCACAAGTAAAGTAGCTATAACTAATTGTTGTACTTACACACTTAGGTAACAAATTCACTTACACACCAACGAAACATTATTACAAATAACTTCGTTTTTATGTTCATTCTGAAATAGACAATACGCGAGCTGTCCATGCAGTCTTGGGTACGGTTCCACAAGAAACTGCATTGTACGAAAAACTTACCGCGTGGACAAACATGTCAGTCCATCCCGATCTATATGGTATGCCTCGGTCTGAGGAAGCAAGGTCGATTCTTTATTAGGATTTTGCACGACTCTTCCTTCTTCTGATAATGTGACTGTTTCTTAACTCAAATATGCTTCATAATTAAATTCGGATATTCGTTTTCATAATCCAGGACTGCAACATTTTCGTGCAAGCCGACTTGGGTAGAGAAAATCATTCCTCACTTGTCTCTCGCAATTATGACTTCAATATTCCTGATGTCTTCATAGCGGTGACAGTTATTGTTATGCGGAATCACAAAGCCGCGTTGGGTAAGTTCGTAACAATTTCTGCCGTCGTTCGAATGATTCGCGCGGCCACGCCTAATGGAAGGAAACAGAATCGTACCTTTTCGGTCAAGGCCGAGTGGGTGAGTGGAAAAAGTCCAATTGTCTGTGAAAAGACTTTTTGGTAAGACAGTCTTCAATCTTGTCATATTTTGAAATATCGTAATAGATAGGAACAAATTCAATCTTGAATCGCTGGCTTAACACGGTATTCTGTAACTTCGGAAAGAATTCTTTTTCATTAACGTTTCTTATTCCATTGTATACTAGACAGACTCAATTCATCGTTGCGAAGGAACGTTTTTCAAAGGTTGCCTTCCGGGGGTTGTATAAGCACTTCCAACAATCAAGGGTAGTAACTCGATGTCACACACAGCAACAGCTAGGAACTCCCTCAACTTCATCAAAATTCTCAAATCTAAAGAATTGACTGAAATGGTAACCTCTAATTTTACTATACATCATGAATATCAATTATTTCTATTAAATTAGAACGAGTGAAAAGTCTGGAAGTATCAGGACCGCCTGCTGGTTCAATTCTGAAATACACTATTGATAATTTGAAATATGTGTATTGTTTTTCAAATAATTGGGTATTGCATTATTAGTTATCATTTTCTCAAAAAAAACCAAGAACGCTGTATTATGTAATAACCTAACTCCTGAAATACCTGTTGAAATTACTTTGCCATTTCCATAATCAAGTACGTAGGTAGCTATTACATATCCTTTATTCATTAAACCATAATTCATTATGATTTTGTCATGAGGATTGGTGATGTAAGAATCTTCAAAGGTTGTATAATTAAATGGGTTATTCTTGAATATGTTATTTGTTGATGTACCAAACCTATAAGAATTACTACCAACCCAATTTCTGGTTTCATTTTCCCATCTTTCTATAAATCCTCTTGACGCAGTGTGTCCGTCAAAAGAAAACCCGTGACCATTGACGAGTCTGACAGAGTGATTAATTTTATCATACTTCACTTCTGCATAAAAAACATTTCCTGAAAGAATTATTAGAGTTCCGCCATTATATACAAATTGTTTTAGATTGTTATATTCTTCTTGTGTGACGTACTCCTGATGTCCAATTAGTAAGATATCATATTTGTTCGCTGCGTGGTTATTGTGATTATAATTAAAGATATATCCATCATTTACATCTTCATCTGCTAAGATACTAATGTTAGAATTAGGAATAAGATACTTGATATTGTCTTTTAGTTTAGTGAATTCTGTATCAGCAGGTCTCATTTTCTCATTAATTTTACTCGTGAGCAATCCAATATCTTTTGTGATATTCAATCCTTTTACTATTGCTGAATTATATTTGTGATAGAAATCGTAAAAGCTGTTGTTGTGGTATGGATGAGACGGCTCAGCAAAAGAATTATTGTAAGCAGCTATTGTAAATGTGGGTTTTATAAAAGCGAAGTATAATATCTTATAAGCGAAGATCTGTTGATAAAATATTGATGAGCATATACTTATTGGATATGAAACATATGAAACAAGAGCTAGTACGCATATAAGGCACCATTTCATTTGTTTGATAGTCGAAAACTGTTTTTTAGACTAATAAAGTTTTAGACCCAGTAATCAAATTATTTCTATAAGGTAACTTCATGTTATCGTTTAGGATACCAAGCCGGCGAGAATGCTCCTGGGATGCTTGTCCTAACGGAGATAGCTTAAACTATTGTTCAGGATGGGAAGTGGGCAGCCCGCTACTTCCTTTTGGGATAGGATTCATGAAGGGTTAGGGGCGGAAGGAGGATCGTTGAGGAAGTGGAAAAGGGAGATGGAGAATAACGCCATTATTTAGGAAATTAATTAACTCGGTGCAAAGATGCTAGGCTGTAGTATCCTGGATGAAGAAATTTTCTCCGATATAGGCGGCTACTCGGATCTAAGGAATCTCATTATCGCAATAAAATGAGATTAGACTACTGAGCCCCCCGGTAATCTAGCCCCAAATATGATTTCGCTACTGTAACTACAACTAATGTAGTGGTTAACTTCTCTGCGGCTCCCGCAAGCAAGGCTGACTTAAACTGGTTCTGGACAGCTACGATATGTCCGTAACAAAATTCTTAATTTTCCTAGGTTATAGGTCAATATTTCTCTCCGCGTTTACGGAAATAAGACGAGAAGTGTCTAAAAATTCATCAGGATGGAATGGCAAAGAGAGATTGTGAATATGATTCACATAAAAGCAAGTGTTAGATAGCCATGAAGTTCGTCTCGATAGGATTCGCTGCACGATTGGGGGATGAATCCATATTCGTATTTGTCTGCAGTAAGCATAAGCGTAGTAATCTATATTGTTCCGGCCGATATGTGTTTGTTGTTGCAAATAACAACGATCTATAACTGGTATAATCACACACGATTAGGTGTCGTAGTTGTATACACATGAGTGATGCCATTACTCAAGAAAAGCTATCATTGTAAGGTCAAACAAGACATTACAAGCATCAAGGTAGTAGCACCGGAACAAGAATACTATAATCTACAACACTATTTGCAGACAAAAGAAGATCCACGTCTATGTTCAACCAATAAGCTGCAAGAAGATAGATACTTCAATAGCGAATATCTTATCTCAGTAGACAATGACTTGATAAGGATAGAACATAACCCCAAAACGATTGTAGAATGTTGGGTCAGGATACAAGTGAAGTTAGCCAAATGCCGCTTTTGGATCAGTGTAGTCAAAGCATATGAACCAAAACCAAAGAATGCAAAGATCTGCCAAATTGTGCAAGAAGGACGATGGATGATTTTTAGACGTAGTGGTAGAGAAAGATATTCCTGAGGACCTTCAGTATTAAAATGTGATAGGCGTGGACATGGGAATAAGGCACATTGCTACTTCTGGATGAATTAGCAAATTGGCAGAGCGTTACGGCACGAATTTGCACCATGACGGACGGCATTTACTCTTGGTCAATAAGAAAGTTAGGTATAAAGAAAGCGATAGATACTATATAAAAGATTAGCACTAAAGTGAGAGGAATTACGAATGATATCATAACCTGAACAGATAACAAATAGAGCGACAGGGAGTAATGCATTAGTAATATTAGACATTATCAACCATTACGTAAAAGAAGACTGAAAATTTGACTGTGACCTCGTCTTTCTCTTCGACTATTCGATCTCCTGATACATTCTATAACATACATACTTAACTTTTTATGATTACCATCGCATTTTCTGCGACTATTCCATGTTGGACAAGTCTTATATCGATCTAGAAGAGAGTGTTGGTAGTATGGTCTTTGGACAAGTAGGTCGAGACTCGGAGAATTATAAATATGCAGTAATTTCAGTTTTTGATGAAGTAGTATATGTTTCATTCACAGATGTTAGCCATGGCAAGACTTCTATTCATCCTACGTGCCGTGGTATAGACAGGTTTCTCAAACGGGAACCTATGACTTTTTTTAATATGAGTATGTCTAAAGGAGACGATCATTTTCAGCCCTCTTTAAATGACACTGCTTACGATTTACATACAAAGTATAACTACAGCGCCACTACACAAGTTAATACTGGATTAACATACGGTAGGGTTCATGATGTAGTGTTTGACAGTATTGGGTTTCAAGAATCAAATAACTATTCAGCCTTTCCTTCACTTCTTGATTACGCTGAACGTGTTAAGTCTGGAGGACAGCTTCTTGGACTTAATATGAACGGTTATGGGTATATTGCTAATTATCTCTTTAATACTCACACATCATCGTCTTTATTATTATCCATAAAAGTCAATACATCTTCTGATAACATCGGTATCTGCAACCAGCCGAGAGCCAATTATGAACGTTAATTATGGAAATAGTACTTTGGGAAAATTGTACTATAACTATTTGAATGGTCGGGTCTTAGGCAACATTGCTTTATCTGTATTAATGTCAGATTCGTATACGGTGTCAGGTCATCTAATCTTGGATATTACTGTGAGGATAGACCCTCATATACCTCAATACAATAAGTTGGCTTCTCTTATTCTTCATTTCGTCATTTCCAACTCATATCATGTTCTTGTATTTCTTCGCGTTTTGATCATTAAGCCTGTAGCAGTAGTCTTTGTCACTCTAGATCATACAAGAGTGGTTAAGAAGGTACGTACTAATCATGTACTTGACTGAGACCAGATGTAATGAGAGAAAGAGGATCTAGCTATGAGTGGAGGGTTGAACAAACTTGAGTTTGGAAAAGGTACAATATATCTCTTCATTGAAGCGGGCAGCATCTTGTTATCCGGATACGTCTTCTGGTTAATCCTGTCTAAGCTGACCACAACAGGTGTAATCGGTATTTCCTCAGCGGTCATAACTATTGCTACAATTTTCGCTTCTATTGGGTCACTTGGAGCTCCAAGTGGCGTTCAACGATTCTTAGGAAGAAGCATTTCTAAGCAAGAAGATCATGAGACAAAGGTATTTGTAAAAGCATCTTTATTGATAGTCTGCATAGGGACTGCTGTTTGTAGTGCAATAATCTTCATCGTCAGGAATTGGATATATGATAGCTTTCACCTTGATTTTAACTTGCTAATAGTAACTATTATTATATTAGCATCATCCGCATTTTACGGAATACTCAGATCAGTAGTAATTGCCTCCTTAAAAACAAAAATACTATCGACGATGTCACTTGTCTCTACTATCATAAAAATCGCACTAGCGACAAGCCTTGTGTTAATGGGAGTTGGGGCGTTAGGAATCACGATTAGTATCGCATCTGCCACCATTTTAACATCTGTCTTTTTATCCATTGCGGTAGTTAGAAGGTTTTTTAAATCTGCTGGTGCCACAAAAGAAGCTGGATTATATCAATCTCTTAGAATTGTTCTTGCTGCGAGTATGGCTTTTTGGATCCCAGGTTTGATTACTACAATAGGTTCTCAATTAGGAACGATAGTAGTTTATGGTTCGAACGGAGCAAGCCAAGCTGGAATTTATTTCATAGCACTCTCTATTGTTACGGGTATAACGCTAATTGCATCTGCGTTGTCCACGATCGCATATCCAACAATTAGTGCGATGACGGATGGCCGCAAAAGACTAGCGTGGAGGATAACTAAGCTTGCACTGATTGCTACTTTACCGCTTTCCACTTCGATTGTTTTCTATTCAAAGGATGTTATGCAACTATTTGGAAAACAGTATGTTGATGGAGCTTCCACGTTGGAAGTTTTGTTGTTATCTATACTTCCTGGAACTGTGCTGGGTGGGGTAGGAGTATTAGTTTACTCATATGGCAACAATAAACGGGTCTTGATAGTAGGTCTCAGCGTCAGTATTTCACGTACAATATCTTATTTTGTACTTGTTCCAATTTTTGGAGGAATAGGAGCTGCATTGAGTTACACGATAGGAACACTGGTAGGATTTCTCGTTTCACTAATTATTGCAAGGACAGTTAGAATGCGAATATTTTGGAGAGAAGTTTTTTCTATATTTGCCATACCTACTGGATGTGCATTCCTGTTAAGTCATCTGGGAATATATTATATCCCGGGGATAATCGGTACAGTTTTGATATCATATGTTATATTTTCAAGGGTGCGCATTCTGGACAAGTCGGATTTACATGATGCTTTAGAAATACTCCCTCGGAAAATTGCAGATCCGACATCTGATCTATTACTCAAACTAAACCTTTTAGAGGACGACTAATCTGATGTTATACAGTTAATAGTAAGGTAGTACTAACTGACGTATTTAATTCTGCGGAAACAAGTCTCATAATTCACTTCAGCAGTATTAAAACACACAATCAGTTAGTATTACTGTGGTTGAATCACCAGATCAAGGTCCAGAAACTTCTCAAGTTCAGTCATTCGATTAAATTAGTCTTCTTGAACATCATTATTTCTGTTGAGGGACCATCCTTCAATAATAACAACAACAGCAATTCTAGTGGATACAAAATACCGCCAATTACCATTCCAGCTTTTTCACTATATTGAACTGTTGAGCTGATAAATCCCCATATCAACCTTATGAGGGGTTCGGTTGTATCTAAAGGCGTGTTCATTAGGATAAACATTGGAAATCTTTCCACTATTTCAAATCCGTTTCGGATTAGCATTTTTTCGATTATGCTTAGTGGCCTGCTAACCTGATGTATACCTCTTATTGCGTCGCCGTGTACGAAATTTTCTGAGAAAACGAAAATTCCATTTGGCCTTAGGAGGGAATGAATATTCTTAATGGCCTTAAGGTATCGTTTATCATCTACAATATGGTATAGCACATCAAAAGCAGAAGCGATATCATATCCATGTGGGAGAAGCCTGCTAACGTCATAATCTCCTATTAACAAGTCGATAGAAATCTTCGATACTATACTTCTTTTTCAGGTTTTGTATGACTACATCTGTTATGTCATTCCACCCATACTTTTTATTCCAAGCTCTTTCCACATATCGATGTAGAAACCTGTTCCGCATCCAACATCCATGACATCGCTATTATTGAAATCGATGCACAGGGATTTGATTTTACGGAGTAATACCTTTCTTCTGATTTTATACATCCAATTATAGTAGTGTCTTCCAAGCTTTAACCAGCCAGTCCCATGCAGTCCAAGGTTTTCACTAAGTCTTGTTTCCCAATAATTTCTAGCATTAAACTCGGCCAAACTGTTAGTCATTCATTGCGTTGCGGCTCTAGAACTCTTTCTCACTATAAAAAAACATACGAATGAGAATATCCAAACAAACGTACTAACAGACTTTTATTTAAGAATTATAAGATATGATTTACGATGAAAGAAAGTGGTTTCCGGCTAGACGATGACCGATTTGAAAACGGATGTTCTTACATAGCATTTCCGTGCGTTGGAACTAACTTAGAAATCGATTTATAGCGCTAATAGTCATGACGTTGGCAAATACAATAATGCGAATCCTACACGTGTGGTATGCTGTCGGGGCTTATGTTTTGACAAAATACCAGCGGCTGCTAGGATACGACTCGAAGGTGCTAATAGCTAATGTTAATGACAAATATGGTATCCGGAAATTCTATCGAGATTACAGCCTGAATGTTAAACCAGAAGAGTTCATAGAAACATATCTTGTAGAGGCAGAAGCGGCTAACGTTATTCATATTAGCTTGATCGGAATCGTGTTACGAACATGCTTGAAATCTCGTAGATTAAAGAAAATCATCATATATTACGACGGGTTGTTCCTTGGATAGGACAAGCCAAAAAATATACCCAGACAGGATCTTCGTGCTCGCTTCAATATGCAGATATGCTGTTCCTTTTCCAAAGTCAAGCTCACTCATTTAGGTTTGAGTCACCTTTAACTTCTGATTCTATATATATCTGATGACCGTCTCACAAACCTTAAGTCAGGTTTTATTGTCTTTTATTGAATGAGGAAGGGAAGTAAAATACGATTTCGATAAGTTATGTTGAAATGTGAATGACTCAATCTAGTGGTGTCGTTTTCTGCAGCGCTTCTTATCATATCGGGGTTAGTCAAAAATGAGTGGATTGAAGAACACAAGAATTCTCATATTTATGGCAAAATCAAGAAAGAAAATCCTAACGCTGCTTGGAGAAGGATAGAATTCTTTGCTGAATATTGTAAATTTAAAGGACATGAAGTGGCAGTTGCCGGTGCATTTTCACTCAAAAGCCTTGATAAAGCAGGAATAGTTAGGTGGAGTGAAAGTAAGATCCTTAATATGGCTCCTATTATTTTGCTGGCAAATTTATCTTCGCGAATGTTTAACACCATCTCATCAATCTTCACATCTATATTGCCTTTTACCATCGTACGACCCAACATTGTCATAATTTCGGTTCATCCTGGCGAAACTACTCTAGCTCCTACATCCTCGCCTTCCGGAACAAAGCTAATCATAGATTACCGAGACAAATGGGAGGAGGTTCTAATTAGTATAGCATAAGATAGCCGACGTATTTCTGAATTTGTTATTGAGTGTCAATTAATTAATGGAAGAAGAGTACATCAAAGGACAAATCCCTCAACCCTTGTGCTGATAATATTATCTATAGTGTCTCTTTTCAGCATTTACATTGTGGGTAATTGATTCTCAACATATACGTCGATCTTAAAACAAGATTCTACAGTATGGACATTGAGAAAAGAAGTTAGCACGAGCATAGCAGAACTCACAATCACTATAGCAGAACCAAATCCAAGAGATTTAGCTATACGTCAGCTTGATATTATTTTAGTCTGACACGCAAATTTTTCCTAAAGCTAGTGTAGCTTTTATTAACAGTGACAGTATATCTTTGTTGGAGCAATCGCATCATGGTGAGTGAGCTAATTTTAATAAAATAAAAAAACAAATTGGATTTTCGATAATTTGTTTTTGTATTGTTCTTTTGCTAGTTAGATATACAGATGACGAAATCTTAATGCGGCCTGCGCATGGCATTTTATCAGCTAATAACCAATCAATTACTCCCCAGATTGTATTAGATAGGTCGAACGTTCCTATGGTAAATTATGGAGACAATATTGGACTTCAGAGGAATCCACTCACTGTGGCCAAATTTGCTCTTACATATTACGATGATTATTTAAAGTCCGGTAATGATACATTCAAAAAGGCATTTCTTAATAGTACAAATTGGTTATTAAATGATTCAGTATCGCATGGTAATCGTACTATTTTGGAGTATAGACTTACGTATCCACCCTATTCATTAGTAAATAAAACTGTCTATCAGGGTAATTACTCTATTTTGGAATATAAATTTCCATACCCTCTCTATGGTTTAGCTGCGCCGTGGATCTCTGCTATGGCGCAGGGCGAAACATTACCAGTCTTAACCAGGGCATATGAAATTACAGGAAATGGAAAGTATCTCGAACTAGCAAAACAGGTATTAAATTCATTTTTTGTGGAGGTTGAGGATGGTGGTGTAAGTTATAAAACACCGCATGATGGTTGGTGGTATGAAGAATATGCTGGTAATAGAATTACAGGAACAGGAATTCTAAGTGGGATGATGTATACGGTATTAAGAATCCATGACTACTATAACCTTACTAAAGATTCCACTGCAAAATATCTCTTTGAACAGGGTGTGCTCTCATTAACAAAAAACTTATCACGTTACGACTACAAAAATGGTACTTCCTCATATGATGATCTTCTGGGACATGTTTCTTTTCCGACTCGATTGAAAACCAATGTCAGTTACTTGGACCAGTTATATCATCTCACAAAACAGCCAGTCTTTAAATTGTATCATGATAAATGGGGGATCTCTCTTAAGCAATGACAACACACCATTGTGAATTCATCTTCAATATTAGTCACTTAGGGGATGCTGTACTCATCAAAATATACTCCAAAGTCAGGAAATGTGCTTGACTCGATTCTCGAACTCTTGGAGTTGCCTTAAAGGGATACTTATTGGAAGAAAACGCCTTAGTAAGACCGTCCACAGCATCATTTATCGTAGTCGTACTAGTGGCAGTATTTTCCTCATCATTTACTTTGTGGTTAGTCCAATCCACAATGAAGTATGTTCTTTTCATTTTTGACACGTGCATTATAGTAATAATTTACCTTATTTTGATCAATTATGATCTCAAAATCAGTATAGCCTATATTAAAAATGCATCAAAATTCCAACGCTTCTTTTTTGATTTCTCTCGCATTGCTTCTTCTTCTGTTCTAATTGTCATTAATGGATTTCATTTACAAGGAGGAGGAATTATTCAACTATCACTATCTTTTCTTTGTACGTCGATTCTATCAGGCTGCGCCTTACTCGGTATATTCCGAATCACCAAATATTTATCTAAACTTGAGGTTGTAGTTTTATCTTATCTATTAAGTTTTATTTTTTCTGGATTTTCTACATTGGCTCTTTTATCTATAAACGAAAGCACAAGGAGCATCATAATATCAGGATTACTTATTATAGTCGGATACTTTCGGCTTTAAGACATGCCAAGGATAAGAAAAGTATTATTAGTATTGCAAGACCTGCCAATTCCTTAGCTAACAATATTGACGTCTTTGCCATAGCCTTCTCAATTATATTTTGGGGGGGGTCGGAATATCGGCTTATTTTTTGCTGAAGGTCGGAACCTTGCCAAAGTCAATTTTTGTTCCGTTGTACAGCATTTTGATTTTTGCAATGTACCTCACTCATGCAACTGAAGCTGAGATTTTTGGGCTATTTATAGCAGTGTATTCCTTTGTATCTAAGAGAAGCAGCAGTAATAATGCATTACGCCTTGATGATGCTTTGTTGTCATCGTTAATTGGATTTATTATCATCACCGTGTTTTATTTATATACATCGTTTCTATGGATGTCGGAGTTACGAAGCACGAATTTTGATTATAGGGTTATGCTTTCTTCAGTGTTGCCGATTTTGGCAATCGCTGTTTGCATCTATTGGAGGAGAAAAGGAACAGATAAAGGTGTTGTAGCGAAGAAGATTATTCGTAGTCGAACTAGATTTTACCTGCTGTTATCTACTGGAATAATCCTTGTCTATCTTTTTGGTTTTTTAACTTGGTTCTTCATTGAAGATTTCAAAACTTCCTCAGTATCGGATATAGGATTTACACCCTGGTTCATCTATCCTCTCATGTTAGGAATTGTTGGACTTTTTGCAATAATATCATTGAGATATATGAGTAATATCTTACCCAACAATTCTGTAGCCATGATTTAGCTTCTATCGTGTTTATTATCTTAATGGGTAGACTAATTTCCTTTGTAAACCTTAATTTCATAACAACAGGATATTGGGAAAAGAGGGTCTTATCATTCGTATTTCTTTTTGCCTGCCTTTTAGCTCCTATACCCCTGATTAAATTTGTAGAATATATAAAGACGGGAGTGGGGATAAAAAGAACACCGTTACTTGCAAATACCTTCCTAGTTATTCTCATCTCTAGTATTATGCTTTCAGGGTTTTCTACAATGGCTCTTCAATCTGAATATTGGTTTGCCATTGGTAATAGTAATTCATACGGGATGAGTGAGAAGGAATGGCAGGCGATTGGATATCTAAAAAGCGTTTTACAACATGATGCACATGCATTCACAATTACGCCTTCAAGATCTTCGTACGATATACTTGTATTCGCTGCGCCAGGATATCAAATCTCTTCACCACATGTTTCATTGTTTTCCAAATATCCCGAGCTACCCTTGCTTACATTAGCTGCCTACAATCTGAAACATGCTTACATATACATGGATACTCGGGATTTTAAATTATTAAATGAGCAGCCACAACAAGGTTGGTTCTATCAACATCTTCTTCCGATGCTACCTGTTCTTTTTTCAAATGGAGAAGTGAAGATCTACAATGCTACACATATTTCATTTCCTTCTTCTATTTCAGAAACAACCATGCTTATTCCAACTGAAAGCCATGATGATTCTTGGATGTATGCTTATGATATAATTTCCCAATCAGGTAAGAATTATACAGTATTGTACGATTCAGATCCCAATGCTCTGAAAAGCAAAACGGTAATACTAAGTCTTGATCCTACTAATTATTACAATTATTACGATGATTTTCGTTCTTCCAGCATCCCTAACGGCAGTAATTGGAATATTATTTCGGGATATTGGAGATATTCCTCAGATGGTCTCCATGGTGGAGCTGGCACGTCAAATCCTTCCGAAGCAATAATACTGAGTCCAGTATACTCCAAGAACTCGACTGTAAGTACTTCATTTAAGATAATCAGCACAAGACAGGGCAATATATCCATAGTGTATTCATGGAAAGATCCCGAAAATTATGAACGTGCAGGAATTACACTCCTCGATAACAAAAATGTTTATGTCTCATGGACGAGCATAATCGACGGTAAATTGTCTGTTTATCCTCAATGGCCTGGGATAAAGACTAATCTAACTTGGAAACCTGGAGATGTGTTAAATATGGCTTTGTCTGTTCAAAATAGTAAGTCTGGAACACACGATGAACTTTTCCTAAATGGTACCAGTTACATGCACAATGAACATGCCGCTACAGCTGGTTATCTTGGATTGAGTTATGTCAGGACTCAAGACGCAGTGTTCGATCATTATGAAATTCAAGAATTAAGTAAATTGAACCTGCGACCATTATCTGATTATATAAGATTTGTAAATGGTGGAGGACATCTAATTGTTCTTGATACAAATGGCTATGGATCCATAGGTAATTCTATGTTTAATTCTAACAATATGTCAGAGCCCTCAAGCCTTCAAGGAAGCAAAATGACATCGAACTCTGTTTCCATATCACCAAAGCAAGGTGTTCCTATGACGGGAGTCTATGATTCTCCTCAGTACAAAGATTTGCGACCAATCTTTGTCAAGGAAGCAGCCCTTAGTCAAGGTAAAATCACGTACATAAACATCCGGCCGATACTTTCCAACCTGTTTAACAATAAAATATCTGCTATACAAGCATGCACAATATTTGGCAGGATATCAGCGCTATTAGGTTTAGGACTCACTCCTTCGTCTTCAGCAACTATTAAACAGATTTTCGCCACTCATGTAGCTACCTTCAGAGAGATGGATGCATGAGGTAACATCAAGGTGAATACAACGGCAATTATATTCCCTACAGGGACGCAATTAAAAGAAATGAGAGTAATAGGATCCGGTAGTAAAGAGACAGCAATTGCCAATATCAGTGATTTGCATATCGAGGGCTATAGTTCCGTAGTTATGGACGGAGCTGACGATAATTACAATGTTTCTCTTACAAACGGAAGAGGATTGTACAGTAATCTAATTTTTAGTAATGATAACAACCACAGGAACATTTCGTTTCTTCACATGACATTCAATAACAAAAGAAGTACAACTAGCTTAACAGGAGTGTCAAATGGTAGATCCTTCCATTTTGATAACGCTTCTGGTGCTCTTATTACCAATGAAGAACCCATCCAAGTTTATACTAGGGAACCAGTTGTAAATATTAATAATGGTATTACTTCTTTCAAAGAATTTAATTTTGATCAAATCTCTGGTAAAGATTTGAGAGTTTATGGCAATACGTCATTATCTGTATTTATGTCAGACATGTACACTTTCCTAAACCATATCTCTATATCAAGTACCTCTCAGTCCCCTCTAGCTGTATCGCCATATAACGAAATCACATCCTTGTCCATGCATTTCTCACTTCAGAAATTATATTCTCTTCCTGAGTTCGTTCGTCTCTTGTTGCTTATCCCTTTTCTAATTGCTTTTATTTTTCTGCTATATATCAAGCCTAAGAAAGTGGGATCTGTGCCAACGTGAAAAGTCTAGCATAAATGCTATAGCTGGGTTGAAAATGTTCTCTTCACATGTCACTAGATAAGTCATGGCATGATCATAACGACTCTGATTGAACGGGGACGTATCCTGATTAACGTAGCATTTCTAAAAATCATGGAACAAAGAAACCACAATAATGAAAAATGGGAACCTTGGAGCGCCATTTCAGTACCCCGATAGCTATTTCCATATTTCTGGCGTTTCTGAAAGTTAGTTTTAGAATCCCTTATCGTACGGTTCAAGGGATAGTACGTGGACTATCTCAATATGTCACAATTGTTGAGGACATACACTTAACTCACATTAGGAGAAGAATGATAAGGATAAAATCAATTGCGAATACAGATTTTGGAAATGATAATGAGGGTAAAGGAGAAGGACCGATAACGTTGATAGTAGATGCATCAGGACTGACTGTATCAAACAAGGGTCATTATATAGAACAAAAATGGATACGAAAGAAAAAGGAATTTGTCAAATTACATATAGCTGTTGACGCAAAATCCAAGAAAGTGGTTTCTTTTCGAATAACTAAAGGAACTGTACACGACGCCAAAAAGTTTTGTCCTTTAGTAAGAGAAGCAGCAAAAAAATATGACATCGAAAAATTACATGCAGACAAGGCGCATGATAACAGAAGGAACTTTAACTTACTAGATGAGCTGGATGTTGAACCTGCTATTGAAATAAGAAATAATGCATCCACAAGATCAGGAGGATGTCAGTTAAGAAGGGAAGAAGTACTACTAATCAAGAAACT
>QHBN01000136.1 GCA_003176995.1 Candidatus Nitrosopolaris wilkensis
TCTATGTAAGTACTACACCTAATCATTGACACCGTCGAGGAAATAATTTGGAATAAATGCAAATTAGAGTCTCTACAAATACTGTTAGCAGAGTTTCATTGAGCCTCTTGTTCCTTGAGGTAACTGGTAGTTCCTACCTTCTCAGCATAATCAGCTATCTTTTTTCAAACATATTCACATGCGGCCAATTATAAGCAGATGATATGTTTCTTGACTACTAGTATATTCAAAGTGGAACATTAGGATAGTGCCTATAATGTTAATATCGGATCATGCAACAGAGTCTGCGTCCGATATACTTCAAATACGCACACATAAGATAAGACTGTCGATTTGCTGATGGAAT
Organism: Candidatus Nitrosopolaris wilkensis; assembly: GCA_003176995.1. Taxonomy (GTDB): domain Archaea; phylum Thermoproteota; class Nitrososphaeria; order Nitrososphaerales; family Nitrososphaeraceae; genus Nitrosopolaris; species Nitrosopolaris wilkesensis. The sequence goes on from QHBN01000136.1 coordinate 347, forward strand.
AAGTTGCTAATCCATGGCCATCTAAGAGTTAATCCTTCATACTAACGAACACATCATAAATGAATGAGATAAAATAGGTTGCACTTGAATTTAAAAAAAGAGCATCTATATTATTTCTGATCGTAGCGTGCATATTTTTCCATAAATCCTCCTTCTGCCTCCTCCTTGATATTCCGTCCAGTAGACCTAAGAAATACATCGTTCAATGTAGGGATTGTATATTCAACCGATTCGGCATCAATATGCTTTAAAATTATAGGAAGATTCCGACTAGCGTTATCTACCGATAAAACAAGTAATCCATCATCACTGATATTTTCAATTTTATGAATGAAGCTGAAATTCTTTAACATATCTATATTCGGCCGCTTCTTTTCCACTAGCTTGAGTTTTACAATATCACCTCCCATCATGCCTTTCAATTTTGAGGGTGTATCAAGCGCAATTATTTTACCTCTGTCTATAATACCAATTCTATCGCATAGCATATCAGCCTCTTCCATATAATGAGTTGTCAATATTATGGTTATCTTCTCCTCTTTTACAAGCCGCTCAATATATTTCCACATAGATTCCCTGCTACTTGGGTCAAGACCTAATGTTGGCTCATCTAGGAAAATTACTTTAGGTTTGTGAATAAGCCCCCGGGCAATTTCTAATCGTCTACGCATTCCTCCAGAATATTTCTTGACCTGATCGCTTTTTCTTTCAGTCAGTCCGACTAAATCAAGTACTTCAGCAATTCGTTTTTCTCTCACTTGACGCGGCACGCTGTAAAGCCAAGAATGGAGTTTCAAATTTTCGTATCCAGTGAGCATATCATCACTACTCGGGGCTTGGAACACAATGCCTACACTGCCTCTCACCTTAGCAGATTGAGTTACGATGTCAAAACCATTTACCGTAGCAGTACCAGATGTAGGTTTGAGTAGAGTCGCAAGCATATGTATGGTCGTGGTCTTACCAGCACCATTTGACCCCAAAAGTCCGAAAACCTCGTTTTCATGTATATCAAGATTGAGTCTGTCCACGGCAGTCAAATTGTCGTATCTTTTGACTAGATCACGTATAGCTATCAAACAATCTATCGAGATGTAGATCAGGGTATTATGCCTTGAGATTTTAAGAAACTAGAAACAATCTATTTGAAATGTGCGCCAGCCGACAAAATATCCATTCGACACCTAACAATGATAATAAAAATTGATTGATAAGATCACTTGCCTATCTTGAACATCTTTGTCCCGCACACAGTACAAATCCCTTGTGTGGCTGGCTTTCCATTTTTCATTGTGACCTTTTTCTCGTCTTTCATCTCTCTTTTTGACTTACATTTAACGCAATACCCTTCCATGGCAATGCAACCTGTTATGCAAGAATATAAAATGGTTGTCATAAAACCTACCGACCATTATCCTGTGTAAACAATATATTAGAATATTTAAAAAACTTGGCCATACGCTAACAATTTATTAAAAACACTTACTTCTATTAGAAGACTTTGTTAATTATAGTTCAATATCATGATAATGCATATACCTGTTAAGTATCAGCAGCAGGGACGAAAAATTACTCTAAAGGTCAATGTTGCAGAACCGGGTCGATGGCTTTTGGATTGGCCATCGCTGTTATCGTCGTCGGTGTTTTGTTTGTATATTTGGTCTAATTCGTCACTTTCTTGTTGCTTTCTTACTTCCTTGACTAATTAGTTCACATTCGGCCTTTTCTTTCCGGTCAGAAGACATCATGTCTTATTAGTCCGATGCCTGAAATTACGCCAATTATTACGATGGATTGTAGAGTTGATATTACTGTCTCCGATGCGGATTGAGCAATCACATGTTACATTCTCCATAAGATGTTGGCTATTTTAAACAAATCATGTATTCGATTTAATGGATTAACTTATTATCTCTAGACCACCAAGTTCAGCGTAGCGAACGAGACGTACAAATTGCATACGTCTGCTGGACCTTTATTACCCGCAGGCATGCCTGTCACAGGCAAAGAGAGAAGTCACATTCATCACAAAAGTAGCAAAGTCTAGCAAAGTCGGATGATAATATTATGAAACATGACATTTGGGACATTCAATCTAGTGTTCTATATCTTTTAATTTCTTTTCTTTGACTTCTAAGTCATATCAACATCCGACACATAATTTGGATTCTACGAGCGACGGTTGTGGTGATAATTGACTGCTCATCTTAGGCATATTATGGGTTTGGTCGCAATTATTATTAGTTGATGAGCAAAGAGGTTGGTGTCGATGTTATGCTTTTGTTAATGATTCTGAATCACTTATTCAATCAGGAATGTGCGAGCGCATGTTTCTATCTGAGAGCAAACTCGTATCTTCTCATCCATGTTCTCCCAATGCCAGATATTGTCAATTTAATGCTATTTTCTTCTGCATCCTCCTTTTCTTCTATAAAGCGGTTATATTTTAGAAAACCTATCCACGTTGAAACCATTTGTTCATTATTGTCAAGTTTTTGCGCTATATCCTTTATCGATTGCCCATCTGACAAGCATTTTAAAATATAGATCGCTCCAGTAAGTCCAGAGAAGCGATCAATTTTTACAGGATGGTTAGTGTTGTTCTTTAGCGTAAGAATATGGACCTCTTTCGCACCGTTATGACGGCATGCAATCCTTTGTTCGATTACACAGTCTTTTTCCCATACTTAAATGTTTTACATTAGACGAGATGGCGACGTCATAGCTAGTCATTGGAGTTGCCAAATTCATCCCTCAGTGTACACTGAAGATAGCATCATTAAGACTGTTGAACATGCCTTATATTAATTGTAATATTTTTACTTGGGTATATAGAAATATTACTTCTGGCAAGAACCATTGATTAAATATGTTCAGGATTCCAACTAATTTGATATTCTCACATGATATAATTACTCAGGCTAATGTCAGATACAGACAGTATACTGCGGTTAGTGGAATACCAAGGTTCGACGTTACTAAGGCTGCTGTCGCCATCACTATACTACTGTTAAATGCATGAATCTGAGTTGTCGCATCCGCAAGTGTTGTAACAACATCATGGAACACCTGTTGAAGTTTATTCGAATTTATGACGACTATCTGCGGGTTTTGGAGTTAGTTTAATCCAACGAAAAATAACCCAATGACTATTGCTATTATTTTTACTACTTTAACTCATACCCAATTAATACACCTGCAAAGAAGCCTCTACATATGGTAACACTCATTGATGTTATGTTTTCAATATTCAATAGGTGCCGTTTAACCAATTATCATTCAAATTGCAGTGGTATTCCATTGGATTGTCGCAAAAGCAAAGACCATGTCAACAAACAACCTGATATCTATTGAATAATCAAACAATTCGATAAAGTGGTATTCTCAACACGATTGTCACAGGTAATAGTCAATAATAAAGAACATGAGTTCATAAAATCAACAGATATTTTTAATAGTGTAGATGTATATACGCCTCTCCAACTAACAAAATAGAGATAATTTGAATTTATGGAAACAAGAAAAAGAACGAAGTATATGATTGCAGCTGGCGTTGTTGCAACAGCTATAGTAGCAGGCGTGATGGGTTGGAGTAAGAGGAAATCTAAAGAAGTTCGAACGGAAATAGATATCAGAGCATCTGATGAGCGAGTATGGCAAATACTCACAGACTTCCCAAACTTTGTTAACTGGAATCCGTTTATTACTAAAATAAGCGGAGACTTGAAGAAACAAGCCAGGCTAAAAGTCCGCATTCAACCTCAAAATGAAAGAGGTATGACTTTTAGGCCAATAATACTTAACGTGGAACCAAAGCGAGAGCTTCACTGGATAGGTAGGCTTGCAGTACCAGGGTTATTCAGCGGAGAGCACATTTTCACAATAGAGCCCCTAGGGAAGGATCATGTACGTTTTATTCATAGGGAAATCTTCACTGGTCTATTTGTGCTAATTTATGCTCGCAACTTTGATACAAACATACGTCAGGGGTTCGAAGAAATGAATCAGGCTCTAAAAGCTAAAGCAGAACAATCAATATCTATATCATGACGATGATACATACTATAAAGTATGTTTATTAGTCAGTCTACTTATTATTGTTATCGTAATTGCTTGCACCACCGACTAATGATCATTATCGCAATTTTATAGACTCGTTACCAAACCCAGTAACAAAAAAAATGTATGTATTTTACTTTAACAAATACAGACAACACGTTCATGACGATCTCACCAGGGAAACTACAAAACTAATAGAAGGACAAGTTATAGATTATCTTCTTTTTTTAAAATCAAAGAACTTGTCACAAGAGACGATAAGTTACAACTTGTCACATTCCAAAAGTTCTCGTTCGCTTCCCTTATTTTCTGAACTAACTTGTCAAACGTGATTGATCGATTTATTGCAAGGCATTCTAGAACCATATGAGCGACCGGCACAGGAGGGTTCTCCTCTCTTAGATGGTTACTCCGAAGGAATTTATCCAAAAGTCTATCAAAAAACTGTATTTGAAAAAAACCTCCACGAATTGAAGAACCGCCTAAATACTTTCGTTCAAAATAACCATAATATTTTTCAAATATGGCAGTATCAATTTGCTTTTGACTGAGAATACAAAACCATATCATTGCGATCCAGAAATCTTTTGCAATCCAATATTCTTCCTGGTAAATGATGATGAAAATAGGCGAAATGATGGAGAGGGGGAGGACTAATGTCGAGTCTGAGAGAACAAGAAAAGAGAAGGATTGAAGAAGGCTTACGAAGACTTAGGGAAGAGAGACTGGATTTAGCGGACGCTGAAGATTTACAAACATTCGTAGAGAGCAAGAAACAAGAATCACTTGATGGTGGTATTGCGCTCGCCTTGGGGTTGATTCTCTTAGGGGCAGGACTAATTATTTATTTGACCGAAAAAAGAGGTCATTAGTAGTATTTTCTATCAACGTTTTCCATTTGTTTTCCCCTTCAATCATAATACCGCATTTCAATTCGAATATCTTTCGTATCTTCGTTTTGGAGATCGAGAACAGTCCCTCATGAGAAGACAAGATACCCTGGTATTTGGCGGTTTTAGACATGGATACGTGACGCAAACCAACTTCTATGTACCTCTTGAAACGCTACTAATACATCTCTTCTACACTTTTAGCATTTTTTTGCTTTATTGCTGTTAAAGTTACTGCTGAATTTATAGACATTTGGGGTGTGGATTAACCAATTAGATAAACCTAACTTTCCGAACCTCTGGATATTGACCACTTGGCCTCTAGAGGCATTTCATATTAATGCAACTTTCCTTTTCATAGACACCAATCACTTTTCGATTATCTGTCAGCAATGTTAAGATTATGTCATAATGCATAGTATTTTTAATAAGCAAGTCTAATACTGTTGCACAATTTACGTTGGGAGGAGCCAACTCTAAGAGGGGATGTTAATTCTCTCAAGTAATTCCAGTCGCATACCCAAAAATGCAATTCTAACTGCTACGGAGAAAATATATAGGTTAAGATTTTTGTGCTATAATCATTGAAGTAGGAAATGTGAAATGAATCTCTGTTCCTACGTAATGACTGTTTACTCCTAGTATATTATTTTGGACGTCTTCAATGAATAGCTGACGAATTTTATTTATGTCTTCTGAATTTGGAAAGGAAGCTAGTAACAGTCTTTCTACATCCATCTCAATTCTAAAAAAATCAGTGTTTATTATCGTCAGACCTATCTCTTCGAATATTTCCCGTAGTTTCGCAAAAGTTAATGCTTTAACATGTGAGGGGTCACGGAGCTTTTCAACATAATCATACATGTCAACTTTGTCAGAAGCAGGAGTAACGTCAATTACAACTACTCTTCCTTTTCGCATACATACACGCTTCATCTCGCTTAAGACTGAGTAAGGATCAACTACATGATGGAAGCTATATCTAGTAACTACCAACGAAAACGATGCATCAGCAAATGGTAAATGAGCTACATCTCCAATTTCATATTTTATATTGTTTAGATCTTTTTGTCGCTTTAGCAAATTGGCCTGTTCTATCATAGCTGGTGTAATGTCTATTCCGGTTATACGATCTGCCACCTTAGCTAGCTCGCAGGATACTAATCCTGATCCACAGGCAACATCCAAAACAGTATCTTTTTTGCTGGCGTTGCTCAATGTGACCAGTCGTTTAACTGCATACTCAGCTGAATGAGCCGCATTTTGAGTAAAGGGAATTGCCTGCTTTGTAAATTGGTCTATAATCAATTCATTATGGTACTGAGAATCGTAGTCAACCAAGAGTCCAGACCTATTTGGTCTCTATCCTCACTAGTATTTAATTTATGAGATTATTAGTGTTAGAAACAAATATCCAGCATGCCTGACTCTAAACAAATTTGCCAGCCCTCATGACAGTATCCATCCAATCTGCAGCCGCGTGTTCTTGCTTGCCGGTCCATTAATCTGCTATAGTACGGTACTACCGAATCTCTTTCTATGTGATCTTAATGTGCATTCTGAAATGTTCAAAATTACTTGCTATTTCTTTCTTCCAATCATCTTCTGTATATCCATGGGCTTCTATACCATGTTTCCTGGCATTTTCTACAAGCTCTTCCTCTCTTTCTCCGAATTGGCGCTAGATCTAGTCTTTTATCTTCTTTCGTTTGGCTATCATAATGACTAGGTTTACTATTGTTATCTTGATTGGTCATCATATACTTACAGTTTGATCTTTGATATTTTCTTTTGCCTCTGCTACTGTATCGTAAAGCTGTTTAGCTTAATAGTTCACAGCAGGCTTTCGAATGAGCTGGAGTATTTATTCAACAGGACTGAAGACGGAAAGGGAATAGAACCTAATAATAGTTATGTCTATTTTCTACGTAAGTCAGCAGCTGCCCAAGCGACTTCAGATAATGCAGGATGAATATGAACAGTTTTTGTAATATTGTCTACGTTACCGCCGTTATCCTCAGCCACAAAGTTCTTCCTTTTTATAGATTCAGAATTGTTTCTCTTTGTAGGTTCTGTTTCTTGTCGTCGTCGTTGCTCTCTTGTTCGTTCTACTCCTTCCTTATCTACATGAATAAAACGCCAGATTATAAAAAGTGCAATGGCAATTGGTATTATTGTAAAAAATGTTAAGAAGAAATATTTGGTGGTATGTAATTTGATACAGATGAACCATGGACGCTCACTAGTGCAGAGTAATAACTTAACTCCAATCTATAGATAACCTAACCCCAATCTATAGAATTTAAATAAAGAAATTTAATATAATATATGACATGATGTATTTCCGCGATTAAATGGTCATAAAGGAAATATATGATTTTGATTCATTTGAATTTGAACAAAGCCTCGACATTTACAAATCTTCATTCCCATCAAATGGGACAAGACCAGTTGAAAGAGTAGTTGTAATGCTTAAGAATGACAAGAATTATCATCTATATACCTCCGTGATTAACAATTCGGTTGTTGGAATATCATTGATGTATATTCAAACCTTTAAGAATTGGTTTACTTGATTATATAGCGGTTATTCCTAATTATCGAAGAAGAGGCATCGGGGAGGAACTCTTTAAGTTTACTCTTGAAACATTTGGTTCCCTTGTCTCTAACGGAATTGGTCTCCTGATTGAGATGCAAGAGAAAATGTTCTTGATTCAGAAGAAAGCGTTGTAAGAAAAAATAGAATTAGCTTTTACACATTACTGGGTGCAAAAGTACTCGGAGTTAATTATCTACTTCCTCCAATGCGAATTGGCGGTGAAGCAGAAGAGGCAGGAGATCTTCCTACGATTTCTTTAAAGGATCTTGGTTTTTTATCTTCAAAAACGCTATCACTACAATATGATAAAGAAAAAGCTGCCATTTGTTCTAATATTGGACGTAACATTCTTCCTTTTTTGGTGATAAGATATTCTGCACTGGTGGGATTCACACTGTAAATCTTTCTTTTAATTATACCGGCGTTTTCAAGTTCCTTGAGTCTTATCGAAAGAGTTTTCTGATAATTCCCTCAACTGGTTCTAAAAGATTACTAAACCTTTTTTCCCCAAACAATATAAGGTCTCTAAGAATTAGAATCATGAATTTTTGTCCTAGGATTTTAAAAGAAGGTCAATTGGACATGCGCTCATCTTTGAAATAACTTCTTCTGGAACTTTAATAATTTCATAATCGTCAAATTTGCCCATGACTGAGAATTCGAAATAAATTATTTATTATTTTCTAATTTGAAGAGATTCGTTATGAAATTGCATCCGATTTTAGTCTGTTACCAGGAGGTTACTATCCAACTTAAATATAGATTTAGAATACTCTGAATATTATGGTCGCAAAAACACTCAATGAAGATTCGTTAGGAAAAATTACTAATGGCGAAGAAATTTCACTTTTGACGCTGGATTGGTTAGAAGCTACTAAAGATATGATTGCTCCACACTTTCAAGGGATTCTTTATCTCTTGGCTGGTTATGCACTCCAAAAGAAAGCAAAAACGATTTTCATTGATTCCAGAAAATTCCTGTTTCATCCTAGTGATGATTTAATAGGACCATGGAGAACAAAAAATATCTCCCCGATATATAATGAAGCAGGGGTTAAGAAATTCGCGTTCCTTCTTCCTCCAGGCTCTCCAATTCCACCAACAAATGGACAAAATATGCTTGATGAAAAATTTCCAACTGGGTTCTTTTCTTCAGAAAGTGAACTAAGGAAATGGCTTTCCAGCTAAAACACAAAAGGTATCAAATCAACGCAATAATCCTAGATGTAAAAAAGTACTTGTAAAGATTTTGTTTCTTTTGCAACTCCTGAAAGCTGAAAGCTGGCCTGCATCCTTCAATATGTGGAGATATGAAGGTCAGTCGTTGGTGTGAAACTAAAATACTAGGCTTTCATATCCCTGAATTCGTTACTCGGGGGTGTAGGCTGATTATAAAATATCCATTCATTATATTGTTCCAGTTCACCTAGATCGAGGTTATATTTTCGACAGATATTGTTTATATTCATTAAAGTTAGTCAACGATTTCACATACGTATCTAGGTCAAATTTTATTCCTCACATCGGCATCAGTTTGAGTAACGGGAAATAGTTTTAGGTTCCATTCGCCGGTTTTTGCATTAAATCCATACTGAGAAAGTGGTTTACTATAATAAGTTGTCGTATCAGACAGATCGCATAATCTATTATACTCAGGTTTGTTTCTGAGCACCCATATAGCGCAACCTAAATCTCTTCTAAACACTATATAAGTATCTTTTTTTCTCCATTGCTACCATCGAATTCTTTAAATTCATTTTCTTGTTCTTCTTCTTTCCCAGATTTAGCACGCTCTTGTTCTTTCTCCAGTTCTCTTTTCCATAGAGATTTACAAATTTATATGCTCTCTTTTTCTTCGACTGTTAATTCGCTGTCTGATTTTGTGACGTACCAACCTATTTTATTATTGGGCGGTGGTTTTTGAGTTAGATCATTACCATACCATACCACCATACCATACCACCATACCATACCACCATACCATACCACCATACCATACCACCATACATACGCATCTCTTTTTGTAACACCCATCTCGATCATTTTTAATTGTACCATTAATTCCACTTTACGAATTTTTTCTTTGTCTTGGGTGGACGCTCTCTCATGTTTGTTCATATGTAGTAGGTAGTAGTAATATTAAAGCATTGCAAAACTTCTACAATGTTGGTCCAAAAATACCTAAATATATACATATTTATAAGATATGGTAAAATATATACATATCTATAAGCGAGTATTAAAATTCAAAATTCTTAAGAAAAGAAAATGATTGGACTAAAATTCGTAGAATATGAGAATCCAACTATGCTCATGTAGATTGAGACTCTCAGAAACACAGGAAATATCTCACGGTTTCAATAAGAACAACAAGCATGGAAGATAAGGACGACGGAGTTCACTTTAGACCATACTTCTTTAGTGTCTGGACCGTCTCCGTCTACACCTTGCATTGTCTTTGACTTTCTGGCGATTCTGATACAGTCTCGAAATGATTTTCTGCCAAGTCCTCTTAAGACAGAGTTAGCAATATAGAGCGCTAGTTCTTGATCTTGAATACCTTCATTCTTCAACCTCTGTACTGCAATTGCTCTAAACTCATCATCCGTGTATTCTGTCAGAAAGTATGTTTCAAATCTATCGAATAGATGTTCTAACATCTTCTCTTTGTTGTTTGCAGTAGCAAAGACACATGCTTCCCACTACTAGGAACTCTAAGAGTTAACAACTAGGGCTAAAATACTACTAGTTCTACTTCATGATAGGCACAGAAGCGTGACTATACTTCAACATTCTCATTATGTAGAGGTAAGCTAAATGCAAACGA
>QHBN01000137.1 GCA_003176995.1 Candidatus Nitrosopolaris wilkensis
GGAGCCACAACTATAGAAGAGATCGATAAAGAAAGCGCTAGAGCCAGGGTTTTTCTTGTTTGGCGCATTTGTTCGATAAAGCCATCGATTAGCCGTATGATAATACACCTTGATATCTGGCCACTCGTTCTTCGAGCATTTTGCAATTATCTTCAAGTCATTTTTCTGTTTGTCTTAGTGATTTTATATAAGAGAACCGGGCTACAATTTTCTGGGGATCGTATCCTATCTGCTTGATCGTTTGTAGAATTGACAAAAGTCTGGTCGGGTCTTCAGTCGACAATCGATGTTTACTTAATTCGTCCTTTAATTGTTTATACTCGTTTATGGTTTGAACATCGACGTTTGTACTTTCTAAAATCACGCGTTTATGTTTGATTTCTTGCTCAAGTCGTTGCTTTTCTTCCTCCTTCTGTTTGACATGGTTCTCTATGTCTTCAAGTGGTATTGATTCAGATCTTGATAATTGGGCTATTCGATTAGCAACCTCGATGAGCTTCTCCGGTTTGGGGAAATTGGCCAGATTAGCGATGAGGGATTCGATTTGGTTCTGATTCGCGCCCAATTTTTTAATATAATTATAGAGTCTCAGCCTAGAGCCAAGTTCGCTTAATGTAAGGCCTTGTTTTCTCGACTCTACGGCAACTTCCCTAATAGATTCGAATTCTGAGCGAGCCAATCCTTTGTTAAAGTCGCTGACAATGTTGGATACACTTCCTTCGCCTAGATTATTATCACTAGCGATTTTAGCTCTCGTATCCCCAGACAACCATTGTTTAAACGTGCGTTTTCTAATTTCGTCGGGAATTGCTGGTGGCATCTACTAGTACATAGGTATAGTAAATTATATGTGTTGGTCAAAAGTGCCGCAATTCCGGTCAAATGGCTCGTCAAACGCGTTGGCACGGGGTACACATACTGCACTAGATGTACCATTACTTAGTACGAATGGATTTGACCGATCATTTGACCAGCGCCTTCAAATCCTATCATTGAATTATTGTGTATATTCGCCTGCCTGTGGTAGACAGTTCCTTTTTTCATTCCTACCTACGACTGCGATAGCGCTTCAGACCCAATTATTATGGAACACTCGCCAAAAGACATAGGAGTGTAATTACTAGAAATGCCAATCAGACTATATATAATAACTTAGAGATTCTTATACTAAATTCATAGTAAAGACAGATTCTTAAGTCCTTTATCTAAGGCTTAACACTAAACGATCTAACATGAATTATTCAGAAACAAATTACAGAAAAATAGGCATTATAACAGCAGTAGCTATAGCAATTGCATGAATTATTCAGAAACAAATTACAGAAAAATAGGCATTATAACAGCAGTAGCTATAGCAATTGCAGCTATGATGGTTCCAGGCGCAAGCCTTGCTTCAACTGCATATGCACATGGCGGTAAAATAAGTCACAGCGGAAATGTACATCAATCCGTAAGTCACTCGAATTCAATTACTTCTTCTAATAGTGGAAGTGGCGGCAGCTCAGACGCGAGTATTAATTCACAGTCAAATTCAGCGAGCAATAGCGCAGACGTACACATTCACAACGGTGGACATGACAAAAAATCAGGTGGTAGTGGAAGCTATGATAAGAAAGGAGACAACAAAAAGGGCGACAGTGTAAGCCACAGCGGCAACGTACATCAAGACATTACACAATCAAATTCCATTAGTGCCAGCAATAGCGGAAGTGGCGGCAGCGCAACAGCAGATTTGAACACACAGACAAATACAGCCACTAACACAGCAGATGTTCATATCCATAATGGCGGAAATAACGGTGGCGGTCAAGTATGGTCCGGTGACAGCAGCGGCGGCAGCAGTATAAGCCACAGCGGCAATGTACATCAGTCTATAGATCAGTCAAATTCAATCACAGCTACCAATACAGGTAGTGGCGGCAGCGCAACAGCAGATTTGAACGCACAGACAAATACAGCCACTAACACAGCAGACGTAAACATCCATAACCACGGGGATGGTAGTATAAGCCACAGCGGCAACGTCGACCAATCTATCATCCAATCACACGATATTAGCTCAACAAATTCACCCCCGCCAACCCTCCTAACGTGTCTCACCGGTGTTGTTTGCAGTAGCGCAGACGCAAGCCTCAACAGTCAAAGCAACAACGCAACCAATAGCGCAGACGTGAGCATCTCAAACCACTAACGAAAATCCGTCATTTTTTTATTTTTTTTATATAGAACTTCTCCAATTGACGTAAATCAATGATGTGGGCATTTCCCTACCATAAAATTGACATCCTGCTTCGATCGTGCTAATTTACTAATTCCTACTCTCAAATTCCTAGATGTATACCATACTGCGTCGGCGACCAGACAACGATTTCTTGTTTCGAATCTACCAAGCAGAGCGTAATTTCATAAAATTGTTCATGTGTATACGATTCTAGCTCCACAATAAAGAAATCTAGATTGTAATGAAGTAGACAATCTTCTCGGATCGTTGCGATTCCTGACCCGCTCCCAATGAGGCACCCAATATTGCAAACGTTATTCTTTTCATAGACGAAGTATAAAATCCAAATCATAAATACTCTAGTCTGGTTTCTTTATGATTAATCAAATCTAACGCTGATTGATTAAGTCCAAATACTTCCACATCAAATGCATACTGCTCTGAGCCGATTTTAGAGGGAAAATGTTATCAGATTCGTCGCCAAAAACACAATTTTTCTAATGTTTATGCCACGGCTGCTGTTTCAATATTCTTTTAAAAGAATAGAGAGGGATCTTCTACGCTGGCTCTTCTGAATCCTCACTTTCATTAATTGTTTTTGCCGCTTTTGCACGGAGATTCTCGGTAGGGCCCGTGGTCATTGGATCTGAAGCTGCTTCTCCTATCTCCCCTGGCTTTGCCTGAGCTGAATCAAGATCTCTTGTTTTATGGTCGTCATCATCTCTTCCCACTGTACTTGCTGATCCTTGTTTGATCGACTCCCCCGCCCCTGTTACTTTTTCTTTTATCTT
>QHBN01000138.1 GCA_003176995.1 Candidatus Nitrosopolaris wilkensis
TCTTCAAAGCTAAGAATATCTTGTTGTGGAATCCACCTTATCTCGTTTTTATGAGGCATGCAAAAAAGACACGCAAAGTTACACCTGTCTGTGACCGAAATTCTCAGTTTTCTGGCTATTCTACCCTTTCCGTCAATAAGCTTTCCGACCACAAATCATCTAGTAGATATACTAGCTTAAGTAGCTATTCAGTCAAGAACCGGTGCACTTGTTCGCTTTTTTGCTCTCCTAATCTAACCAATATTACTGAATACTCTACTCAGATTGAGCATGGTCTACTTCATCAATATAGCTATACCACATGGGTGCACGCGATCCTTATATAGACTCTCTACTTTTGATATTGCTACTACTCGCATTACTATGCTTATTGATATTGTCAAACCCACTTTGCATGTCAGGCCTTTTTATCATCGCTACATCTGGCTTGAAGAACAAATCCGAGGTCCAGTCGCCAATAACTTTTAACTTCTTCTTACCTGTTGGAAGATTAGCTAAATAATATGTACGCCACATCCACCATGCTAGAAATCCATGCAACTTGATTCTACCAAATAATATTGCCACACCTGTTCTTTTGCCAATTTCCGCCATCATTCCCCTTGTTCTATATTCGAATTTTGTTTTTTTATTATTATTTCCCCTTCCCTTAATTGCAGAAATTATATTCTTTGCGACAATCTTTCCCTGTCTAATAGCATGCTGCGCCGTTGGAGGGTACGGTTTTCCTGTATGAGGATCTGTTATAGAGGCACAATCACCAAGAGCATAAACAACATCCTCATATCCTAGCACTTCTAGATAGTTGTTAGCAATAATTCTATGTCCTTTGTCATGTTCGCACGTGAGATTTGCAATTAGCTTACTTGGAGTTACACCTGCAGTCCAAATTAGAGTATGACATGGTATTATCGTACCATTATCTAACTTTGCACTATTTGTAGTTGCTCCATTAACGTGAGTATTCATTATAAATTCTACACCACTAGCTTTTAGTTTTTCTAGTGCAAATTTGCCTAGATTTTCATCTATTTGCTCAAGAAGCTTATCGCTAGTATTGACAAGTATTACTCTTACGTCTGTCATGTAGATATTTTTATAATAATCTTTTATTGATTCTCGTACAAAGTCATTAATTGCTCCCACCGTTTCAACACCATTAAATCCCCCACCAACTACTACAAAGGTTAAAAGACTCTTTCTTAGGTCATCGTTATCTTCTTCAAGGATTGCTTGTTCTAGTATATTTATGATATGATTTCTCAGAATAATAGCGTCATCAATGTTCTTCATAGTAAAGGAGTGTTTTTCTATATCAGACATATTAAAGAAATTGTTTTCACTTCCTAATGCGATAACAAGGTAATCATATTTCAGTGTGTGTTCGCACCAATCAGTTGGTTCGGACTGTCTGCCAATAGCATGCGTTATGACAACCTTTCTATTACTTAGATCTACTGATTCTACATTTGCTTCGTAAAAATTCGTGTGCTTGCAAAACGATCTAACTGTAGTTACAACATGTCTTGTTTCGATCATACCAGATGCAACTTCCGGAAGCATTGGAGTAAAGAGAATAAAGTTATCTTTACTTATCAAGGTAATTTCAATATTCTTATCACTGTCAAATTTCTTCTGAAGATTTTTTAGAACTTCAATTCCTGCAAAACCACTGCCCAAAATTACTATATGTTTTTGCCTGTCGTCTGGCTTTTTCTTGATTTTTTCAATCTCTGGCATAAATATATCCCGTTTGTTTATTTATTGTGCTTGAAGCATAAAAATCATTGTAGACATAACCTAGTTGGTTATCAGCTTGTTCGTATTGTCAATTTCGACACACTGTGACACATCCATTAATTTGTTAATAGATAACCTATTGTTAGGACTTGCTTATGGAGTACAAGTGCATCAAATCGTCCTTAACCTTGATCGAATCAGGAGTTGTGTTTTCA
Source organism: Candidatus Nitrosopolaris wilkensis (assembly GCA_003176995.1). Lineage (GTDB taxonomy): Archaea > Thermoproteota > Nitrososphaeria > Nitrososphaerales > Nitrososphaeraceae > Nitrosopolaris > Nitrosopolaris wilkesensis. The sequence goes on from QHBN01000138.1 coordinate 1,956, forward strand.
ACTGTTCCAATATCTTTATTATCACCTGACTTCACCTCCTTGCCCAGAGATTTGTCCCAAGAAATAATTTCGCTCATGTCTTATATTAGCCCGTATACAATTTATTGATTTCAACTTGGTGCTAAGTGGGGCCACTTTATGGAGGATTTCTAGAGATTAAAAGGAAAATGCGAGCTATTTACATATTTACTCCACATGGTGACGATGCGTCAGCTCATCATAAAACCTAACAGATTTAATATTGACAAACTCTAGCATTCCATATCTTGATAACTCTCTACCAAATCCACTTTTCTTGACACCACCGAATGGTACTCGAGGATCAGAAGCCACAATATTATTGACAGATACGACTCCAGACTGCACCATTCTTGACAATTTCTCTGCTTTATCGAGATCTTCAGTCCATATGCTTGCTCCAAGACCATATTGAGAATCATTTGCAAGCTTTATAGCCTGCATATCATCATCGGCTACCATTACGGGTGCAACAGGGCCAAAGACTTCTTCTTGTGCTATGCGCATTTTAAGAGAAACGTTTTTGACAACGGTTGGCTTGTAGAAATAACCCTTATTCTTTATTCGTTCACCACCTGTAAGCACTTTAGCACCTTCTTTAACTGCGTCCTTGACAATTGAGTCAATCTTGTTCAAACCCTCGGCGTTGACAAGAGGGCCCATATCTGTATCATCTAACATAGGATCACCGACTTTCAGTTTTTCAGTCTTCTGAGCAAACTTTTCAATAAACTCGTTTGCTATTTTCTTAACTACAATAAATCGTTTTGATGCAATACAACTCTGGCCACAGTTAATAAATCTACCTTTGATAGCCCCGTTTGATGCTTTTTCAATATCAGCATCTTCACATACTACGAAGGGATCACTTCCACCTAATTCAAGTACACATTTCTTTATTTGCGATGTTGCCCTTTCAGCTACTTTAGCCCCAGCTGAAACGCTTCCTGTAAATGTTACGGCGTTAACATCTGGTGAATCAATAAGTGTATTTGCAATACTGGAATCTCCAACCAATGTTTGAAACACTCCGTCTGGTAATCCAGCCTTATTGAAAGTCTTCTCTATTTCTATTCCACATTGCATCGTAGCACTTGCTGGTTTCAATACTATGGTATTCCCAACCATTAATGAAGGAGCTGCAAATCTTAGTGCCTGCCAATAAGGAAAGTTCCATGGCATTATACTTCCTATTACTCCTAATGGTTCAAATGTTACGAAAGTTTTTCTAGCATCTGCATTAATTACTTCGTCTGTTGTGAAAATCTTTCCGTTATCTGCAAAATATTCCATTGCCCACGCACATTTCTCTATCTCAGACCTGGCTTCTTTTATCGCCTTTCCCATTTCTTTTGTGGCTGTCCGAGCAAGTTCTTCTTTGTTTTTCCTTAGTTCTTGAGCAAAATCATGGACAAGATCTGTTCTTTTGTTAGAGTCCTTCTTCCATTCTTCAAATGTATTTCTCGCTTTCTTTACTCTGTCATTTATCTGCTCTTTAGTCATTATATCGTATCGATTGATAACCTCTTCTGTGACAGGATTTATTGTCTTTAATTCTGTTGCTACTCCAGTCAAGGATTTATAACCCCTCTACCAGCGATTTTACCTTCTTTTAACATTGTCAATGCTTCTGTAGCTTGATTGAGTTTAAATCGATTTGAAACAAGTGGTTTGATTACTCTTCTTTTTGCTAGAGATACCAATTCTATCAAGTCGCTTAGTGTCCCAGTATATGATCCGCTTAACCTGTATGCCCTAGTCGGCATACTGATTAGACTTAATTTTAGCTCACCTCCGAACAGTCCTACCAATACAACCTTTGCTCTTCTTCTAAGAAATTGCATGTCAGCTTCTACAGTCTTTGACGCATTTACAAAGTCGATTACTGCATCGGCACCAAGCTTATCTGTTAATTCCATAATAGCTTTTACAGGGTCTTCCTTTTTTGAATTGACTGTAGTTTCTGCACCCTCATCTTTTGCAACTTCTAATTTTTTGTCATCTATATCCATAGCAATTATCCTGGCGCCTGTAACTGCTTTTGCTAGTTGTATAGCCATCAAGCCCAATCCTCCTGCACCCACAACAACAACATTATCATCTGGCTTTAGATTGGCATTCTTTACTGCACCATATGCTGTAAGCGCAGAACATGATAATGTTGCAGCTGCATCAATATCCATACCCTCATCTATTTTCACAAGATATTTGTAACTTGGTACTAACACATATTCTGAATAACCTCCATCAACATAGATACCTATTGATCTAGGTTTATCACAGAGATTTTCTTCGCCAATTCTACACGCAGGACATAATCCTTCTCCTATCCAAGGGTAGACAAGGACTTTATCATTTTTGCTAAATCCTTCTGCTTGTTCACCAAGAGTATCTATTGTTCCTGCTATCTCATGTCCTGGGGTTAATGGGTATTTTACTCCTCTATCAGTAGTTTTTAAAAATAGTCCATGTGGGCCCTCATATCCTCCTTCCCACAAGTGGATATCACTATGACAAACACCTGCCGAATGAACTTTAATGAGAACCTGAGCACCCTTGGGTTTTGGAGCTTCGATCTCTTGTACTTCTAAAGATTCTTTTAGTTTAACAATTCTTGCAGATTTCATGTCAAGATCAAGAATGTTGTTAGATATAAAGACGGTGCTAGGAGAACCATCCCCCATCTATTGTAAGAAGAAGATCATTCAGGATATCTTTGGCAAGGCTACACAATTTTGATATCGAAAACCTTAGAAAACACTTATCAATTAAATTTTGAAATTGTTTTTATTACGTTTCTGATTCGTTCCCGTACAGTTTACCTTAGTTAGAATATGATATCCACGGTTAATTCATATCACTTTGTTAAATAAAAACCCTATTTGATATCCACTATTGAAAGGATTAGTTTTTTAAAAGAGAGGCTCATTGTTCTTGTTGTGAGAAGAAGGGAGGAACTTAATTATTAATGGCCCTGTTACCTGTAGGATAGGTAGCTATAATCAGAGGCTCTGGTAGAGGAATTGGTTTTGCAATAACAAAAGAATTTGTAGAAAATAATGAGGCGACTGTGATTGTCTTTTCGAGAAAACAGGAGCAAGCAGCAAGGGCAGTAGCACAGATAAAGTGAAATGAAATTATTCGATATATATCAATCTTGGCAGCCGTTTGTTCGGGCTCGATACTTTTATCCGCTATATTTCATGAGTAGATACCCTATTAAGGTCAAATTGCATCTATTTAGTTGTATATCTAGCTAATCCCCGGTGTGTCAGCAGTAGCGGCATAATAGCATAGACGCATGTCCCTATGCCACTATATTTGCTATCTGTTTTTGTCACGGGATGATTATGTTGTAGAAATACAAAAGGAGAAAGAATGAAATAATAAAATGGTCTGTAAAGGAATATGCGTACGTCATAAGGCACTGAAACCAGTTGGGATTGGTCGTTATTCTACAGGACAGAAACGTTGTCAGATATGCGAGATCTTCTTGAAATGGGATGGATTATGGTGTCCGTGCTGTGGTTATAAGTTAAGGACTAGGCCACGAAACTTGAAATTTAAAAATAGATTGCAAGCAAAAGAAATAGATAAAGCAAAAATATCATCTGTAAACGACCAGTCACCCATTCAAGCTCTTCAAAAGCATATTGCACATAAGAATAACCGTTGAGTGCATATTCAAGTCCGAAGTTGTCAGCCATTAAATGTATATCCATAGAATGCTTATGGTTATGTTTCATAAAAGCCGAAATAAAGAGCATATGAAGCACACAAAGAAAGAAATACATGAGATATTCAGAGAGAGTAGCCACATCATTGAGTGGCCTGTTCATATTGTCTATTTACTGTAATATACTACAATACCTTTATTGTAATTTGAGAATTCGAGAATCACCTCCAGTTGCTAGTTTATAATCAACTAAGCAAAAGTCATTTGCAGAAAGCGCCATGCATTCGCTCAGGACTTGCAGAGAGAATGGATGAAAACAACTACGATAAAACCTAACTCCAGTCCTGATGAATAAGGTGCAGCCACAAGCACGGACAGAAATGTAGTAGATATTGCCTTTACGCTTCTACTTTTTAGTTTTCTCAAGATATTCCTTCAAGGCTACAGCATTGTTAAATTTTTCTTCTTTTGACCCATAAAGCAATGTTATTGATCCGTCCTTTGCTTTATTAAGGACTGTATTAACAAAGTTTGTGTTTTTATCCAATTCTTTAAAATATCGACGTTTAAATTCATCCCATTTCTTTTCGTCATGCGCAAACCATTTTCTTAATGAATTACTTGGTGCGATATCTTTTTGCCACAAATCCACCTTTACCTTATCTTTACTTAGACCACGAGGCCAAAGTCTATCTACCAATATTCTAAAACTGTTATCTTCTTTTGGGTTATCGTATATTCTCTCAATCTTTATTGTCAATAATAGACACTACGTGTAGAATTTATGAGATCTGGGATAAAAAGTATTTGTTATCAGTAAATAGAATTTTTTATCGACACCGTTGCTATGTCAGTAGATATTATAAAATACAGTTATGTCAGTAACAAGATAAATATTATATATTTTATTTCTGGTCAATAACAGTGGTTTCAAAAATGTTGCTTTATGAAGCGTCAAGAATCACTGTATATAGTTTAGCGAACGAACAGAAGATCTATCACACCACGGTTTACCTTCGCTTTAGCTGACTTTCATTAATTATTTATTATCGATCTTGCTTTTTGGAAAATGTTAATCCACATCTGCCAAGTTAATGTACCGGTGTTAGTATTTCTTCTACTTGGATGATATGAAACTATCAGAGTTTTATCATTATGGATAGGATAAATCTTATTATGACCAAACTTCAGTCCTTTAACATTACACACCTTGCAATATGCATCAAAGGCAATCTTTCCAAGAGTCAGGACAACCTTGGTTGTCTTCTCTAATATTTTTATTTCTGATTTTAGGTATTCTGAACAATTTACTAATTCAGATGGATTTGGTTTATTTTCTGGAGGGGCACACCTTGCTGCCGCAGTCAGATAGGCGTCTTTTAAAATTAATCCATCATCCTTTGATACACTCGTAGGTTTATTTGCAAACCCTGTTTCAAATAAAGCTTTTACAAGCCAATCACCAGAGCTATCCCCAGTAAATATTCTCCCCGTTCTGTTCCCGCCACGAGCAGCTGGGGCCAACCCAATAACCAATAATTTAGCTTTAGGATCCCCAAAAGTTGGGACAGGTTTTGCCCAATAAACTTCATCCGTAAACTTCTGTATTCTAGTCTTTCCTATCTCTCTACTGTATTTTATCAGACGTGGACATAATTTACAATCTATAATCCTTTCATTCATCCTACGCAGTAACAAATCTTCTCCGATAGCTGATAAATCAGTCGACAATGCTTACCAGAATATATCTGAATACTGTATATTAATTTCTATATATCAACAAACTAGATGGCCGTGAGGTGTTTTTGGCTTCTTTTTCTGTTTTTCTTGCAAGAGAATGGGCTTAGTAGAAACCAGCCTTTTTTCTGATAATCCCGTCAAAGCTTTGTAAGACCATAATACAATATACCTATTGAGAGAATCAAGGTATGTCAGATTAGCAAATACCATGCTGCGTGTTTTAAGAAATGCGAGAATTCCGTTATTTCTATGC
>QHBN01000139.1 GCA_003176995.1 Candidatus Nitrosopolaris wilkensis
TATTCAAAGGTTTCTACTGAGCCAATAAATCCTTATCCGACATTAAAACACCACTTCAAATTAATCATATGGAAACTTTGAAGTTGATACTTGCTAACGATTTTTTATAGTCTAAGTAGTATATCTCATACTCATTTTGATTGTGGACTTGCCGAATTAATATGGTTCGATATGAGCTACTAATAACCGCCCAATTAATGTATTAAGTACTTTCTACGAAGTTGCAATCTAATCGCAAAGCCATTAGTTTGTTTCCATTTGGCATTATTACCACCAGTACAACCCGTCCAATAAGCCGCCGTGTGCATCTATCATTTCTTCAAAGCACTTTCCCACTCAATATCATTGTCTTCTTGTAGAAAGGTTTAGTTGTTTCTATAAAATCCGGATGCCAAGGTCTCGCTCTCAGAAGACAATTGCTGACTTGCACTGATTTTCATTTTTCAACTATAGAAGATCATGGACATTATTATTCATACAATTCATCGGCCTATTTCATTTTAAGTAACCTTCGTGGTCCTATGATTGATATTCTTGATTTTATTCTGTTACCTCTGAGACATCCTTTTTGGACAAATACTACCATCAATCTTTGCTACTAGTTCAAGAATTCCGTATTTCAACATTAGAGTGAGAATTGTCGAATCGAATCATATAAACTAATTCTAATGGTTTTTTAAGTATTTTTTAGCCGTCCATGTTCAGAGGAACTAATGAAAAGAAGAAACTTTCCAAATAATGTTAATAAAAACGCACTAACAACAAGAAAGTATTCTTAATCGATCTTATCATAGAAGCAGCCGCAATTTCTGGCATTTTAGGTATATTCATGCCTTCTGCCGACCATTGGAATATTGTTCAATTAGTCTAGATAGTGTTTTTCAATATATTGCTGGACGAAATTGTTATGCTTGTAGGTTACAAAATGATAATTGATATAATCCAGAAATTCTGTGTTTCTAAGGCTTGACATTCCGAAAATACATGTTCCAATTGAAAGAGTAATACCTTCGTTAGAACTTCGAAAGCAAGATCTCTTTGATTTGTCGATTGTTTATCATTTGATCTATTATCTTATTACGTTCTTCCTCTGGCATGCTATCATTGTTTGCTCCCCCAAGAGAATCGATCGCTTTAAGTTTCCAATAGTTCTTGACAGCATTTCCAAGTAATCTTTGAGCATCATAGATCACCGTACCAAATGAAGTAAGAAAATATCTGCCTTTTTGTCTTTTCACTAACCCAGCTTTTACAAGTCGAGTTATTCTTGAGTAGTACTGTTTTCTAGTAAGCTTGAGTTGATTTATGAGAATATCGCTACTATCTCCACTTGCAAGAAAAATAGTGTTGAAGATAAGAAGTGATTTGTCGTCAGATATTAATTTTATAAATTCTGCCAAGCATTCTGATTTCATGTTCCTCTTAGCATCATCCAGTTTAGCTGGGACTTTATTGTCAGAAATTGCTTTCAAAACCCTTCCAGATCCTTTTAATCAGGATAATATTATTAATTCATATCTGGATAATCATAGACAAAAATACTGCTATGACAGACGGACGAGTGTATTTACCCCAATAGAGGCTAATTTTCCCAAACTCCCACCAAGTCCATTTGTTGTTTCTAATTCCAGTTTTCTATTATCGTCACTAGGTATGATGTAGACTGCATTAATCCGCTGTTTAGATTGACTATGTCTTCAGCACACATTTTCCGGACTCTTCATGTCTTTTGCTGGTTCTTATATCAATTGGATCACTAGAACGAAAAGTAATAGTGACTTGCTCTCTTGGCAAGTTACAAAATTAGAAGCGTAATTAAAAAAAGACTTTTCTCGTTGGATAAAAATATGGTCAGTCTGTCGTATTAAAGTATATTTGGTACTGTTACCAACGTATCCTGCCCATTCTGAGTTCTGTTAACTATTGGCTGCGTTGATGACTGTAGTTCTTCCTTTATTAAAACACTTTCAATTTCTTGGTTGTCTATTAATACAGAAATAACCTTATTGCGTTCTTGTCCCAGAGACAAGTCCATTGAATCGATGGCCTTAAGTTTCCAATAATACGTTAGTGCATTATCTATTTTTGCCTCAAGATTCACGTAAGCGCTAGAAATTACTTTACCAAAAGAGGTAAGAAGATATCTGCCGTTTTGTCTTTTCACTAGTCCAGCTTCTTTGAGGCTGGACATTCTTGAATAATATTGCTTTCTAGTAAGCTTTAATTGTGTTATAAGAATGTCGCTATTCGAGTTTGCTAAAGCGACACTCCTAAAGATATCCGAGGCTCTCTTGTCCGAAATCGCATCCAAAATAACATTCTTAGATATCATTTTATCTCGGTCTCCTACCATTCATTGGAGTTTGTAATTATAAGATTCTAATGGGAGAATGATGCAGCAGATTTACCTTTAATCGAAATTGGGAGGGTTTTTCCTAATCATGGTTCAAAATATCATAAAGTGGAAATCCCTGGGGTTAAAGTCCTAAAAGTAGTCGGTTAAGGCCAAATAGCTGGTACATTGGCTTACATGTGAGATTACTAATTGGATTTGTAAACAGATCATTTGCCCGTGGCGCTAGGTTATTGTCGAAATAGAATTTGTTTGGAAGAACAAAAGCTGAAGAAGAAAAGCTAAGTGACTTGACATGCACATTGGGAGAGGCGGAACATAATTCGAGTTGGATTTGAAGGAAGGTTACTGAACTCAGGCCTTTTCGAGAGCAGATACGGCTCTGAAGCGGCATTCTGGGAAATATTACCTGTAACGATAGCTGCTGCGGTTACAGTAAGCGCTCTCCAGTATTCGAAATATCATTAAACTTCTATGGTGAAAATATTTAACATATATCCACAATTTGGAAAATAGCAATAATTTTTACCACTATTACTTATGAGTAAAATTGGCGTATTCTGATATACTAACATTTGGACACCACCTTATCAGAATATGTAAACAAGATAAAGATTCCATTTGTAGTGTCTATTCTGACGGCTGTCCTAATTGTAGACACTCTGCTTAGAAATATTGCTGCTCCTAATATTTGGTGTAATCTGAAAAATGGTCTCTGAAGCACAGGTCCTAAAAGCATTGTCGAATGACAAATCTTTAACTTTGTTCGATGCTATCGCTCTGGAAGGAGGAGATTCAGAAAATATTATGAAAAGGTCAAAGCTTAATCGTAAGGGATATTATTTAAGGATCTCTGCTTTGATAAAATCTGGCCTGGTAGAGAAACGGAAGGGAAGGTATTATCTTACTTCGTTTGGTGAAGTAGCTCTTGAAGCTCGACAACTAATTGGATCGGGCATCAAGGACTATTGGAGACTCAAAGCAATTAATTCTATTGGACTTGAGCTTCCTCAACAGGAACGCAACCAGATTATTGAAGCATTAATAGATAAAAAGGAGATAAAAGAATTACTACTTAGAAGAGCACATGATGCAGTCACAAAACAAAATCAACAACAAAAGAATACACGCGCTACTTGACGACTGGAACCTTCGACTCTGAAGGAGAAGCAGGCTGCTCATGTGCTATGCGCGTGCCTGCCGGCTTTTGAATAGCACCGGTTAAATCTTTACAGTCTCTGGCTGCAAAATTTACCAAGCATAGGTCTACATTCTCCCTTGCAGTTCGAATAAAGAAGGTGTACTTTTTACTTTGGGTTCATTGATACTATCGGTTTGATCTTCAATGATAGATTAGCTATGACATCTAGTACTATGCCATACCCGTTGATAGGTATATGTGCCAATGCTTCAAAATTTAACATATTCTTGTATATTTGATTACATAAATAAACGTCGTGATGATGCTGTAAACGCTTCATCCGGCATATTCTCAGATAAGCCGGTGATTGCTATCGAAATTAAAAAAGTCGATATAATAATGAATAAAAATAACAATTTGTCATCGAGATATAAACCAACCTCAGAATTTTCGTAAACCATTATATCATGCAATTCAATAAGTAAAAGAATCTAATACATTCGATGTATTTTGCCTTCGTCATCAGTTAACCCCAGCCAAGTACGCTATGCTTGGATCTCCGAGAAGGTAATTGGGCCTAAGACATGTTTTTGCGCACCTGCTTCCGTGCCTTCCTGATCAGTTAAGATGAGTTTCAGCCAAGCTCGCAGCTGAGGTCAAGGAACTATTCAACCAGCCACTGTTTTGACAAGTCAGTTATGGCTCTGCTTGGACATACCATTCTTTCCTTTGACAAATGTTATAGACTTTGCATGTATTATACGATTTAACTCTTGATTTTAGGTTTGTTTGCTAAATTACTGCAATTATATCAAGTTATAGTATTCTTCCTCCCAAGCGTGAAAATGAACCACTTTGGATCTTTGATCAACTGCTATTCGGCTTGTTTTATAGATTCCTAAGTCTAGGTGACCTTTCTTTCGTATACGTCTAGTATTCAAGTCTTCCCAATCTGCAGGCAATTGTTTACAACTGTTTACGAAATCCGTGGAACCGAACATGGATCCGCGAAGATTTTGGGATAAAATCGCGGATTGGGTACGAATTCGGTGTACTTCGCGGATATCTCTTAGAAGTACATCTAGCTATTTTCAAATAGTCGATGTGCGGTCTAATTCGCCGACGAGGATATGGCGTCCGCGAACTGTTTTGCATTGGTCAAGCATGTTCGTTTAACAACGCTTTATGCTGCCGATTTGTTGATTACACGGGTTTTTACATCCTTCTAATTCAATAATATGCTCACTCCTCTTTGGTAATCATACGCTGACGACGACGAAAACATCCACATCATTTGTAGCTTTTAAAATATGAAGGTAATTACCAGTTAGTTTTGGAAAGAAAAATAGAGCTATGCCAGGTAATTGTAAAATGATCTTAGTGAGTGGACTTATCACAATAGGTCCTAGTTTTGATAAATTAATAGTATCTCTAAGGACCGCAGTAGCAAATGAAATGAGACTGGATAAACAACAGACGAGTTTTAATGACATTTTAGATTCTCTGATTTTAGCTTTAAGTGAGTACCAGTTTGGGAACGGATAATATTAGCGGGCAAATTACGGCCACATATCTTGTAACCGAAAAATCTTAGATTCTTCTGCCGAACCTTCTTCAAATCCTCTAGAATGTTGGGAGTATCACGTTCTAATTTCATTTACACCAGCATACATCGCAAATCCTCAAATCTTTTCCAATGGTATGGGTAGCTGGTCTAGCGCATAAATAGCACACTTGTTCTTTGACTACTGTTTTAGTCATTATTGCCATTCGCCGAAAATGATTCCAGTCTTCGAATCGTGCCATTCAACCCAATTCGCTAAGAGGTTCTTCTCAGCCGTTGCTACTTTAATACTTTCCATTCGTACTTTATAACTCATGTTTCGTCACAGCAGCAAATACACCAACCTTATCAATATCCTCCTACCTTAGGAAGAACGGTAATCAGCAATGACTGAAGTGATAGACGGTACTATCCTTTCTCTGATAAGTGGCCCTAGTTCGTGTTATGCATTATATGCAATCATGCGCGTGTTTGGGTGGAAGTATTGAATTTTCTACTTATAGGACTAGTACCTGTGTTGATTTTATCGATATCAGCATATGCTCAAGCGCGGCAACAGATTCAACAGTCACCATTTACGCAGCCTCAACAGCCACAATATCCACAACCTCCACCACAGCAATACCCTCCTCAGCTACAGCAATAACTCGCTCCTCCTCAAGGAGAACCGGTACCACTATACAACCCTAATCAGGTTACTGCTTGTCTGAATTATCAACTCGTCGATAGTATTGTAAAGGTTGGTGCTAGAGAGAGTTTGATCCTTCATAATTCGACTAATGGCGCTGTAACTACAGGGTTAGATCAGACATTTATTAAAAATGCTACGCAAACCTTGGATAGGTGTATTGTACCTTCGGCGAGGTGAACGAAAATGACTGATTGGAAAAAATTCATATCTAATTGTGGTACGCCAGCAATGTCTGTTTGTGCTCCAGAACTTTTTTGTACCAAATGTCATAAAAGACATTGGAGCAGTAATTTTTGAAAAAGTCGTCAAATAGTTTCACACAGTCAGATAACGACTTTGTCAGAGATGTCTCGAAGAATTAAAGCACGCGGTTAGTGACAGTAAAACACCGATGAAAGAAAAATACCCTTCTAAGATGGGAACTTTACTTTTAAATTCTTGACCGTTGGAAAAAAACACGAATGGTATGTGATAACGACAACGTTTGCTATTCTCTTACAGTTCGAAGTCACGTTGCCAAGAACGTTCTTTTTACAGATACCCGTAGAAAAATACCTCTTTTGTTTTCTTTATGAATAGCTTTTTGAATTCACGGAAACCGGACCGCGGATGAGATATTAGAACTTCAAATATATGGTAAGACGTGCCAGACAAGCTCCATAAATCAGAAGATACCGCAGATAAAAAGACGGTCACTATAAAAACTAAATTCTGCTAAACTACTGTAGTTTCATTTGCCTTTTCTTTTCGTCTACATATCGTTCAATGTGGTGTTGTAATATGTACTGGTACACACTAGCACCCCCATACTTTTTCTCCCTCATTCTATACTTTTTTGTTGTTTGCATTAAGCAAACCCTTCGAAGATTGTACAATAATTCTTTAAAGCTGGCTGCTTTCTAACTTTTTTTCATCCGTTTCTGTAAAAGTATTGAGTCTGGTTATATCACGTTTTTTAGAAAGAACTACATCTGTGGCCCATTCTAGCAGCACTCTCAACTTCTTCTCTCTTGTTGGAAGATTAGCTAAATAGTACATGCGCCAGAGAAGCCATGCTGTAAATCCGTGAACTTTGAATCGTAGCAAAATACCAACGCAATTTCTCTTTCCAATCTGAGCCATCACCACCTTTGGTTTGTAATCAATAGGAACCTTTGAATCGAAAAATGCTCTTTCTACATCACCTCTGTCTCCTCCTTTCCTCCTGTTGATTAGAGAAATTATATTTCTTGCAACTAACTCCCCCTGTCTTATTCCATGCTGTGCCATTGGAGGATAAGGTTTTCCTGTGTTCGGATCTGTTACACATGCACAATCGCCAAGAGCAAAGACGCGATTGTGTCCCATCACCTCAAGATAATGATTAACTATAATCCGCCCATCTTTATCGTGTTCACATGATGGAAGGTTTGCTATCAGCCTGTCAGGCTTTACACCGCCACCCCAGATTAGTGTATGGCTTGATATGACATTATTATCATCTAATCTCACACTTTCTGGTGTTGCCCCTGAGAGGCGTACATTCAACATGACTTCTACTCCGCTCTCTCTTAGTTTTTGCAACGCAAATTCAGCCAAATCTTCACTGACTTCTGGCAGAATCCTCTCGTGTGCATCAACAAGTATGATCCTGGCATCTTTACTTTCTATATTGTGGTAATAGTCCTTGATTGAATCATGTACAAAATCATTTAACTGTCCTGCCGTTTCGGTACCAGCAAATCCTCCTCCGACTATCACAAAGGTCATCAAACTCTTTTGTAGCTCTTTGTCATCATATTCTAGATCTGCTTGTTCCAGCACACTTAGTATATGATTTCTTATGATTATTGCGTCGTCTAAGCTCTTTATAGTCAAAGCATTGTTTGCCAAATCCGAATTTCCAAAGAAAGTTGTTTCACTGCCAAGTGCCAAAATAAGATAGTCGTATTTTATTTTATGACAGCTACATCGATGGCTCTGCCAGCCTGTCGGACTAGCGCTCTTACTACCGATTGCATGTGTTAGAACGACCTGCTTAGAATTTAGATCTATTGATTCTATGTTTGCTTCATAAAACTTGGTTCGCTTTTTGCATAAAGATCTAATCGGCGTTGCGATGTGTCTAGTTTCTATCATACCAACTGCTACTTCGGGAAGCTTAGGAGAAAAAAGGAAGAAGTTATCACTGCTAACCAACGTAATATCAATACTGGCATCATTTTCAAATATGTGTTGAAGCTTTGTTAAAACTTGTACACCTGCAAAGCCACCTCCCAAAATCAATATACGTGTCACGGCATCATCAGGAGCCATCAATTTGTCATTAGTGGGGATATCGCCATTAATAAGAATATTTTCTATCAATCTTATCATCTCTTATATCTGATTTTACAGAGAATTCATTATTTAGAATTATACTTAGTTACTAATTTACTTTTTCATCTCTTGTCTTTTGTCTTCAGCAATCATTTCAGTGAGCTGCTCCCATGAAGATATATTCAAGGAGCCAATCTTTAGACTACCATGTATATCTACGATGTATACAGGAGTAGCTTGTAGCACAATAGAT
>QHBN01000140.1 GCA_003176995.1 Candidatus Nitrosopolaris wilkensis
AGGAATTCAAACGTGACAGGAATGGAGAAAGACACATGCCAACAATAGTACATTTTGAAATCCCTTCAGATGACATCGAAAGATCAAAAAAGTTCTATAATGAATTGTTTGGGTGGAAAATCGAGAAGTGGCCTGGTTTGTCGGAAGGAATGGAGTATTGGTTGATATCAACTGTTGATGATAAAGGGAATAAGGCTCTTGGTGGAGGTATGTTGAAAAGACAATCGCCACAACAGCAAGGAATTACAAACTATTTTGACGTAAAATCAGTTCAAGAATCTTCTGCCAAAGTAGAACAGTTAGGAGGGAAAGTTATAATGCCAAAATCGCCTGTGCCTGGTATGGGTTATATGGCTGTGTGCACAGATTCAGAGAAGAATGGCTTTGGTATTTTTGAAGCGGATCAAACTGCTAAATGAAGAGTTGTCTTGTAATTGCATCAACTTCAATATTATTTTTGTATTTTATGTGTACTTAAGGGCATAGTCTAATCTCCCCCTCGTCGTGACGCCAATCGCACCGTAATATTATAACATTAGGAGATCTCTTGCCTCATTGTATGGAGATTGGTCTGCCCTAACAGTATCTGGATTAGTTCCAAGGCTTTTAGATAATTCTAATGCCAATTGTTGACCGTAGAGAAGTTGCGCTAACCATGTAAATTCTTTGGAAATGCCATTAAACTTTTTCTCATTTATTTCAATAACTTCTGCTCCAATTGTTTCTGCGTATTTTATTAAACTGTCTTTTCTTGGCTCCGTTATAGAGGTGAAAGCCACCAGGCTTGATTGTTTATCTAATGTCACTCTAGGACCATGCAAGAATTGTTCCAGACCAAAACTCCTAACCGGTATATAGCATGTTTCGGAGATTTTAAGAGCAACTTCATGAGCAACTACTTCCCTAATTAAATCGCCCACAATCACCAAGTTACCAAGAAATTTAGGTAACAAGTTTTCTTCCATCTTCATTGGAATTGCAATATTATCAATTGTTTGTTTGAATCTTTCGACTATATTTTTGTTAGATAAGCCAATCCATTGTATCATTCTTACTAACGCAGATGTAAGTGATATTGTAAATGTACCACAATTCTCTTGAGCACAAGTCTCGATTCTAATGTCTGCAGTAGGGTGATTCGGACTTCCTAATCCAGTAACAAGAATAGTTGTCGCACCAGATTTCTTCGCAAGGCCCAAAGATTGAATACTGAATGTTTTCGTTCCACGATGAGAAAAAACTACAAATAGATCATTAGGAGAAATCAAGTACCTTGACCTGACAAAATCATAACTTTGTATTGATATGCAATCAGGATTGACATATTGTCTCCAGAGAAATTCACTAAATCTTGCAGCCCAATAACTACTGCCAATGCCGACGAAAACTGTTCTTCTTTTAGTGGGATCAATGGTATATAATGCAGATGGGAGAGGTAAATCTAGTATCCTTTTCCATTCGCGTTTTTGATTTAATATATTTGCCTCATAAAGCGATATCATAATGTATTCGTGTGAACGATTGGATAGATCATTTGATTATATGTTATTATCTTTTACGAGTGGATTGAGAAGGCATAAAGATATCTTTAAAATTATATAATACCAAATTCGGTGCAATTAGAATATGCAGGAGAAAGGAAGTTTGTAGATTTCTCAGTGGATTATAGCATAGCTGCGAAATCTCTATTTTAACACAACAACGGGATCAGCTAACAACGAACAAAAAGAGGTTGAAAGGTATATGGCCGAATTAGGATTCTCTGATCTACTAAGTATTGCACAAACAGTTGGACTAGTAGTGTCTATTTCGAAAGTTAGTCATAGTCATTAAACGCCTATATACTTCTATGCCTTTAGAGCGGTTTCTGATGATGAACAGCCCATCTTATCACAATAAATACCAGATTTGGTCGCGTCTTCTTCACTTTAAGAGTACCATCTACTACTAATAGTATAGAAATTGAAAATAACTCTACTTCATCATATTTTGCTTCATCATTTTATAAAACTCTTCATCAGACATGCTTCTTTTGGCTTCCATCCACGTTTCTATATCCTTTCCAGCTAAATACCTGGGACTAGGATTTTCACTTGTAACAGCATTAAGCACTACTTTTGCTACAACATCGGCAGAAGAGCCATTTTCTAACATAGGTTCAAAGCTTGCAGACATTTTTTGCATAATTTGGGAATATGGAGAATTCGGATCTTGAGATTTCTTGGCAGCAACCATACCATTAACAAAGTTTGTTCTAATAACTCCAGGTTCTACCAAGACCACTTTTATTCCAAATGGCTCCAATTCATATGCCATAGATTTACTCAAGCCTTCAATTGCAAATTTTGTGCTAACATAAGCGGATCCTCCAGGAAAGCCACCTATGGTTACCACACCTGAACTGATATTTACGATGGTACCGGATTTCTGTTTTCTCATGATGGGAAGGGCCGCTTGGGTTACTCTTGTAACACCAAAAAGATTCGTTTCGTACTGGGCCTTTAGCTCTTCCATTGCAACGTCTTCAAATGCACCATTAAGTGCGTAACCCGCATTATTCACCAATACGTCTATTCTGCTAGCTTCAGCTATTATTGATTGCATCGCATTTTTGACGGATCCGTCATCGGTAACATCTAGCTGTAGTATCTTTAATGGCAATTTTTCCTTCTCTGCAAGTGATTTTATATTCTCAATTTTATTGAGATTACGCATTGTAGCATACGTCAAAAACCCGTTTCTCGATAATGTTAAGGATGTTTCATAGCCTATTCCACTTGAACTGCCTGTAACAACAGCAACCTTCTGGTTGGCTGACAAAGAAGATGCCATGTATTATTCTCTGTAGACTATTGCTACACTTCACTACTTAAGCAAGATGGTAATCTTCCGGCTACTTAGTAAAGAAGATCTAACTGCACAAATTTTGGCTCACCTTCCTCAGTTTACAGGACATATTTGTCAAATACTCCGAAATTAGTACCTGCGGTAGCTCCAAGATAATTTTAAAAATATCGAACAGTTTCTGGATAGATTACCAACTACTGCTAACTATGAATATGCTATTTGAATTCAGACATCCTTCCTGGGGAACCGAAGGACCATGGGAGATGTTCAAACACTACAATATATCGGCTGTAATGACCGACTCGCCAGCGCAAGAGAATCTCCAATTTTTATCAGATGTAATCGTTACCGCTAATCACTCATTCACTAGATTTCAAGATTTCACGGAAGGAATACTAAGGGTCATTATTGGTATAATTATCTGTATTCTGAACAAGAATTGAAACCATAAGCAGAGAAAGTAGATCAAATAAGAAAGCAGACATTCTTCGAATATACTTTAACAATCACTACGGGTGGAAAGGCTGTGGTTAACGCAATGCAATTTAAAGAGATGAATGGGATGTCGTTATCCACAGATGAAAGAACGTGCTATCAGCTTCAGATGATCGCTGCTGGCTGTAGGTGAACTAAGCGAGACGTGTCCACCAATGATGTTTGATGAAGGACCAACGTCAATCAGTGGCCTTAATGCATCCGATAAGAATGTTGATTTTCCGAGCTTCGCTGTTTCCGTGTCAATAAAAGAGATAGGTGGAATGTCATCGTTACTGACGACACATTTGATCGTTTCGCCTCCGGTGATACTCCCAGAACAACCAGAAGAATATGTCGTCGTGTACCCAGACACTGACGCCTCGATAACTTCATAATTCCCGGCCTGTATGGATACTGACGTGCCTGACGCAGAACCCGGAAAATTGTTTGGAGACGGGCTCTGTCCGGTCACGAATATCATAAAGTCTGATGGTTTCTTTGTGCCTCGATCATCCTTAATAACATTTTTGGCAACTGTTATCGTACCGAGTGGACTTATTTGATATTTGCTACAATACAACTGAGGGTTTGACCTGCACTAATGCTGCCAGAACATCCTTAGGAGTATGTAGCAGTACAGCCTGAGGCGGATGAGTCTGTAATGCTATAGGTTCCAGGTTTTAATGTGACAGTACTACCTAATGATGAACCTGAAAATGAACTTGGTTTTGGACTGTTGCCAGAGACAGTTATCGTAAAGTCCGAAGGTTTCTTGGTACCTGCATTAGTATTGTCAACATTGGTAATAACACTCAAGAACGTTGTGGATCCAGGTAGAGAAGTGTATTGGTTGGTAACAGTACATTTGATTGTCTGACCTCCACTAATGCTCCCAGAGCATCCTGAAGAGTACGAGCAAGCATACTTTCCTAAATTATTGACTAGTCCGAATGTGCCACTTGAAGATAAAGATAAGATTCGGGATTTGCTAATAAAACCGTGGAATCCCTATATACGAAGGCATACTGCTCTAACTGAGAAATCATTGAACCCGAAAATATCTCATATTTTGAATCAACATGCTGAATGGGTTCAAGGTAGTTCTATGTCTCAGAAATACCTTCACTACTTTGGCAACGAGTCAAGTGAAAGTATCTTAGAAGAATATGGAATTGTGCCAACTAACAGAAAGCAATCAGATATTTTAAAACCAAAACAATGCCCCCAATGTAATGAACCCAACCAGCCAGATGGCAAGTTCTGTGCTAAATGTAGAATGGTCTTGAAGTATGATGGTTACGTTGAGACTTTAGAAAAAGAGAAGGTGAAGGACTTGGAGCTTTCTAAGCTGGGTGATAGAGTTACTGAGCTAGAAGAAATAAAACGGGATCTTATAACCATGTATGACAGTTATCGAGACGCAAACAGAATAGAAATGGCAAAGACCGACGAGGATAGAAATAGAGAACATGAAATGCAGCTTAGAGAGGCATACCCCACTGGCAAATTCAAATATGTGAAACTAATAGAGGAAACGACAGAGGGGTCAGGAGAATGGCGAGAAATCACAGCACTGCACTGACATACTCCCACCAGTGAACTACTCATGGGTAATTGACTATAATATCTTTGAGTTTGGTATCTCCTAGCAGTTTATCAACAATTTGACTGGCTTCCTGTTTTGGTAATTCCTTTGGTAATCCATCTATAACTTTCAGTGTAGAGTAATGTTTTCTTGCAGCAGAAACGAGTGTTCTAAATGCCTCGTTTATCACGATTCCGAATAGAGTTACTCTATATTTTCGATGATCTCGTGTAATTAGACCATTGTCTCTTAGAAGTAAAATATGTACATAAAACTGCTTATTGGTGAATTTGAGCTTGGATTTTAGTATATTGCTAGTGCTATTAGGCGACTTGATTATCTCGTTGAATAGCACAAACGCACTTGCTTTTGAGAGTACCCTAATAGGTTGTGTAGTGCTCGTTGCATACCAATGTTTCATTTATTTAGTGACTAGCTTTGGAACCTGTTGGAATTGGTTTTACATGTTTGTTTTCATACAAAGTGCCAATCAAAGATTTAGTATATGTTGGGTAGCGTAATTGAGGTGACTGATTCCGCTCAATGCGTTTTCGGAAGCCAGTGTTTCTATCATACCCTTCCATATCAATAATCTCTATGATATGATCAGGGTTATACCTTTTGTGGATGGAGATATTACGTGTTTCAGTCATTACTCGCAGCTCTTTTCCTGTTTGGCGTCTTATTGAATTGCAATTAAGACAAATTGCTCTTACGTCTCATTCACCTCATTATTCCCATCCCGAATAATCTCTGAATAGTCGCAAACGATACACCTATAACTGAAGTAGTGAAGACGATCGACCTTGTTGTAAATATTATTAGTATACTCGAATATCGTTTCATTTGACTCTACTAGATTCATTATGTTGTCTTCGGTATTACAACGTTCACATATCTTGGGACTAGGTAATTTGTTTTGCAACGTCTTTAACTCGCCTTCTCTATTTTTCTCAAATAATTTTGAAAAATGATGGCTCACAACTTTCCCCTCATTCTTTTTTGTGCATCTCTACGTTTATCTGACCAAGGTACACCTTTCTTTGCGAGACTTATTTTCTTCTTATCTGACTCAGAATGATGTTTTCTAAACCAAGGATGATTTTCTTTTTGCTGAAAACGTGTTTTCTGTGCTTCACTCATTTTCTTTTTAGAATTTTCTGAATGCTTTTTGCCAAACAAATGATGTTTTCCACCCTTCCTGGAATCACTCATTTTCTTTATTGTTTGAGGAGATAACTTACGTCCTTTTCTCGACTCACTCATCTTCTTTTTTGATTGAACTGTATGCTTAGATTCAGTCCTATGATGAGTTATATGCCCAGCAATAGTCATCCTTCCTAAATTCTCAATTCTGTTATCGTCTCTTACATTATTGATATGATGCACTATCTCTCCAGGTTCTAAGGATCTCCCCAAGAATGCCTCCATCACTAGAATATGTTCAAGGACATATCCATTTTTTTGTGCTCTTAAATGTTCAGGATGATAAACATGGACGTATCCGTATTTATCATAAAATCGTCCTCCTTGCCAATTCCATGCATTTTCACTTTTATTGATCTCGCTTAATACCTTCTTACTTTCTTCTGAGAATGTTAACTTCCGTAATTTTCCTTCAACAGAAAATCCACATTGCCTACTTCAATAAAGCCTATTAGAAAATGTAGCGTGACTTTCGTTATCTCTTCTCAGAAAGCCTTTTCCACAATATAAACACATTCGCAGACCTTGTGACTTGAATGGATTATTGTTTTTATGGCTAGATTGTAATGATATTTGCTCGGTCATGTTGGTCTTCTCAGTTGTTTAAAATGATGACTCATTGTTTCTCGTCTTCTTGTTGTTGACGTACAAACTTGGTACACGCTGCTAGGAATTGACGACTGTTCATTGCACTGGTATACAGATTGGTCAGCTTTAGCTTTTCCTGTCTAGTCATCTTTGATAGAATCCAGCTCCTCATGCATCTCATCTGCTAACTTGTCTAGTCCACCACGAGATCTCCACTCGTCGATTACAGACTGCAACCAATCTCGGTCTTCAGCAGAAAACCTCGTTTTAATTTCAACTGTAGCCATTAGTCTAGCCCCCCATACATGATCTCTTTTAATTCGTCTCGTAAACGTTGAATTTCTAGCAACTGTGCTTGATATTTCAGTTTCTCTAGCTTCTTGCTTTTTGGTTAAAGTATAGATTCCTCACGCATTGCCAACACGAACGCAGACTACATTCTGAATTTTGGCAATTTATATGGAAATTATGGTCCAAAGACGATAATGTCCATTTTTGGTCAATAATTAGTTTTTAGATATGCTTATGGTAACCCTACATATTTATAGGAATTTCTGGTAAATATATCAAAAAATGCACACATTGTCTATCTCCGACGTTCTAAGCTCGGTATCTAATGACAAATCCCTGGTCCTTTTTAATAACATTGCTTTAGCATCTGGGAAAACTAACATTCTAAGAGACAGGTTAAAACTCACTAGAAAGCAGTATTATTCAAGAATATCCGAGTTAAGGACCGCTGGACTCATTATAAGGAATAACGGCACGTATTTTCTTACTTCATTCGGTAAAATAGTTTATGAAGCTCAGATGTTAATTGGAAAGGCTGTCCAAAGCTATTGGAAACTTAAAGCGATTGACTCGATTGAATCGTCTCCTGATAGCCCTCGATTACCGGCCGAGGAACATAAAAGGATTATTGACACTTTGGTAGACTGCAATGATATCAAAGACATACTCCTTGATCATAACAACAACATTGCCGCAACCCAAAAGGAAAAAGTCTACAACAACAATGAGATAATAGTCTCAGTGCCAGCAAAACGCTCGAGTGTACAATTCAATACATCATATTAGTCATATACACCGTCGGAAGGTTACCTTAAACAATTAGGCTAATGGAAACTCTTATATGTAGATACCCACTTCTTGTTATTTAGTTGAGTTTTGCACCAAGAATGGACCACAGAACAAGTTTTTGCCGTTTTATCGAACAAACCATCTTTAGATATCTTGAAAGCAGCCTATCAAGGAAGACTTCGCTCTTCAAATTACGTTGGTAAACTAAGCAAGAAGCAGTTCTATACCAA
>QHBN01000141.1 GCA_003176995.1 Candidatus Nitrosopolaris wilkensis
GTCATATTCCTAATTCTTTTTCTTTCAGAATACATATGCACACCTACAATTACAATAATAATAACAATAAAAGGGACCACCATCATATCAATAAAAAAATCAGTGGGAAGCCTGCATGCTAATGATGACACAATTATTATTGCAGCAACAAACATAACCCCAAACCCCGTTGATGTTGCTATAGCTGCCTCTATACTACGATGTATAAGAGATAACACTGACGATATAGAGAATAGAATAATTATTATACCACCAACCATGACTACTCCAATCTGAGCATGCTGTGCCAATAGGTTGAAACCAAAAGAGCATTTTTTAGTATCGAGAGCAAAAATTGTTGAAGCAGGGACCTGTGCCGCTATAGCAAAGAAAATAAATACCGAACCTATGATTCCAGCATTAACCGCGAGTATCGGATAATTGACTGCGGATGTAGGTGAATTATTATTATGGGTTGACAAGTTAGTTCGTCTACGATCGCTCTCTCAACCAATCGCCTACTTTCGGCCAGACCTCTTGATGAGCACGCTGTCCTATTATCAGGCCAACGTGTCCTGACTGAAATTCAATAGCACTTTTATCAACACTTCCAACTGCATTGTTCAGAGCAATACTGGAGCGTGACGCCACCAGATCATCTCTTTGCGCTACTACATTTAGAAATGGCATATTAATATCCTTCAGGTTGACAAGTACACCATCTACCATCATTTTATTTCTGATAAACAGGTTCTGCTGATAACAATACTTTACAAATTCTCTATATATTTCACCTATTATAGGAGGGCTATCATATAGCCATGTTTCTGTTGCAAGAAATTCCATTATGGACTCTAGGCCATGTGGTTGTTCAAAAAAATGAGGATACTTGTAGCTATATTCTACTGGATTTCTGAGAGCAAAGGCTTCATTTAATAGTGTACTAGGTACGTTTCCAAATGCATTCAAAAGGGTATCCACCTCCATGCCCTTGGTCCAAACGCTTAACAATGTATCATCAAGGCTAGAATCTCCAGGGGTGGCAATTGTTATTACATTCTTAACCTTCTCTGGATGCAGTGCAGCATAAGTAAGAACCAGGTTGCCACCCCAACAATAGCCAAGCAAAGACACCTTATCTGATTTGGTAATCTCTCTTATCAGATCAACAGACCTATCCATATAGCTATTTACAAAGTGACCTATAGTCAAACCCTTGTCAAAAGCAGAAGGGGTACCCCAATCTGTAGCAAAAATATCAAACCCTTGCCTGAGCAAATTTCTTACTACACTTACTTCTGGAAGAAGGTCAAGTATGTAGTGCCTATTTATGAAAGCGTAGACGATTAGCAGAGGTGTAGTTGGGTGTATTCTATCGTCGTCTGTATCTTTATCTTTATCTTTATCGCCTTCTCTAGTTTTATCATAATAATAACGGAATAAAGAGTATTTCTCCAAGTTAGTAACCTTATATGAAGGTGTTCTCCATAGCGTATCCCTTAGTGGTTCTGTAAAACCGTTATCCCATACTGACCATGGATTAGATAAATGTTGATATATCTTCCCAAAGCCTGTGGCCTTAGCCAGATTTGAGTAGCTAGCAACAACATCTGAAAGCGTGACAATGAAATTATCATCTCTGAATTTTGTGTTAAATATATTGCCAATTTTCTTTCTTATGATTTTCTCGAACTCTGCGAAGTCTTTTGAAGTATTACCGTCTTTGAAGAGTATACTCAAGTAAACTGAATAAGCCTCGGTAAATGCTTCATAAAGCTTCCAATTAAATCTTGATGAGTTTACCAATACTTCATTCAAAGCGTCCAGTACCTCTATTGCAGAACTAGTATCAAAGACATCTTTTGCCATATGGACACACCCATCTATTATGAAATTTGAACTTTGAACTTAAACTACCTTCCATTTCCATCTGATTCTCATTCCTCACATTGTGTTTCTTTTAAATTTATTTTCGTGGTTTAGTTCGAAGAACAGATACGCCTTTGCACCTTACAGTAACTACGTATTCCAATACAAGTCATTTTATCGTATCATCTTTAATTTGCTACTACTGCTGTTATCATGATTAATACTCATGTGTAAATCGTTGGAATTAGATGCAAATTTCCCTCAGCATGAAATAAAAAATTCGTGGAGAAGCCTCTCCAGACATTTCGGTTTTTATGGTCCTGTATATAGAGGAGTTCCCTTGAAAGTTAATGACTTCAGTGTGTCTTGATTGTGCTTCACTACTTCTGCAGGAAGTGGAACATAACCTAGGTTTGCCGCAAGCTTTTGCCCATCAGTAATTGCCCATGATATAAAGTCGACTAACGCTTTTGCTTTGGTTTGATCTAAACTGGGATTGGTGCTCAAGTCTTTGGGTATAAGCAGATACGTGAAGGTTGCTATAGGATATGTGCTCGATCCTGGTGAGTTTAACAACGAAACTTTGGTCCATGATTGATCGCCTGCTGGAAGAGATTTAGCTACCGGCGAATTGGCTACTGCCGCTTCAGTTGAATTCAAGGAAGGCGCGATAAAGTTGCCTGCAGGATTCTTTATGAGAGCATAAGGTATACCAGTAGTAAGAGCATAATTCAGTTCTACGTACCCTATGGTATTGGGTGAGCCTTTGATAGCATTTGCGACACCTTCATTACCGGGTGCTCCTATTCCGACTGGCCATGGAACTGACTTTGAGGCTCCAATGGTCTGATTCCACGATGGACTTGCTTTAGAGAGATAGCTTGTCCAGACAAAGGTTGTTCCCGATCCATCTGATCTGTGAACAACTACAATGTTAGCTGCAGGTAGACTTACTCCCGGATTTAACGCTTGTATTTGCGGATCATTCCATTTTGTTATTTTACCCTGAAAGATGTCAGCAAGGACTGGACCTGTAAATTTCAAAGTCTTAGTTGGAATGCCAGGTACGTTATAGGCTATTGCTACTGAACCTATTGTTTCTGGGATTTGGACAGCCCCTGGAGCTGCTTGTCGTTCAGTAGCAGTGAGGGGTGCATCGGAAGCACCAAAATCTACCGTCTTTACAGTAAATTGTTTGACTCCTCCACCGCTTCCTATAGATTGATAGTTAATGTTTGTATTTGGATGTACCTTTTGATATGCAACACGCCATGTATCAATTAATGGAAATGGGAAGGTTGCGCCCGCTCCATTAAGAGTCACCTGGCTCTGAGCAAAGGACTTTTGTAATGCACTTACAGAGATTATCATTGTAGATAATAATGCAACTACAATCATTCCTGATAATCGTTGATTTCTCGTTTGCATGTCAATGCTTATTAGAATAGTTAATAATTATGTTATGGCAATAAATCACATAGCATGCGTACTACTATACGATCAATATAGATACAACAGATTTACAATTTATCTTATTAGTTCTAATCCTACGGAGAGTATGCTCTACAGATTTGATTCGATCCGGCCAACGATTTTTAAAAAACTGATAGTTATATCTTAGATAACTTCCGATTTTGAAATAAGTAAGTTTGTTTGTATGTTTGTAGAGTACAGAATTGAATAATGAATAAAGTCACACGAATATCTTAATGATGTTTGGTTACCCATATGCTACAAATCCCATGATACAATTCCTTGACGAGATTTTGAATTTTGACAATAGAAATAGATCGCTAGGATCACTGGAAGGCCAATCCCTTGAATACGTTGCAGGCTTATCCTTCTTTATCTGCACATGATCTCATTTCCTAATTCAAGTCAACCAGGGATCAGTATCCGAGGTTACTGTTTTTATATTCATTTGGATACTTTGGTAAGCTTAACAATCTTTCTTTTGATAGTCCTCCATTAGCTAATAATAGAACTCTACAATTATCGCATCTAAGCTTCATGTTTAGAGTGTTAGGTTTGAGAATAGCCTGATGATTACACAAAAGACACTAGACAGTCCTCCGTAGAAATGGTGGCGGCGGAGATAATTTTCTCTTCACATAACAAATAAATTTCCTGCATATAGCGATTAATGTCATTCTGATTCTGTTACGTATATTGCTCATTGTTCTTAGTATTGATTGTTCACCAATACCATCGGTTACTCTCTTATATGCCTTGAAAAGTCTCTCGGCGAGGTTGACCATACGGTAGAGGATTATTTTTCATTGATTCTTCATTTATATAATCAACACTTTGTCCCGCTTCCTTGCATGATGTAATCTCTATATTCCCACTTGCAGTGCAGAGATCATATCATACAGACAGTCTACTGTTTCCAGTCCTGGCATCAAACAGCAGCTGTTCTACATCATTATCGTTAGTTTTCCGCAAAGTTATTTACACTTGCAGCAGCCAACTTCAAATAGTTTGTCATATACACGAGTTACAGTCGCCTCCCGGGAGGGCGGCAGCGTTAATTTTTTATTTTTTATAAAAAGATATAAAAATGAATGTGACCTATGAGCGTGCGAATGAGGCCTCTTGAGTTTTAATTTGACTATCTCAAAAGTTGTAATTTGACCTCCCGTGAGGATGTGGGTAGGAAAAAAGGGCGTATTAAACTTAATATCGTGAGGTCGGATTATTCCCAAATTTCCTTTTGCGGGTAGTAATGTTGGCAGTCTTTACGGAATTAGGGCCGTTCCCATGGCAGCAACGCAGGCGGGTAAGGCACAAGTCCCCTCGAAGGGGCAGGGTGTAGAAAATCAAAAAGACCTGATGAATATAGGATTTCGGGTCAAGCTGAAGGAAAAGGCAACATTCAGGACTAAGTCAATATGATGTACTACCAATTCATTGCAGATCCCAATATAGAACCGCGAACTTGTGAACAAATTGTAACTTTTTCATATATGATTCAATTTAAGTGGTTCCTCCTCGCAGGAACTTTTCTTTTCAGAAATCATCATTAATGTAAGATATAGGTATCCGAAATTGGCAGGTTGCATAAAAAAAACCAAGTGAAAGTTCAAATTCAACGCGCAGTTCCTCTCAATAGCTCAATTTCCGCTCAATCAACTGTTAGATTCGGCAGCATTTTTGTAAATGCCCGCTCGTCAGGGGAGAAACTAACAGTCTTTGTCAATCTGTACGCCGATACAAACCCTGTTTGTGGTCTTCCTCCCTGGAGGAAGGCCATAGACGAGTCGTTTTCGTTACATTGATCCCGTCTGGATAAGAAATAGGAAATAACTGAAAATCAACCGGTCGAATAATTTTACACAAACTAAAGTTTATCTTAAATATTCTATATCGTCTCAGATAAATCGTATTTAATCTTTAAAATGCAAGACATTTTAGATTGGATGCCTACTATGCAATCGATATTTTGCGTCGATCTGAAACGGATCAAACATTTAGGTATCAGTACCCCGATTCTTCAATGGGTCTGGTTATGGCTTCACGAAGGGTTAGAATTCCGGCGTACAAGGAAGTGAAATGTGACGTGATAAGCTGCCAATCACTGGCGGTTTTGTTCACCGAACTACAGAGAGGCATTTTGGAAGGACAGAAAATTTTTATGAGATTTCAAAGTATGTGAGGCTCACGAGGAACTAGCGCGTTCAGGGTGGGATCTCCCTGTACAAGAAAGATCACCTGTGGTGCCGCTACCTTATGTTGACAGAGAACATATGATGATTCAGTGTTTGAGGTGTGGCCATCAATGGTGGCCTAACTCCTTTGCGTATAAGCGTGGAAAGAAACGGACGAATTACATGACTTTGCCTGATTCATGATAAGCAGTGCAGAATGTTTCCTGTCAGGAGTAATGTATTCATCGCCCATGATGTTTTTTAGCAGTTGTACATAATGTGAAGATATAACGTCTTGTGTGGTAAAAGAGACTAAGAATAACGAGGTAAAAGATACAGAGTCTTGTCTAAAAATTCCCAATAACTCGTATTAACGAGTATTACCATAATCTGGAATAATGAGCGCTAGCGAAAGCTCACTTCCTAGAAAAGTTGTGGTCAAGTGATCTCATGTACTAGTTGTGGAATACGTCATGTCATATATCCACCAGCGTCAGGATATGTGTCATTATACATGATCCTTGTCCGAGATGTGACTATCAGAAGAGCTTTTTTGATTGCATTAATCGTAATAGACGAAATGTCACATTTATCACTGGTCAGCAACCTCAGATACTAAGAGTTTTGTTATTATATGGGAGGTGGGGTGTGCGAGAACCTTTTAGAAGATTTTGAGAAGACAATGGGAATTTGTGTATTCTGTCACTACGATATAGTGCCGGTGGTAAATGATAACTTCAATCTAAAATAACCAAATAACTTCATGATACGCTAGTTTTTTGCGTGAGAGTTGGTAAAAATATGCATACTGACACTGCCTTTTAACTTTGACGAATTGAGGGCAGCTACAATTCTCATGAGTATAAACGGAGTGCGATAGTTCTATGGATGATTTGGCAAGATATGTCTATTCTTTTCGATTCTCCTAATAGATCATGTAGTGTGAAGGTGACTACATTCAATACGTCGGATACACACATTAAAAACTACTGCAGTATATTGTATACTATGAGTAAAGAAACTGAAAGAGAAGAAAATCAAAAAGAAACCCATGAATCAGAAAATAAGGAGCAAGAAGAATCAGAATACAAGCATGAGAGGCAGTATTAAAACAAGAATAACTCGAATTACTCCACCATCGTCAAAAATTTTGGTCTATCATTAAGAATCTCTGATCCGAAAATACTTGGCTAATGCTGCCTTTATCTGCTTCAATAATGACGTCTAGTCTACTAATGCTATTTTTAGATTACTTATCTTTGTTATCCCTCACGATCTGATTTCTGCAAACCGCATTAGTATTTAGTATCATCTTGTTTAGAATGAACTTTTCTTTCTTTACTTCTAATGATATGTATTCAATTTTTGAGACCTCCGATATTTCTCTGTATGTTGATATAATTTTTTGCATTTCCACAGATAGTATTTAACAAATCGTGAAACTGTTCGATCTTTCCTGTCGCTAGATCTTCTCCAGTCTTGGCATAAAGATGTTCTGATAAACTAAGTATTGAATGACTAGCTGTCCATAATTCATCAGCTGCTACATTAATAAATTCTTTTTCAGCTTATAAGGTTCGTTTGTGATTGTTGTAGTATATAACTAAATTATTTTCGTAGCCAGCTTATGGAAAAGAACTTCACATATAACTGTAGGAGTAGAGATTATGCATGTAGAAAAACCGAAGTAACGGTGTCGAAAAAATAAAAGAGAAGAAGTTGGCGTTACTTCAGTCCGGTAGCATTTTGCATTCCAGTGGTAGGATCTAATAGTAGGTTTCCGGCACGATGTCCACTACTGCTGAAATCGAACATATTGTTGATCGGACCAGCTTTGACATCAAACGATTGGTCTCCCATTCGTCCCAAGCCCCAATTGTCTTCGATGAACCGAAGGATCGATGACTGATCAGTTATGCTATGGTCGACGAAGTTTGTCTTTGCGAATGGAGAGATTGCCAACATAGGTACACGAGGACCATATCCACAGAGGTGTTGTGCTGTGCCAGTAGGAGCATGGCCACACAGACCTACAGGTCCAATTCTATCATACATACCGTTAGATTGACTTACAATTGGTGGCATTGCATGGTCATACCATCCATCTGAGTCATCATAAGCAATTATGACTGCTGTACTATTCCATTCAGGTAGGCTCTGCAAGCGGTTCACAGTGTTAACTAGGTAGTTCTGTTCATCTATTGGATTTGAATATCCCGGATGGCCATTCTGGTACGCTGGCGCTTTTAAGTAACTAATTGCAGGCATATTACCACCCTGAGCAGCTGCCCAGAAATCAGTCAAGTCATATTGATGGTTTGCTTTGTCTGTATGACCAATCATAGCAACTGACGTTGGAGGAAGATGATGTGGATTCGATGTAGAGTTATAATACATGAATGCTGCATGGTGGGGGATATAATCTACCACGGTAGTGCCATTTATGTTCTTGTGTGAAGATCCACAAACAGCTTTCCCATCTGCTGTTGTGTTTGAAGGTTTGAATCCACCTTGGAACCATCCCCAAGTAATGCCCTTCGCATTAAGAACATCTCCTATGTTCTTTCCGGTCATCTGCATACGAAGACCCTTGCCTGAACAATCATCAACCTTAGGATTTGCGTCTCCAACTACGGTGCCATTTACGATACCAGTCGGAGTACCATCGTCATTAAATTGATTTCGTGGAAGTCCACCTACTGTGGTACCTGATATGAGGTTGAAGGATGCAGGAGTTGACGGACCAAAGGTTGTTCCAAAGGAGTTATCACTCATTGCAAAATGTTGTGCATAATTCCAAAGTGCTGTAGCTGTATTTCCGTCAAAGTAGCTCATCACCAATTTCTTATGCGCCATGTCAGTACATCCTTTATCGGTTGGTCCTGTAAACTCAACGAATTTATCCAAAAGTCCTCCATGATAAGCTTGTTGTTCAGCAGTATATTCATGGTTCATGTCACAGGTTACGGCTTGAGATCTATCTAATCTGACTGGATTGATAGAGTAGTTCCCATTAGGATTGTTACTTAGAAGCGCAGCAGTTAGTCCGTTGACTGACGGGGTATTTGGAGCGGCCATGAATTTTGGTTCACCAGGCGGGTTGGTAGCATTAGGATATGTACCAAAGTAGTGATCAAAAGCTACGTTTTCTTGAAAAAGAACAACAATGTGTGTTATAGGCGTTTTTGTATTTGTTGATGTCGCTGGAGCTGCAGCAGTCGCAGCCTTTACTGATGCAAGTGTACCACTCGAGACAAGTGATGATACCACAGCAATCGATATGAGTAAAGATACTAGTCTATTCATCAAGGAAGTTAAGGAATATTATGTTTTTTTACTTTGGCGTAATAGTTCACATTGATCCCATAGATCTACATTCACTATATGCTTCCTGACTGGTTGGATTATTGTTAACATAGCATCTATAACAAAATAATAGCAACTGCTTAATATTGTTGTGATACGTATATCTCTTGGGCGATAATAATAACAAAACTCTTTTCGTATCTGAGATTACTGAAAACTGGAACTGATACAAAGAAAGAAGTTTTACCCATGCAACTGTGGGTATGTTATAGATGCAATCTAACATTTGAGACTCACTCCGTTGCTAGTCTACATGCTAATTTATCAGGTCACCGGATCTGTAAGTGTGATCATCATTAAGACAAAAACAATTCTTTGAAGGTATGCAATTGACCAGATAATAAACAAATGTATATACATTTTCTGTTGGTTGGCTTGCAATGGAACACGTATCATCATGAATGCACAATAGACTAATTTCTATCTTGACAAGTTGACCAGTGTAATATAGAAATATGATTGTATTTTTACGATGTCCTCCATGGTTACTGATCTGTTATTATCATCTCTGTAGAGAGAAAAGTGAACTATTTAATCTAT
>QHBN01000142.1 GCA_003176995.1 Candidatus Nitrosopolaris wilkensis
GTGTTAGTGGGATAGCTAAATTACAGTTAGCAATATCATTGAATGGAATCTTGCTGAAGAGTACTTCTACTTTGTTAATACCGGCGCCATAATCAGAGATTGTACCATTAATAGTAAGAAAATTTGTAAATATTGTCCGATTTTGAGTCGCAGGGTTTGTAATAGTAATTGATACTTGATGTATGTGATTTTCACTTGCTATTGCCGTCTGTGGATTTACATCGAATAATTCAGAAAGTGCAATGGACAAAAAGAGGGTTACTATAAAAAAAGAGGATAAAGCGATTACCTTTAGTTTTTTCACAATTCCCTCAAGACGTTCAACGACGTCAATCACAGAGTTACTCGATTTATTAATAGTTTTCAAGAGCCGCTAGCAGCAGTAGTACTAATGAATGTCACTTTTCCTTGTTTTAACCAAAATCAGGAAAAAGCAGAAAAATTCTGTAAATCCTAATTTTAATCTGTGTGACCTGATATAGTGCCATTTATTATGTCTTTAGTATATTACGGTCGGAGCTTGCTTCGAAAGGATAGTTGCCATGTCAGCGACTTATGAAGAATTAGCTAGAAGGAATGCGAAAAGAAGCCAATAACCATCAGACACGGATGGAGGATTTAGTTAGAAACTATCCCAATCAGACGGATTAATCCACGAAGATTCAGGAGGTCGCACAGGAAACCGAGCAAAAGGCGTCAAATATAATGGGAACCTATCTGGGAGAAGATCCCGATTCTCAAGAAGCAGTAGAATTTCTGTGTCTTGCAGAAGGTGCTGAAGTTAGGCATTATGAAGTCTTGAGTGCAGTGACAAAAGGCATAAAAAATAAGCAGTTCTCAGCGAAGGTAAGATCTATACTCATCCAAAAGAAAAAACACCTTCTTTTGCGCACTCAATTGGCTAAGAAAAATGCTACTCGGAAATAGCTGTGCTTTTTCTTTTTTTTATTTTGCAGATACCAGAAAATGTACAAATCCATATTGCCGAGCTAGAAGAGGATATACAACGACTTTACAGTCCAAATCTTAAAACCTTCTGCTTTAAGGAAGATAGAAATACTGTAGCATTGCTTCAGAAACGAACGTTGACCCAGATTTATGAGTGTAGATTCGTTTATTAACGCATCGATAGCAGCAGAACACCTACCTATTACAAGGCTCAACTCATTTTTTATCACCCAATACAGAGGACGTACATATAACCGTTAAGAGAGAGATGATGACCGTTTCAGGATACTGAATCCTAACCGACCTAATCAAGGTATAATAGCTACAAGGACTATACTGGCAACAGGGATAATTGCAATAACATTCTTCACAGCAACAATATTATTGTCACTGCAATATGGCCACTATGCACAAGATCAGAACCAGAAGACGAATCAGTCACAGACTAATAAAACAGTACGCAAATGCTACTGCTGCCACTCCTGTAGGAAACGTTCAACAACTATCAAAAGCCTTAGGAAATAATACTAAAATACTTACAAGTAATGCTAATATTGGCAATCCCAATGCCGGCAAAGCCGCTTCAGCTCAACGTATGCTCTTAGTTGTAAAGCCATTCGTTACGACAATAATAAAACAGAATAGCATAATTTTTGGTGATTATTTCTCCTCCTGTCCTGCGATCATGATATCGCACTCATACCAAGGGATAAGGACCAAGAGAGTGAGCATGGGCTAGAATATTGCTTAGGCTTCCATTTGCGGCCTTGAGTCGGACGATCCATTATCCCCGGACGAACAGCAAATTGTATTTCCCAACGCAGCTGCACCTTGAGTACTTGAATTAAGATTGGTTGGATATAGTGGACCCTTCCGTGGTGTATCGCAACATCCAGAGCAGCCTGCATAATATCGCAAGCTACAGTAGCATTAAAAGAAATACGAACGGATCACGGGAAAGGCAATTCAAACGGAACGTTATCAGTATTGTAAATCTTGGACTCCAGATTGGTTATTTTTATAGTCGTGTCATTTTTAGTAGGACTTAATACAATGAAGAAATTGTCCACACACGTGAAATTGCCTATGCACTCTTGTCGTTGTTGGTTCAGTTGTTTTAGATAATATTGACTAACACTATCTATCTGTGTTATTGCCTTAGCTTTTTGAATAGGTACAATATCTGAAGTAGAGGATGATAGCAAATTCAAAGCCAAAATGGCCATGATAGCCCCTGAAATATGTCTGATATTCGTTTCGTGAATCTAATCACAGCTAGATATATTTGAGTTGACGAAATTGATGCTGTATCTATAAACCGAAATAAACGAGGATAACTAATGTAGACGTTTTTATTAACAGACCCTAACTTGAATAAAATCATTCAAGACTCACTTACTATTGTTCAATCAAACTGAAAGATCTATATATTCAGTTAAAATAACTCAATAGTAATAATCAAACGCAGAACAACCAGGTAATATAAATCACGTAATTTGAACGGAATAAATTCTCGTTGTCTGGTCACGAATTCGAATATGTGCCTCGATTCAATATTTAATGACGATAAAGAAAAGGAATGCATGAACTGATCCATCTAAGGTGAGACAGTCAGAAAGCCCGTGGAACGAGCTGTCCGAGTGCTCACAATTGACTTTCGGGAGGACTGAAGACTAGATCAGAAATATAAGGTGAAAAAAGAAAGAGCAAGATAATGCGAAATATCGATGAACCCAGGTCATTACATAGGCTAATCAAAAATATACTGACCAAGTCACTGCATAATAATACTTTTATATCTGTGTATTGTGCAGATAGTTATCAAAGGACTTACGGCTGACTTGTTAAGTAAATAGAAGAACCTTACTTTTCATATTTTCCGTGACTTTTGTAACATCCAAAAACGAGAAATTAAAATTGACAACTACATTTCAAGAGTTAGGAATGAGTGCTGAAATACTTAAAGCACTCAAAGAAAATAAATTTGAGACGCCTTTTCCTATACAAGAGGCAGCTATACCGCTTATTTTAAAAGGTCTAGATGTCATAGGTCAGGCTCATACAGGGACTGGAAAGACTGCGGCTTTTTCCTTACCGATTTTAACCAAGATTAAGCGTAATGGTCCGATACAAGCCCTTATACTTGTACCGACACGAGAGTTAGCAGTCCAAGTGACAAATGAGATCAGTAAATTTGTACGATACACAGGTCTTAGAAGCGTTTCCGTATATGGTGGACAAAGTATTGGCCTTCAGCATGATCTATTAGGAAGGGGAGTCCAAATTGTAGTTGCGACGCCCGGAAGACTCATTGATCATTTAAAACGAGGATCTATCCAGCTTGATGACGTAAGATTTGTAGTTCTTGATGAAGCAGATAGGATGTTGGACATGGGCTTCGTTGAAGATATAAAGTTCATTTTGTTTTATGTGACCGAAGATAGGCAGACGTGTCTTTTCTCTGCAACTATGCCACCGGAGATTTTAAGATTGGCACAAGACTATATGAAAGAACCTAAGGAGATCAGATTAAACGAAGAGGAGCTTAGCCTTGATACTATAGAGCAGTCTTATTTGATTGTTCACGAGAGGGAGAAATTTAAGCACCTCTGTAACTTCATAAAGAATAGAGACAAGAAGCAGACTATAGTTTTTGCCGCCACAAAGCAAAGGACGCAGAGACTTGCAAACGATTTGAAGCAGGAAGGATTCAGAGCAATAACGATTCATGGCGATCTTTCGCAAAGACAGAGAGATATCGCAATGTCCAGGTTTAAGAATGGGAATGAAGACATTCTGGTTGCTACCGACATCGCAGCAAGAGGAATAGATGTCCCAGCCGTAGGTCATGTAATTAACTATGACATTCCTGAAGATCCCTTGATTTATTTCCACAGAATTGGAAGAACTGCCAGGGCAGGTGGAACTGGTAAGGCTATCTCATTAGTTTCCCAGGATAGAGTTGACAATTTCGGAAGGATTCTCCGACAGACAGAACAGCCTGTCCATAAACTTAATGAAGAAATGGGAATTGAAGTTCCTGTCGTTCAGCAGCAGCAGCGCCGATATTACGGCAATGGCTATAATAGCAACTACGCAAGTAAAGGTGGCTCGTATGGGTACAATAAAGGTTATGGCTTTAATAGAACCCAATACGGTCGTCAAGCTGAGCAGAGAGATAACAATTATAGCAATAGGTACAGTATGCGACGGGATAGGTATTCTTCATATTCCCAGAGACAAGATAACAGATAATTGGATAGAAAGAGGTAGGGTATTTCGACTCTTACCACTACTACCGTCGAAAAATTCAATTGCTCTAATACTACGACGTTTATACAGCTAATGTCGTCTGTGTGAATTTTTGAGTGTACGAACTAAAACCTATTGAATCTTCTTTTGATCGCTAATCGTTTGATTAAGGACCAAATAAAATTGTCGAACCGCCATTAGCGGTTCTGCCATCATCGCAATTGCATTCTTTATAGCCTATGGATATTCCACCATTCCGTTCGTTTCGCCCACTAGCAGCCATTACCTTTACCTGCCTGTTCCAGTTACATTCACACTGTTAAATTTTGTTAAATTAGTAGGGGTTGCTATACAAGATATTTTGGAAGTTATTTTATTTTGTCCTTGTTTTAATGCAGCATATTTAGAAGTAATAGTGTATTTCCACGTAGAATAATCATTTTTTCCTCCGTGTCCTGTCGCTACTGCATTTTGATATGGTTTTATACCATTTAGAAGTACTGAAATTGTACAACCAGTATGCGTCTTATTTGCTACTGGTGGTGATGATATTCCAGATACAGTTACATTGCTGCTAACCGGAACCTGTTGACCTTTATGTGGAGCAGTAATTTTTAGAGATGGTAGATTGGTTGTTTTTGCTACTGGTGAAGAAATAGCATACGCGGAGCCGGTAGCCCACCAGGAGCTGAAAATAAGTCCTCCTGTTAATGTACAGAAGAGAACTATCTGTATGAAGTGATCCACATTCCTTGTTCTAGAGTATTTTTCCATTTCTTGTATTGTATGACATTGCCTATAAACACTATCGTCTATGGCTTTGTTGGTTGTTGAAAAAAACTGCACACATGTAGAGTTATGCCGCTAATTCAGCTATTGCACGCATAATTATTCCGTCTCGGTCTGGGATTAGCTTTGTTTTAGCTAGCACCACATTTTTTGATTGTCTCGATCTACGTTCAACTATTCCACATCTTCGGCCCGAGTTCATTGGGCAACACCGATTCAATCAAAACGTATACTAATTGTAGGATGTGGATTTGCAGGAATCGAAGTTTTAATGCAGGTTCAAGAAGCGTATCAAAATCATGTAAGTATAGCTGGAAGATCTAATCGTTTCAAAGTCACTCACCCAGATTTTGGATGGACGATGTTTCTTTTGCTGGACCTGCTCAAAGGCCTCTGGTCCAGTATATATAGAAATACAGAGAATTTATTTGAAGCTTACTGGACTCGAAATCAATCGTTATCTGCTCAGATCGAAACCCTTTTCCCTGCTATCTCTGCTGACACTTAATGTTAGTTTGTGAGCTAGCAATAATTAGCACAGGCGGAGCTATTAGTGAGATTCTAGTTCCTCGAGATTCTATTCCAGTATGATGGATATCTTTTTTGGACATGGGTATGTTTCTACCTTATGAAACTAAAATACATAGGCAGATCGTCAGGTGTGGCTGGTCTCATATTGATTATACTAGGAATAATATTTACATTACAAAGCAAACGGATCGTCGGACCATCGTCTTCCTTTATGTTTAGTAATCCTGATTGGACAATGAATGGTTCCGTTGTTATTGGCGTAGGGGTGTTTATTTTTGTACTTGGTATCATACTCTGGCGGATATCTTCCGAATAATTCAGGATATGGCGTATGAGTTTTAATAGACACAAACAATTTTCGCCGATAATGGCATAAAGGCATTAAACACCATGAATACAAACTTTGCTTTCTAGATTTTGTGAAACTAGCGCGTAAATCGAACTCATGACTTTAAGATAAACGAGTCTAAGGGATGCGAGAGAGAACAGCCGGCTTGTTCATCATTTTCTCCCACGTTAATATAACTATACTAAATTACAAGATCCTATACATAGGTTCTGAGGAAGAAAAAGAAGTAAAAAGCGAATAAGAAGATGTTAGCTCTTAGTTACATTGAAAAAACCCTGCCAGCCAAGACGGGTAAACTCGTTTTTGTGTGCATGGAACATGAATTCGCCTGGGTAGTGGTAGCTGAACTCGATTATGCCTCTATCTCCCTGCACAAGTGAGACGATGTCAGTATACATTGTCGGCTTGTCAGATGAGCCGGTGGGTATGTAGTAGAACATCTCGCCGTGTAGATGGAAATTGTTTATCGGGTCGTATTCGAGCATGTTCTCTAAGTATATCCTCACTTGCTGGCCTACCTTCAGCTGTATCTCGTCTTTTCCAGTGTATCCAAATGCCATGCCATTGACTGTGTAGACTTGATTACTAGGAGTCTGATCATTTAATATCTGTTTTCTTGAGGTAACGTTATTCATGTCGGCTGGGTTTGGTGGTCCTTCTTCTGTTGGATTTGTTTGATTGGCTTTAGTGAAACTGTATCCGTTCATCAGCATGACCATCTCGGTTGCATGCGGTCTTTTTTCAGCGTAGGGTTGATCAATAATCATTATTCCGTACAACCCTCTGTTTATGTGCTCTTCAACAGGGGCCATATGGCAGTGATAAGGATACACCCCGTACGGCTGTGCTATAAAGTCATGTGTGAACTTAGAGCCGGGCCATATCATTCCAGCCAGTCCCATTACTCCATCCATAGCTCCGCTGTGTATAGAGTGTACATGCCACGAATGGGGATGCAAACTGTTCTTGCTGTTTATTACTGTCACTCGAACGTGGTCGCCCTGTGTCATTCGTAGTGTTGGTCCTGGGATTGTCTCATTGAAAGTCCAAGCCGGGAATTGCAGCCCTTCACTTGTAATCGACATATTGTGACCCATACCATGGTTGTCATCGACTATCAGCGTAAATTGCCTTAGAGTTGTACCATTGTTAAGGATGGTTACATGACCACACGAAAAATGAGTCAGATAAGTTTTCCATGTTGTAGGGGTGTGCTGATCATTAGTGCAAGTCTTTTCTTTATCGTACTGGATCACATTTTGCTTGTATGTTGAAGATGTTTGTAACGGAAACAGAAATCTCGTTGCGCCATAAACGGAAAACGCTCCTTGAAGACCTCCAATAATGAGTGGGGAGATCAACAACGTCGCAAACGCAAATGCTGATATGATGATGTAATTATTATTTTTATCTAACATCTCAATGATACTACATAGGGATCCACCGTAATAGATCCAAAGTTGTTGATGTTGAGATGGTAAAGGCTACAGACTTGAATTGGTGAAGAGTTGGATAGGGAGCAACAATCACATTTTTTGCGTAATTCTCAATGCCAAATTTTAGCTTCAATTTGAATATACTTACAGCATATAAACGTGTACTTAACGAGTTCACCTGTTAAGTACACCTTTTTCGTACATAAGAAAACAGTACATTTGAGATCTCTAAGGACATTCTAAAATAGATCTGCGTTTATTTTATCTTGAGTCCTAGTCCTTTCCCTCGCTATCGTATTGACGTACATCTTGATCATTGTATAAAGTTGGAATAGAACGTCCATATTCTCCGGTTGGCGTCGGCCAAATAGGCTTGCCTTAAAGAACAGGGCATGTTCCTTCTTGAGTTCCACTAAGCGAGTCTGCTGCGAACCACAGCAGGCATTGTCGTCGCGTAGGAAAACGGGTCAATACTTCTCTATTGGATGTTGTGCAGCAGATACAGAAAAGCTCCACTGCCACCATTTTGCTATCCGTTGTTGGTATGTGCCTCCAGGAGATGAGTTAATAGATAAGAATGTGTGCGGAAGCATACCGAGCATCGATAAGGGCTTGCGCTAACAGCTGTGCCAATTTTACCAATTGTAAGACGGAGTGCTGTTGCGTTCGCACTTGGGTTATTCTAGGGAAAGCAACTGTAAGGTTAAATGCCTGCTAGGATATACAAGTGAAAATACTTATCATGGCAAAAAGCTGTGAGATCTGTGGGTCAAGGTTTGGGGAGCATGTTTGTGCTTACTGCTCTAAATCAGTATGTTCCTCATGTCTAGTTCAGGATAAGAGCATGTGTATAAAATGTGGTAGGATGAGAAAGCCAGCATCCAAGTTCCTTAGACGAAATTTTCTTTTTATAATGCTATTTGTTGCTTTTTGGTTTTTTACTGCCGGGGTTTATCCATTCCCGTACTTCCTTGCCACAGGCAAATCATTGGATCCAGTAATTATGGAGGCAATTTTAATTGCAACAGGAGTAATGGCCATACCGTTCACATTCTTAGTTATCGCATAGAAAAAACGACCTCCACCTAAATGACTTGGCTGCGGTACGAGGTGAATGTCGATTTTTTGCTTGTTCTCCTACTATGATATATTATCTGATGACTGATCTTCAGCTAATGAATGGAAAGACCAGGTCGACTGAAATGAAGGATCAGTGCTTGTATCCATCAGATTTTCCATCTACTAACTGGTCGTACCTGCTGTAGTAGTAACAGCCGTAGCACATATGTAGCAGTTCACTGTATCTATAGTGTACTGCTCGCTGTATTGTACCAAAAAAAGGGGGGAGAAATCTGCGAATATCGCTGCATTGTTAA
The DNA here is from genome assembly GCA_003176995.1 of Candidatus Nitrosopolaris wilkensis. GTDB lineage: Archaea > Thermoproteota > Nitrososphaeria > Nitrososphaerales > Nitrososphaeraceae > Nitrosopolaris > Nitrosopolaris wilkesensis. The sequence continues at coordinate 8,682 of QHBN01000142.1, forward strand.
ATGAGTTCTTTATTTCGTCTACATCAAAAGACAAACTTCTAATAGCATACCTATTTGCATAAGTCAGCTTACCATCAGGTAAGTATGTTCTGCAATCTTTCTGAGGTTGTTTCTTGTATCCGTTGCAGTGTAGAAACATCAGTGGCTCAGTTCCAGATCTAGCTTTCAGGTAGGATAAATATGAGATGCTATTACGTAAGCAAGCAGAGCAGATGGAGAAAATGACACGTCGGATAGAAGAATTAGAATCTAATAGATAATTACTTCTCTCATTGTAATGGCGTATATCTTACGCCCGTTAATGAAAAAAAGGAGAGACGAATTACAGACCCTTAAGAAAGAAGCAATGACATTACGAAATATGATCAATGATTCATTGGAAGAACTTCGCAAAGATAGAACGTATTTCGAAATCCTTCAAAGTCGTTCTTAAAAATAGGCTGGCGTCTTACTGCGGTTACTTATAGCTAATAAGGCGACCTACAATCGACTACCAGCCCTGATATTTATTCTAAATACCCTTTAAAATTTCTTTCATCTTAGTTCCTATTAGTAGTATTCTATTTAGCCATATTATTGGTTAACAATAAAGGTTACAAAAGCATCAATATTAGACCACAAACTTACGACGAATTAGCGGCTTGTGGTAACGTCACAGACAGCTTCGACACAGTAGTACAAAGATTGGTTTCTGAATCAAAAAAGGGGTCAAAGAATTGACTCAGTATCGTTGTCAAGGTTGCAATCATACATTTACCCAAAGACGACTACATTATCAGACCTAAACATTACACATTACAGACAGGCGAGAGATATCAATCGGGACAGCCCAACTGTCCATTCTGTGGTAACAATTTCAAGGGCTTTCTAACTTTAGGGGAGGTCGAATAAATTGAGTTCTACAACTTCAATATACAATGACGAAAGCGTACGAGCAGTTGCCTCAACAATATCTGCAATCATGCCTTTTGTCGTTGGAAAGAAGACAGGTTTAGAGCGTTTGAAAGTAGCACGTGACGTGACTTCTGCAGTATTATGCAGTAAGAGTAGTGATTTAAACAAGAAATCTGCCGGGGATTCCATCGTAATCTTAGAGACTGCTAGACAACTTTTGAAACAATCAGGTTCAGGCACATACAAATAATGTACAGCCTACAAAGAATTCTCCCGGTCCTGGAAGTTCAATCGGTAATCCTGACGTAACCGACCCTAAGCCACAAGTTTCAACCTTCTCAAAAGCAGATTGTGTATCGAAGCTGCAAGATTTAGGCATGGAAAATTCAAACCTAATTGATCGCACGTGTGAAGAATGGTTAGGCGGAGATAGTTCCACATATAGCGGTAAATCAAAAAATGCATCTTCAATTCCGAGTCCGTGAGCGCATAATATTTCCTCTGCCGGCCTAGGGGCCTTCGTCAACAGAGTAATTACGATACGATTCTTTTATTTTCTTTAAATTTCTCTTTGTCCTTCATGTGATTCTATTGATTAATTTAGGGACCTATTCCTCGTGAAATTCGATTCTATTGACTGATTGCCTAGCAAAGAGAAACTACAGAAAGAGCAACGTAAATCAGATAAAGAGATTGGGTCCAGATAATACGCCGATTTCCTAAGTACTTTGTACCTTGAAACAGTCACAATGTATTCTTGTCTTCAGGGATTTTAGAAGGATGATGATAAGATGGAATACGGGACTCATTATACATCGAAGTATTGATGCGTTGTTAGTAGGAATATTGAGAGTTCGAACCGCTATTCGGGTTATTCGAAGGCACGGTCGCAGCTGTGGATGGTGACTTCATACTGTGAGTCGGCGGTGAGGCAAAGAATCTTGATGCTGGCTTATCGACGACATTTACGAAGGCAGTGGCCATCTGTCCCAAGTTATCCGTAACATTTAGTTGAAATCGCAAGAGTCTATCTGCAGTAACGTTAGGAGCCTTAAACTCCCATACCGGTGTGTTCACTCCGCTTAAAGTACTCGGAGCGCTTGTCGGAGTCTGCATCCAGGAAAATGATAGAATTATTCCGTTAGGCGCCCTACTGTTTGACCCATTCAGAATTACCGTCGACCCCGAAGTAACAACTTGACCGGTTCCAGCGTTAGCAATGGATGGAAGTTGTAAAGATTGATGGTTATTGATAAAGCTACGAGTTGTGGGTAATGCTGAGGAGGGGTTCTTTAAGGAAGACGATGGTGAGGCAAAGACGAACGGTGTAGAGCCATTGCTGTGTTGCTCCTGCTTTATCGTAGTATTGTTGCTGCCAACGTCATTTTAACACCCAAAGTTTTTGTTAACTGAGCATAGCTGCTTTGCCATAAGTTGTAAAAAAAAGCATGATGGAAAATGAGTGCAACGTTAATAATTCAAGCTTCAATTATGAAATGTTTGGAGATTTGGCTATAAACAATATGTGTTTGAATGCTTTTCGTCTGGTGTAATTATTTGCACGTAGACTAGTTAGAACATAATTTAGGTTTCATTTTTCGAAGACTCGAGAACATAGTCGTAAGAGAAAAAAAGCGTACAATAGGCAATGGATAATCAGTAAAGAGGCGACAAAAGATGCGGACGGTGAAACTATCGTCAATTATGTTGCTAGCTAGGGTCTTTATAAAAAGAGTGAGTGGTTGCACTACTTTACTTTCTTTACACATATATCGCAGTATTTTTCTATTAGAGTAGCGCCCCCCTCTACCTCGAACAAGGCTTCTTGAGTAGCTAACCTACCGCAGAGTGCACAGAATTTTGCTTTACCTTTATGTTCAGCGAGTGGTCTTAATGATGTTAGTTTTTTTTCCATTTAATTTTCATCTCGCGAACCACAACAAGTCCGGCTCTTGCAATATTATCCATTATTCATTATTAATTAGATCTGTCTTACCTATAAACATCCTTGAAGATGGTTGAAGATTCAGCAGCATTGCTTGGTATAGCAATTGCTGGTGTAGGTATCTTTCTTTCTAACCAAACTGGAAATACTATTTATGATTCTATAAGTTCACTTTCAATAGGGGCTATTCTGATGGCTTTTGCATTCTTCTTAGCTAAAGAGAATAAAGGATTACTTATAGGAGAAGCAATATCAAGGAAGGATTACAAAAAGATAGTTAGATTAATCAAAGAGATACCTGAAGTCAACAAAATAATAACAATTCGCACAATGCATCTTGCGCCACAGGACGTTTTAGTTACAATTGAAGTAAACCTAATCGATGGTTTGGACACAGACAAAATAGAACGAGTAATAGATAATATAGAACAGAAGGTAAAACAGGCTATTCCATATGTTAATCCAGCCAAAGTTTTCGTAGAGCTAGAACGGGATAGGATATCTGATCTATATAAAAGAAAAAGGCCGAAATAGATTACTTGTGCTATAAAGATAAGTATGTATGTATGTATGCTAGAAGCCTTTTGCATATATTCTGCTATATTTATTCAATGCGCTATTTATTTCAACGACGACGAAAGTTTGTCAGACTGATTTTTTATTATTTTCGCTTTCATCACTAATTTCTCTCACAAGACTTTTCTGTATATTAAAACGTGTAACTGGCCCCCCAGCGTGACTGATAAAGTACTAAAGTGGGGATGCTGGCTTCTAATACTTCGATAGGGGTTTCTTCGTCCTAGCGAATGGGAATCGTCAAAAGTGGAATAGCAGGAAGTGAATTCATCTACAGAATTATTTAATTTCTAGAAATTCCACATTACCGCTATCGACTGGATGTAGTTTCGTGCCGATTCTACTTCTTCTAAACTCACTTATTACATCTTCCTAAGATAAGGTGCAAAGTCTTTGCGGGTTTGAGGATGGCTGCTGAGCAATTCCCCTATGGACTGAGTTTCATTTTTTCAAACCGATATTATACTAAATCTCATTCAGCGGTACGTCTAGTGGTAAGAACATCGTATTCCGATTCAGATGGCCTTTACGAGACGACGCTTTGTACCAGATCCTTATTCCTGTACAAAAGGGAAGCATATGACGGATAAAAGAATATCAAGTAGTAAGATTGATGCATAATATGAACTCAGATTCACATTCAGATTCAGAAATAAAAAGATTCTACGAGTTGAAAAATATTGCAGTAGCAGGCATATTCCTGTCACGTTTGAATTCCT
>QHBN01000143.1 GCA_003176995.1 Candidatus Nitrosopolaris wilkensis
TGTTCTTGCATGACTTTAATAGACTGTTCAGAATGGTCTTTTACTTTTTGCATAATCACACGCATTATTCTTGCTTCTTCCTCTACTGCATGGCGAAGAATTGATTTACCCAAGTCCCCCAACATTTCTATTGCTTGTTTCGGGTTGGTTCTACTAATTTCCTCTATCTGAAGCAATCTTGATTTGAAATCACAATGTTCATGCTTTAATCTTTCAATCATCGTTGGTATTGGTTCACTAAAATCAACTTTATAATCCAAATCAATCAATTACCACTGAAAAGAATAGACATATAATCTAACAACCCTCTGACATGTCTGCAGGTGCTTGTTGACATGCATAACTTTGCCTCGGTAATCCATTTTTCCATGAATGAGTTCCGCAAATAAGTTCATTACAATCACACTTACGTTTGTAACTATTCTATTAGGGCATAAATCCCGTTACCCTCAACTTTTGTATTGTAGGTCTTTAGAGGCATTTCAGCAGGCGGATTTTGTGGTGCACCATCATCCAATTTGAAAACCGATAAATGCAGTGGGCATGTAACTGTTTTTTCTTCTTCATTTAAGAAGCCAGTAGAAAGATCAGCATATTCATGCGTACATATTCCATCAGTTGCATAGATTTTATCTTCGATTCTAGCTATCAAGATTCTCTTATTTTTATGGTCAAAGCCCATAAGGTCACCGTTGCTTAAGGAATCTGTTTCACATACTCTTATCCATCCCATACGTGATAGACCACTGTTTGTATCGATAATTGTACGTTTCTCTTCGATACGCTTACTACTATCTCTACCAGAAATAATTTTTTTGTGGATAGACAATCCTTACTGCTTGGAAAACCCGAAATAACTTTCTAATCTAGAAAAGGCTCAGAATAGTTGTGTACTAAATCTCTAAAGAGATTACCTTTGATAAAATAATCCAAGATCAAAACATTACTTTACTACAAGAATGGGTATGCGAGAGCTATGAAGTATACCATTTGATACGCTGCCAAAAAATTCAGATTTTGGAGATCCCGCTCCCCTAGCTCCGATAACTATGATATCAAATTTACCCGACTTTGCAAAATTCGCTATTTCTTTTACAGTATCCTTTGATGTTAGGATTTTTTCTTCAAAGTCTATTCCATGTCTGGCAGCGCTGGTTTTTGTATTGGACATGAATTTCTTTGCTTTTTCCAATAGATACTCTCTATAATGCGTGAATGTATTTTTCAATTCACTTAATCCTCCAGGTAATACGTATATTCCAGTTATTGTTGACTCAGATTGTCTAGCAAGCGATATAGCTTCGTTCATTCCTCTTCTAGAATTCGCAGATCCGTCCAGAGCAACAAGGATTCTCTTAAATCTATTTTTCAACATATATGTATGAATTTGAATTTCGATTTAATATAGGGTTCTACATAGACATCAGATGGTTTTAACATTTCTTCTGTATGCACTCTAACACAGTTAATTTACCTACTAATGCAATAGGGTTTGTCAAATGTATTATAAGGGGTGGATACATAATATCATGCCTAAATATTCAAATGCGTCTGTAGTTGGAGATTACCATATGTGCTCATATAGTTTATTCTAAATATGAATTTAATGAGTAAAGAAGTTCAAAATGTAAAACGCGTGTCCAATAGTTATGCTAGGTTTCTGGATATGTGACGAGCTTGTTATCAGTAAGGCGTGCAAATGAAGTTATCTTATGAGGAGTTGGCTGATGTTTGCTGTCTATGATATCAAACACAATAACACCATGTAGCATTGTAAGGTAATCTGCTATCATTCTCCTATGACAGCGCCATGGGACAACTTCTGCGCACATTATAGCTAGAGTATCGTAGTTTGTTCTGAGTATTTCATTGACACCTTCCTTGAATTGTGTCGTTGCCATATAATCTGCATAAGCTCTAAAGCTCTTGTTTTTCCATCCATCATTATTACGTCTCACTTTCTCGCTATCAATGTTCTTTCGTCTTCCACCAAGTTTCTCGATGTATGTATATACAATATTTTTCTTCTTGAGTGCTTTGGTCATCTCCTCCTTGTTAAAATGTGGACACAGCTTAGATCCCGGATAACGTCGTACATCGACGACTAGATCTACGTGATTCGCTTGCAAAAGAGAAATAAAATCATTCCATTGACGGTTTGAATGTCCTATAGTAAAGATATGGCACACTCCAATTAAATCCACTGGGTTGTGTTATATTGGAATTGTTACTACTCTTTACACATCTGTAAATGAAAGAATAAAGGAAATTGGAACTATGAAAGCGATAGGCGCAAAACCCTGGTTTATCCTATCTATGTTCTTGAGCGAGGCCGTACTCATTGGTCTTATCGGATCAACTCTGGGAATATTTACTGGTACTGGTGTTGCATATCTATTAACATCTGGTTTCGGTGCATCAGTGGGAGGACCACCAGGAGTAGCAGCTCCTCATATTACCCCTATCTTTCTTCCAAATGACCTTCTTTACGTCTGGTTTCTCTCACTATCCATTAGCCTAGTAACAGGAGTATATCCTGCTTGGAAGGCGTCCCGTCTATCTCCACTAGAAGCTCTAAGAAGATAATAGGTGCAAAACTGGCGGGAATAAAAAACAACTCGGTCCTTATATCTTCAAGAAATTCGATACAAAAAGCTACAATTTGAATGTACATTGATAAGGCTCCGGCAATTCGTTAGGTAAAAAAAGTAAAGGTGGACCATGTTGTCAAACAGTCTGCTTTTGGGTAAAACCTAGGGGATGGAATAACAAGAGATCTTACATCATGATTCGAGCGTACACGAATTTATATAATTTGTAAACTCACTCTTTTATATAATTCCATATACCATACAATACGAAAAATGACTACTAATCAAAAAAGAATAGTACCCAAGATTCACACACATAAATCTGGAGAACAAGGTATTTTTGCCAATGCGTACATTATTGAAACAGAAAACGGCTTAGTTGCAGTAGATGCAACACTAACAGTCAGCGAAAGCAAGTCTCTCAAAAAACGCATAGATTCGATTAATAAGCCGCTGCTTGGGATACTCTTGACACATGCTCACCCAGACCACGTTGCTGGAGTCACCAACTTGTTAGGACCTTCTCCTAATAATATCCCAATAGTTGCACTTGAGTCTATAGAAAAGCTGATGAGGAGCATCGAAGAACCAAAGCGTACTCAATGGGGTCCTGTTTACAAAGATGAATGGATATGGAAGTGGGTCTTTCCTAATAGACTGGTAAAAGATCGTGAAACAGTATCATTTGATGGTATGATCTATCGAGTACATGATATTGGGCCGGGAGGCGACTCGGATGCAAATTCAATTTGGGTTGTGGAGAGCGAACGCAAGGTTGCATTTGTAGGAGACCTCGTATTTGAGGGAACGCATTCGCATATAGCAGATAATCACCTTACAGAATGGCTAAATAATCTGGAAAAGGCTCGAGAATTGCTCGCAGGTGTATCCAAAATATATCCAGGCCATGGCAACCCGGGTTCATTAGATATGATTGATTTACAGAAGAAATATCTGTTAGCGTATTCTGATGCTATTATAGAGCTTGCAGATGGTCAACCTTCACTTACAGACGATAGAAAGAATGAATTAACATCGAGAATGCAAAAGCTCCTACCAAATGGACATTTGAGTTTCCTTATTGCTCACAGTGCTAATGCAGTGGCAACAGAATTAGCAGCAGCGGGTAAACATTGATCTACAACCAGAAAAATGAACCTAAGGCTAAGGGGTAAACGAGCAATTGTAACAGGCAGCAGCAGTGGGATAGGCGGAGGCATTGCCAAAACGCTAGCTAATGAAGGAGCAACAGTGATTGTGCATGGCAGAAACAAAACAGAGGCAACCAAAGTAGCTGATCGGATAATTGCAGAAGGTGGTAAGGCCTACGTAATTGCTGGCGATCTCATAAAGGATGATAGTGCGGAACACATAGCCAATGAAGCATTGCAGCAGCTAGGTGGATTAGATATTTTGATCAATAACGCCGCAGCATATGTAAACCGTGGGTGGACTGAAGCAACAGCAAACCATTGGGGAGAGTTGTATAACGCTAACGTACTATCGGCAGTAAGAATGATTCGACTTTTTGTGCCATATATGAAGAAACAAAACTGGGGACGTATTATTCAGATGGCAAGCGGAGAAGCAACTCAGCCATTTGCATTTATGCCAGACTACGCAGCTACCAAAGCGGCACTTGTAAATCTAACTGTGAGTCTGTCAAAGGAATTGGCAAATACAGGAATTACTGTAAATACTATAAGTCCAGGCATCATTGTGACTCCAGGTGTAGAACGCTTCTACCGTGAAATGGCAACATCTAAAAGCTGGGCTACCGAAAACTGGGATGAAATAGAAAAACATGTCGTTAGAGAAGTGTTACACAATCCAGTTGGAAGACTTGGACGAGTTGAAGAAGTGGCAAACTTTGTTGCATACGTTGCAAGTCCACTAGCTGATTATATTAATGGCGCAAACCTCCGCATTGATGGTGGAAGTACTGCTGTTATCAATTGATTAGAAAGAACTGTGTCATATTATGTTTATTCTCAGCCGCTACGAGCACCTGAACTTTAATCTCGGTCAAGCAGTTAGAAAGGTGTATATTTGATTAACTCATCACAGTTCTTGAATCTTAATACTACAGGATGGAAATCCGGAAAACAGCATCAGATAGAAATTTGGTTTGTGCAGTCTAATGAAAGATATTATAAATGTCAAAACTTCGGAAAGGTGCGCATTGGGTCCAGAATATAATTCATAATCCAAGAGTTTCATTTACCGTAAATCATACGATATTTACAGGTACTGCTCGAATAATTGATCAAGACAACGAACCTGAATTGAGTGCTGAAATTTCCAAGCTGATGAGTACAAAATACGGATGGAATGAGGGTTTGATTGTAGAGCTAACATGTTATTAATTTATAGGGTGTCGTTTGAGTGAGTACTTAGTTAGTTAGTTCCAGTTATTATTATGCAAGATTAGTGTTGGAGATGACAACCGAAAAGAAAATTGCTCTTGTAACTGGAGGAAACCGAGGTCTAGGATTTGAGACTTGTCGTCAGTTAGCACAATTAGGTCTAAGTGTTATATTGAGTGCTCGAGACACAACAAAAGGTGAGATAGCAGTAAAACAATTGATTGACATAGGATTGGACGTGGTATTTCATCACCTTGATGTATCAGATCAAAGCTATCTTGATCGTATAGTCTATCAACCAGAGCAGAAGTTTGACCTAAAGGCACTTCATTCATTGCTTCTTCTGAACCAACACCAAAAGAAATGCGTCCTGGATGCAACACATCAAGAGAAGCAAATGCTTGAGCAATTATACCCGGATTGTAACGATATACAGCAGTAACTCCTGTAACAAACTGCATCTTCTTTGTCCTTTCGGCAGCGGTTGCTAATCAAACCCATGTAAAATTACCATATCCACCGTTATGCCACCAGGGATGTAAATGGTCACTTGTCATTGTAGAAGTAATCCCCCCTTTTTCAGCTTCTTTTACAAACTCATTAATTGTTGCATAGAATATTGCTCTTGAGAAGCCCAATATCCGATAGATGCTTCGCCAAGATCTTGTTCTGACATAGAATTATTTATAATATGCTAGAAGTTGAGTACAAGGGTAGACAGAGCAAAGTTATTCTTACTACTCAAGGAGAAAGTAAATTGAAAATATTTGAAGAATGCAAATATAAAGCGTGCAACAACAATAACATACACACAAGGAATTATGACATCATCGCGTCCGCTACTATCATTTTCTTTTGATGTAAGGGTAGGTACCCATCAAGAACAATTCCTAAAGACAAAGTATGAACCCGTTAGAATTTGCAGGTGAAGTTATCCTAGTTTCGGCATCTGGTGTACTATCACCCGGACCATTATTTTTTACCAATATCATCTATGGTAACACACAGGGGGTTAGTGCAGGGATCAAAATTGCATTCGGACATGCAATCGTAGAATTCCCATTAGTCATAGCACTAGCTTTGGGCTTTACATTGTCTCAGGTTTTTGTAAATAATGAAAATCTGAAAATAATTAGCTTCATTGGTGTGCGCTGCAATAGTCGTCTTCGCCTTTACCCAAATAATTAGAATCACAAAAGGCAGGGTGAATAAGCAAAATGCTTATGTGGGAATTAGCGCCAAAAAAGGACCAATTTTACTAGGAGTCATATTTAGTGCTTTAAATCCGTTTTTTCTAATTTGGTGGTTCACAATAGGTTTAAAGCTAATTTCCGATTCAATTCAATTCTTCGGTTTTGTCACTGGAATTCTTTTTTTGTTTTCATTTCATATATGGATTGACTATGCTTGGTTAATAATAACATCATATTTGATATATAGAGGCGTCTCAATATTAAAAACTAAATTCTATTCTGCATTACTTATTTCAACAAGTGCCATTCTTGCTTTTTATGGAGTCTATATCATTCTAACCATATTTTGATGGCCGCGGCAGAAGATGACATGCGGAAGACTCGAAAGTGTCCACTATTTATAGTTGTATGCTCAGATTACAGACTAGAATTATCATAACTAACAAATCATCTAGAATAATGTTAAATGGTTTCAAAAATAGGACAGGTCTCAATCTTTTAATAATTGTGCATTTAGATGATTTATTGGTATATTGTGAACCGTCAACCAACGTGTCCTATATGTAAACAGAGGATCACCGAACATTCAGAACTACAAGACAAAATATGCGAAATGATCACAATCAAGCAATTTGCAATAATTGTCCAGGTTTTGATGTTCAATTTAGGCCCTTCTTCGAAGATTAGATGTTGCAGCATATTTTGATCATTTTATTAGTCTGAGTATTCAATACTCAATAGTTTATCAAGTAAACATGGTTATGATTGTCCGCGATATTCCCCCTATTCAGCCTTGAATTGTTCCACTCAACCTCTTCCAGGGACGTTGAAACAACGAACTTGGGGAGGCTGTTCATTCTGTAAGCAAAACCCTCTTCATCAGTCATGGATGGGCTGCTGCAAAACCTTGATAGATCACTCGTCCAAGTAGAAGAGGGTCGCTCGCAAATAGTTCATTGAATTTAAACTTCGCCGCTTCTTCGTTCCAGAATTGAAAGCTCCGGCCGCCGCGGTCGAATCCTTCGGCACCGCCTGGGTCTTCCATGACGCAGTCCAGTGTCACGAACTCTGAAACAATTACTTTTCTCATATTATTTTTTCACCTCTCTCTTATTTTTTTGCAGGCTCGTAGTAAAGTAAAACGTTCCCTGAACTGAACGTCTTTGTTTTTAGAAGTTTCAGATTAAGTTTATCATTTATGCCTTTGAATAAAGGTTTGCCTTTGCCTAAGACAACTGGATTCACTATAATCCGATATTCATCAATTAAGCCAAGTTGCATAAAAGTTGATACAATGCTGCCACTACCGAATATCACCATGTCCTTACCGGGCTGCTGTTTCATTGTGGAGATTTCTTCCACAATGTTTTCTTTAACCAGCCTTGAATTGTTCCATTCAACCTTTTGCAGCGTTTTTGAAAAAACAATTTTGGGTAAATTATTCATCTTGTCGGCAATGATGGGATCATCCCTAGTCGCGGAAGGGGATGGTCAGTAATCTGCCATTAGTTGATAAGTCACTCGTCCAAATAAAAGAGTGTCTACTTTACTTAGCAGATCATTGGCATATTCATTAAATTCTTGATCCACGATAAACCAATCTAGTTCTCCGTTTGGTCCTGCAAAGAAGCTATCGAGTGTTACCAGATTAGATAAAATTACTTTTCTCATTTTATTTTTTCACATGGCTGGTGTTATTAGATGTACTTGAAATCCAAAAATAATATTGAAGTTAGATGCAATCACAGGTCGTTATTCATTTAGCAGTTTGATCCGCTTCATAAATACCAAAGCCATTATTCTCTGTATCTGTGCACATAGCCATATAACCCATACCTGGGACCGGCATTTTTGGGGATATAACTTTGCCTCCCAACTGTTCTACTTTAGCAGAATATTCCTGAACTGATTTTACATCAATAAAGTTTGTAATTCCTTGTTGTTGTGGCGATTGTCTTTTCCCCATACCCCCACCAAGAGCCTTATTCCCTTTATCATCCACAGTTGATATCAACCAATACTCCATTTCTTCCGACGAACCAGACCATTTATCCATCTTCCACCCAAACAAATCACTATAGAACTTTTTTGATCTTTCGATGTTATCTGAAGGGATGTCAAAATGTACTATTGTTGGCATCTCTCTTTCTCCATTTCCGTCACGTTTAATTTCTTCATGGCTTGTACTATACTAATTATAGTATATAAGTACGCAACGGACCAAAAGGATAGTTGCAATACATCAAAGGTCAAGAACGAGTCAGGTCACCACGCCCGAAAATGATGCGCATACTGTTGTAGCCAGTTTGAACTCTCTCCGCCTCCTCACTTAGTGCCCGGTATTTTATTTAGTACGAGTCCGCACCATCTAAACTTCGACTTAAAACCAATATTTCATTTAATACCCAATTCAATGTCTCTTTATGAGGGATTCGACCAGACCCAATCGTTATATGGTCATAATCCTCTTCCAACCAAGATGTCATTACATCAAAGGTTTTTTTAAGCCGCACAACTGGATTTGGCAGCATCTAGGGTCTTGACAGAAAGAGGTCTTTATCCACTTGCCATTTATCATTTACTACAGGGGTATGAAAAATGTATCAAATCTTATTTTATCTTTAAGGAAGTGACTATTAACAATACTCCTGAGGCTACCGTCTATGCGTACCTTAGGACGAGATTAGGACACGACACAGATGAATCTACTGTTAACCTGTTAAAAGATATTGCCGATATAGAAAAACACAAATATGAAATTATGCTACCGAACACAACTGATCTAAATATAAGACTCGGTCTACAAAATGCTATAGCTGCAATTGACAACTATAAAACATCACTAGATCGAGTGGTACAGAGGCTCAATTTAGGAACTAACTATCCTAATAATGTACGAAACTACTCACAATATGTCAGATCAAGATACGAATATTATCATAATTCAGTTCACACATTAATAGTGAATCAGCCTGATATGATGTTCCTTAATACACTTTTGTGTATGGTAGCTCTCTACCCTTGTTTGTACAAAATGGTATCAATAACTAGATATCCAGCAATAGAATTTGCATATGATAACTTGAATTTGTTAGGCAATGAATTGGAATCGTGCCAGAGAATTATTGAGATGTTACAAGATTTGATTACGTTGGCATCAAATGAGTTGAAATAATTACGGCATATTCACAATTGTTGGAGGATAGAGTAGAATCTGGTGACTCAAAAGGATCTGAGCCAAAGTTGAAGGCATTCTTATATATTTCCAAGGCCTGGACTGGATCAGGCAAACACTTATAGAAATTCCTAAGATTCCCTGGTTAGCCTCGGTATGTTTCGGGAGATTAGCAAATCGAGTTATCTCATGGCCTGTATAGGTGGATGTTTCTTCATTACTGATAAAGGAAAAGAACTCATTGAAAAAAGGAATTCAAACAGAATATTTTAGCGCATTTTTTTCGGTAATTTGATAGTAGTACCATATTTTCCGTTTCAGTCCCAATGAAAGCATAGCATACCCTGATGAAAAATGAGGAGATCGAACTTATAATTAATAGTATAAACTTTGTGGCCTTTTCAAGATGTCTACGTCTGGTTCTCTTATTGCCGAAAAAGCCTAGAAGTGCTCATACCGAGCTTAAAGACGTGACACTGACAGACCCCTTCCAGGGCACAATTATTAAATCGAAGATGAAGCGGTTGGACAATACTATCTGCATCGTAACTCACGTAAAAACTATAAAGCCTAAGGTCCACTTATCAGCTACGAATGACCCAGATACTCTTAATCAAGCCCAAGAACAGATTCGCCAAGGTAATTGAAATCATAGAACAAGAGAAACACAATTTTAAATTCCGGAGAGGAAATCTCGGCCAGGATAACTTCAGATGTACCATTGGTCTACTGTTGAGTCATTACGGCTGGACCGGTTATAGTTGCTTCTCAAGTAACTACGACGAAGCCGATAACAAACTTCATGAGCTAATTTCTAGAGAGGAACAGAGTTTTATTGCAAGTATAAATGACTATAGCGAAAACTATGACGTAGTAATAGAAAGACTGGAAAGAGCTGGGCGAGACCCACTAAACTGATTCACCACTTGGACTCGCCTCGATTTCATTTATGCTATGTTATTTGATACTAATAGGAATTTATTCCTCTCCAATCTCGGTGTCCGAAGACTCAAAATTACGTCAGACAATCAGAAGTTTGACCTCAAAAGAACCTAAATTACTTGATAGTATCGGATCAGCCCATATGGAGCAAGAGATACAAAACAAGGTAATAGACTTCACAAACCGGCATAAAGATAAGATGACCAAAGAGACAGGGATTCAGCCTCTCTCACAGAGGATGATATGAAATCATGTCTGCAACAGGTAGTAAAAGTAATTCAGGAGAGGAAACCTGATAAAAATAGTGACCACAAATATAATGACTATTCCTCAAACGGGCTAGTTGTACCGATTGTTGTCCGTAGTGTCAATCAAAGGCCTCGTAGACCAATCGAAGTATTGCATTAATTGAAGATTGGTTTTTTCTACAGCGTCTTGTGCGGGGAAGACCGGTTATGCGAGTGATGCTTAATCTGCTGCTCTAACCCGAGTGAGAGATATAACCTGCTTCTGTTTCACGAAAATTTATCTCAATTTCCTTTATAACCAATTCTTTATAGTATACAAATATGGTTGTAGTTGGGATAGCCGAATATTTCAGCATGGCAGAAGCACTTGGAATAATTGCTACATTGTTTGTGATCTTGTATTTCTCTAGAAAACAAATGCAAAGCCTATCAGTAGACATAGAAACAAAAGTTCTAAGTGATTTGGATGAAAAAATGCATGGCCTTACTCAGATGGCATTTGAAAAGCCACAGTTAATAAGGATAGTCAGCAATGTTGAGTCCGACCTGACAGAAGAGGTAGAATTTACATATCATCTTTTGCATACCTTTGCGCATGCATATCATATGCGCCAAAGAAAAGTAGTAAGCGACAACGAACGGACTGGATGGCTACGTATGTTAAGAAGTTGTTTTGAACAGGGTAAGTTAAGGGAATATTGGGAAAGTGACCTTGAATTAGAGAAATGGTTTGATCCTGCATTTCAGGAATTCATAAATAATGAAATCGTTTCTGTGGTTACTAAAAAATAGTAATAACAACGTAAGTTACAATAAAAACTAGTACCAACAGTAAAGGAAATAATCTTTTTTCTTAACCTCATCGTTATTATTTATCCCAGTTGTACACACATAATTATATGAAAATTCTGAATGCGATGCCAGGATTCGGCACACAGTTAACCGAGGATGAGACAAGGAACTTTTTGGCGAATAGCAAACTCAATATCCATATTGGCACGACTGACAGCAAAGGAGATCCAAATATTCATCCGACGTGGTATTACTTTGATGTCACTAACAATAAGTTTTATATTGAGACTTCCAAGAACTCAAAGAAAATCGAAAATGTAAAGAGAAACAATGTTGTTTATTATTGTGTTGATGATCCTAATCCACCATACAAAGGAGTTAGAGGCAAGGGAAAAGTCAAAATTCACGAGGAGATCGATCACAATATACCAATAGCTGAAAAGATAATGGTCAGATATCTTGGAAGTCTTGCACACCCTATGGCAACATCTCTTATGAGCAGCGTTAAAGACGGGGATCAAGTTATCTTGGAAATTACGCCCAGTTACTATTCTACGTGGGTAGTGGGTTAAATATCATATTAGTCCAAGTGGTACAAAAATCATCTAGCGCCTGAGAAGGAGGTTTATTTTCGGTATTCATAGTTATAACTTGAATACCACTTTTTCTTGAAAAATGCAGCAATTTGTCCAAAGGCAGCATCATAATTTCTTTTAAAAGGTGTTACTTCAAAAGTCTGGAACAATATTGCATCTACATCTTGATGAAGTGTAATCAAATATAATATGATTGTTTATTACCTAGATAAATTAGCACTATGAAGATGACTGTATCCACGTAAATTTGACCGATGGCCTAAGCTGGAGATGATGATAACAAGACAATCTGGTGTAAATGCTATATAGTGACATTAATCCGATACTCATCGGTCAAGCCAGTTGTAAAAATATTCCCAAAGTGGTTCGTAGCAGCACAATGAGATGGCAAAACGAGTGTCCTTGTGCATGCTTATATGTAACGAAAGAAAGGTAACTTTGAAATGGCTATTCAACCATTCAAGGTGCATATTCCAAACACAACTCTTAATGACCTCCAAGAGCGCTTAGTCCAGACACGCTGGCCTGACGAAATTCCTGACAGCGGTTGGAACCATGGCACGAATCTGGGTTATCTCAAAGAGCTGGTCGAATATTGGAAAGACAAGTTCGACTGGCGCGAGCAAGAAGCCAAACTAAATAGATTCGAACAATCCAAAGCACAAGTCGATGGCGTTAACATCCATTTCATCCACATGCGTGGCAAGAGTTCACATCCAATACCGATTATCCTTACGCATGGTTGGCCCGATTCATTCTACCGCTTCTACAAAGTTATCCCAATGTTGACCGACCCAGAAAAATTCGGCGGCAAAGCAGAAGATTCATTCGACGTGATCGTTCCGTCGATACCGGGCTTTGGCTTTTCGGATCGAAAGGCCATGACGGATGGAGCTGTTGCAGGTTTATGGGCCAAACTTATGACCCAGGTACTTGGCTACGATAATTTTACTGCTGCAGGTGGCGATCTTGGGACCGGCGTCACGAAGTCCTTGGCACTCAAGCATGCCGATGTCGTCGCTGCTATTCATCTAACTGATGTTGGTTATCCAACTGGACAAGAAGACTACTCCTCGATGTCCGAAGCCGAACGACAGTTTGCCGGGTTCACTCAACGTTGGTTGTTTACAGAAGGTGCCTACATTATGATCCAAGCGACCAAGCCACAAACCCTTGGCTACGGCCTGAACGATTCCCCTATCGGCTTGGCATCGTGGATTGTCGAAAAGTTCTACGCCTGGAGCGATTGCAAGGGCAATATTGAAAAGAGCTTTACTAAGGACGAATTGCTTACCAATGTGATGATCTATTGGATAACCGAAACGATCAACTCTTCAATCCGGATGTACTCGGAAAATGCTCGTTCTGCCTATGCTCAGGCCCCGACTACAAAACTTGTTCGAAGCCAGGTCCCTGCAGCTGTTGCGTCGTTCCCCGCTGACGTTCCATTTCCGCGTGAGTGGGCTGAGCGCAATGTGGACCTAAAACGATGGACAAAAATGCCGCGAGGCGGCCACTTTGCTGCAATGGAAGAGCCCGAGCTGTTTGTTGCTGATCTACGTGAATTCTTCCGGGGTTTTCGTGAATAGCAGGGGTGCATACGCCATTATGTAGACGATCGAATTCCACCATTTTCGTTTGTTGTAATAGAAGGGTTAGCTGAGATAAACCAAGAACCTGATCTAGGAGATCTCCTGAAATGGTCCACCAAAATTATAGCCCGATATATGGGAAAAGATAATGCTGAAGCTTATGGTAGGAGAAATGCTGTCAAAGGGGAAATGCTTGTCAAGATAAGACCAACTAAAATTATAGCACAAAAAGATATGGTGAGGTAGTAGTAGATGTTTCGTAGACTGTGTGTGATTTGCGTTTGTCGAGATATCTTTCCGTGTTCGAAGGAAATTAAAGGAGCAATATATTCACCCATTTACTACTTCTTTGCATAAAGAAAGAATATCTTTAGTGATGCCAGTAAGAATTCTCGACGTACTTTTCTATTCTTAGCATCAACGAAGGCTTTCTTCACACATTCTCTTCAATCATTTACTGATTTCTCTTCCTCGGACCTCGTGTTTTTTAGCCGACGTCATCCTTCTTTTTAAAATTATTACAAATCCAATGAGTATAGCTGAGATTAGAGCAGCAGTTAGATATACGCACTACCTATCGGATTCAGTCCACTTATTCGACAACGATTGAGATCTGACTCCAAAGATTCATGAAATACTAAATTCAAGCTGTTGTAAAGGTGTTTGACGATGGATAAAAATGGGACGAGGCGACCACTTCAATAAAGCGTTAGTCGCAACATCGGATCAATTCTTTCTCCTTTTCCATTTATAAACATGCATATACTTTTAAATCAAAATGACTATTATGTGTACAACCTGCAAAACGGTGACCCGGGTTTCTCTTCCGTTCACCGACGGTCACTATTGTGGTAAAGGGGAAAGGCCAAACACGGAACTGGCTTATAATCGTCATTTTGCCAGCAGGTTTTGTCCTTGAACAATGTACATATACTAGAAACGTCATTAGTAGCGAGGTGTTATGAAACATGCCTAATGAAGAAAATGAAAATCAGAACAATAATTGTTGGGAAGCTAAGACATCCGGCAAAACACAGTCTCCTTGGTTTGTTGGCCTTCCTCAATCTCTAAAATTTCAAATATTAGATCGAAATATTTCCGTTGATATTGTTATTGTAGGAGGAGGCATTGCTGGAATGTCTACAGCATATCTGCTTTCTAAAGCAAGTCGAAAAGTTGCTATAATTGAAGACGGCTATATTGGTAGTTGAGAAACGGGGCGTACTACTGCACATATTAATTTTTGAACTCGAATAGGTTGCAGCTCGCTATATCCTAATTAAACGTTGACTAACCCAAGGGTTCCTTATAATGATCCTTATTAGGTCTATCTACTCTTTCGAGATCATGATTCGGTTTATACTGAACTCAACTCTAGTCAAAAATACATCTACCGCCACCACGTATAGCTCTTCTCCATCGAGGGTGCGAAATGCTCTTTAAGTTGGTCTAGTCTATTCAACGAACCTTCATTCTTTAGCAGGCTTAAAAAACTGGAATGAGTTCGGGCTTTTTGAATATACATCAGGACTTGATGAATTGTGACTATATTGAGTTCCTTTATTCGAGAACAGGGCTTTTTCCAAACTATCTATTCTATTATGACAACTGAGTGGGTGGGTTAAGTATTAGTCTTAATCCCGGGCGTTCTGTCATGTTAATTTTAGTCAATGTTTCATAATATTACGCAATTTGCAAGGATCCTTTCTACCGAAAGTCTATGCCAAATAATACCTTGGCGATAGGAGCTGTTTTTCCGGATCTTGACGCAAAGTACCGAACTTTATGATATAGGAAGAATAGTATTATATTTGACTGCTATTCAAATAACAAAAATTCGATTCCTATTCTTAGTAATGCCATTATTTGTAATATCTGAGAGAGTGTCAGGTTTTACTAATGACTTCTCTTAATGTATAATACACTTCAATTTGCTTCTTGTCAGAGTAGAGTTTCTAGCAATCTCTCTTCAAGTAACAAAGTTACGTCACATAGGTAAACAATGGTTATAACGAAAATTGAGGTCACTATCGCTTACAATGACAAAAATAACAAACTCACAAGTTGCAAGCAAAAAGATGCTACTTCCTGCAATCATAATCGGAGTGGCTATGATTGTCAGCATAACAATAAATGGAGCGCCTACAGCTGCTGCATTAGAGCAAATACACTCAAGCCGTGACGTTTCTGCATCGATTGACCGGCTATGGAACACTATTACAAATCTAGGCAATGACACTGCTTGGAATCAGGTCGACACTATGAAGATCACCAAAAAGACAGGCAACATAATTGAAGCAGATACCACAGTTGGCCCACAAAATGCTAAGAGTCATGAGATTATAATGTTACATCCAAAACAATCGGTGGTAACAAATGTCACTCAAGGACCTATAACAGGTAGCAGAGTAGTTACATTAAGTCCATTGCCCGAGAACAAGACAAAGATTGATGTATTATGGAGTATCGATATGTCAGGAATTCCTTTTTTTGCAAAAGGGTTTGCAAAAGATGGCTTCACGAAAGCAACAGAAGGGGCACTCAATAGACTCACTCAGGTTGCTGGGCAATAGTTGTTGGCACAAACGGTAATATGTAAATGCTAGACCTTCCATCCTTTTTTCTATTTTCTTCAAAATTACGATAGCCCGTTTTGAAGCACCTCGATTGCTTCATTGCGATTCTTCATCTTTTTAATTTCTTTGGATGATTCTTATGAAGGTGATCAATTTGCATATTCTGAATCTATCAACCAACTTCCAAGCAATTTTTTATCCATTGTAACCAACCCGACCATTCATTGTCATTAAGTACTCTTCTCTTTCGCTTTTCATAAGCATGTGGGCATATCTACAATATGTAATAAGGGAACGGTAATTCTTCAGACCAGCGATCAGCCTGGGTATTGGTTATTACTCTACCCAAGGTTGGCTTTTCAATTAACATCTCGCCCATTGTATGCACTTTTTCTCCCAAATCATTTAGGACCTTTGTCTCAACATCCATCGATACTCCTTGTATCTGCCCCTTCGAAAAATAGAGCGTCAATATCATCGTTCCCACAATACCAATTGTTTGTGCTAGAGTGAGCGCGTCCGCAAATCCTATTTCTATAGCCATGTCCGATCATTAGAAGGACCTGTTGCGATAAGCGAATACTGTGATGATCTTCGGTCAGGACCATGTTCGCAGGTTTATCCTTATACCTTGGTTTTAGCAACGATCAAAACCTTGATTTTTGTTCAAACTTTTAATCCGGCAACATTTGAGGGTTCCAAATAATTTCCCACAGATGACCATCTAAATCTTTGAAATAACCTGAGTAGATTCCCCATGGACGCTCGTGTGGTTTGCCAGTCACAGTAGCACCAGCAGATTCTGCCCGTTTCATCAATGAGTCGACTTCCTCTTTATTTTGCACGAGATGACCAATACTGAACTCTGTGGGACTTGATGCTCCAATAGGTTCTCTGGCGTCTTTAGCTAATTCAGTTCGTGGATAGAGCGAAAGAATTAACCCTCCTTGGAGCTCGAACAAGACGATTGCCCCTGCCGGATGGGTTTCATCACCTTTGAATTCGGTGCCTATAAGCCCATTTGTTTGCAGGCCGAGGCCATCACGATAAAAAGCCAGTGAATTTTCTAAATCTTTTACCCCCAATGTAATAATAGAAATTCTTGGTTTCATATTCTTTGGAATCCTCGTTGCTGCATTCCTTTCTGCGTCTGTCTTAAATACCAAATTTGATTATGAGTGGTTTCATGGCATATATGTGTAAGTGCTTAGTAATTATGATTTGACCATTCATACCATTCTAGGGCTTCTAACCTCTTTATCCTTAATATTATTACACATTTCGTCTGAATGACCGCATGTATTACATACCATCTGGTTCAGTATTCAGTATCGAGACATATACCTAAATACTATCTGGAAATATTAGCGTCTTTATTAGAGCTTTGCTTCGAGATTCAAATCATAAATCCTAATATTATCGACCTTAGAGCTTGGACATTTATTTATTACTCGAGAGTTTAGCATACTGCAAACCCAAAGACAGGAGCAAATGCAAAAATAACGTTCACTTTCCAGTCACATATCAACTAACGAGATTAAGCTATTAAGGTCTTATAATGTCAAAAACATGTTTTGACCTGGTATTTAACCACTGTCGGTGGTGGTGTGATTATATTAGCTAGTTTACTAACTATTAACATTATTTACTGCAATAACTACAAGTGTAGCAACGCTTTCATATGCCATTTTTAATTATTCTTAGCCGCCTATAATCTTAGACGGTATGCATCGCTTTCGTATGTAAAGCGAATACTGGCATACTGATCAAACGGCCTTCATTCTTCCAAAGGAATATCCACCAATTAGTCCGAGCCCTATCGTAAAGGCAGCCAAGACCCCAATATCTATTGCAACCGAATAGCTAGATATTCCCAACATTGTATTTCTAAGAGCATCCACAGCGTATGTAGCAGGGTCTATTTTAGTCAGAATCGAAAGCCATCCAGGAAGGTTACTCAACGGAAATAGCGCCCCACTCAAAAAGAAAAGAGGAAATACCACAAAGCTTACTATTAACTGGAATCCTTCTAGACTTTCAATATAGCTACCCATAGCGAGACCTAATGATGTTAAACAAAATGATAGCAGTAATGCAATTGCAATAGTCTGAGCTAGGGAAAGTGCACTGAAGTGAATTCCTATAAGTCCGCCTATAACCAAAAGTATTACTACTTCTACTAGAGAAGTAGTCATGCCGCCTAATGTCTTTCCTACAAAAATAGTAGTCCTGCCCACTGGGGCCACCATGACACTTTTAAGAAAATCAAACTTTCTGTCCCAGATTATATATGAGCCGAAAAATACAGACGTAAATATTATAGACATGTTGATTATGCCAGGAAATATGAACTTTTGATAGTCTGCTCCAGTTGAAAGATGTACGGATGAACCAAAACCAGAACCAAGAACAAATAGCCAGAGTACTGGAGTGAATATAGATGCTATTAACCTACTACGCTCTCTTAGAAATACTCTGAATTCTCTAAACCAAAGGGCATATAGTTTGCCAAGTATTATTTCTACAAGATTGATATTAATGAGATTTGCCATAGTATGTCTTGTGACGTACCTTAAGTGTAATTTATTGATACGTATGATTGAAGAGTTGGTTTTATGATCCGCCTATGTATACATTTAGCATAGATTCGAGTAGGGGTAAGTCAGCGCACCTAATTTTGCATACTCAGGTTAATCAATTCTTGTTCCCAGGACATTTTCCCTATTAGTACCAGGTTAGAATTTGCCACAAAGATTGAGCTAGGTGAAAATTCCTTCAGAGAGGATATTTCTCATCTTGCTGAGAAATTTAATCATAACGATGCTGTGATTTGGGATAATTTTCCGCTTGATTTGGTTTACAGAAACCCAGATGCCGCAAGAGAAGCGCTGGAATTTGTTAGTATTACTAGCGCAAATAAGGTTATTGTATCCCTTAATCCAATATATCCTCATGAGACATATCGAAAGATTTCCTCCTATATACCAGAACTGTCCAGTGAAGAGATTTCTTATACCAAATAAAATATAAAAAATATTGTCAAAGCGTATGGGACAGAAATTGATTCCTTTAAAGAGATATACCAAGAACATGTACAAAAGGGTCTAGCTAAGATATCTCTAGTTCTGTGGAAAAAGGAGCCTACTCCATTAGTTGTGTTTGAATATTATAAACAACTAATAGCCAACAACGCGAGATTATCAGATGTCTCTTCAACAGCGGTAAAGGAAGCTGAAAAATTATATCCCATGATAAATTTTTATGAAAATCAATTCAAATATCTCCGACAATCTCAAGATGGAAATCGCAACCTGCATTTCCTCCATACCCTAAAATTGTGTTATGAATTAGGTTTGGCTAGAGATTTAGATCTTGTCCAAGAATTACAGGAAGCAATTTTTCATAGTCACGCACCTACCGAACCAACACAAGAATTGAGTAGCTGGATCTACTTTCTGGATCATTTTATTCGATGCATGATATTGCCAGAGAGGCTATAAAATTTAGTCCAGAGATTTTATTAAAGATGACAAGATATCTTAAAGATAATCCTGGAGTGATGCTTGGGGATGATAACTCACTTTATCAGGCTGGTGCTTTTATTGGCAAAAATCTTCAATACTGGTATTCTGAAAACTCTCCTGTTTTATTTTCCGAGAGCTGGAGTGTTTTAACACGTAGAGGAGAAGAAATTCTGTTGAAAATCATGCAGCTTGGCCAAGAATACTCGTCTATATCTGACTGGGATGGGTTTCAGAAAAGATTGATCGAAGTCTCAAATAATTATAAAGATCCTTTCGGCCTCGGCTTAGGTTATGGATTCGCCCAGGTATTTACATCACTCGATCAAGAAACTAGTGACAAGATTTGGTACAAGTTGATA
>QHBN01000144.1 GCA_003176995.1 Candidatus Nitrosopolaris wilkensis
GACAAGATTTCTCTGGTGAGATAGCGGAAGTAGGCAATAATGTCCATGATTTCTCGGCTGGAGATCAAGTCTTTGGTTTTGCTCTTAGTGGAGCATATGCTGAATATGCGGATGTGTCTGTCAAAGAATTAGCACGCAAACCTGAATCAATCGATTTTGTAACAGCCGCCTCAGTTCCGACCTTACCTGCATGGCAGATGATAATTGACGAGGCTAAAGTATCTGAGGGTTGGTGAGCTGTGAGAATACGTAAACGAGTAAACCAGAACACGATCGAATCGTGACGATGCTTCCCCTTTGACAAGAGGGGAGTTATACATTACCGAGGATAACCCTAGTCTTGGTGCGTATTCTGAATCACTCCCTACCATACTCATATATCTAATACTGTAAGCAGCTGTGGTTAAATGCCACTTTCTCTGGAGTAGTGTTCGCATATCTTTGTTACTTCTATTATCTCAAATGGTGGGTTTACATTATTGATTTGTTACATGCATTGACCATGGCCATGGCTTGTAAAAGAATTAGACGTTATTCTACTATTTCCAAACAAGACTATAACTCGAATACTAGTATATGAAAATCTCTAGGTGACAAAACATGAGATTATCTGCGAGTGATGCCAGCGTGGCCGTATTGCTCGATCACTCCGCTAACTTATTGGAATTCTAACACATACAGATTGACTTCATGCATAAACCCTTTAACATAGCATTTCTATCGAATTATAAATGCTGGGACGAGAAAAATCTAGAAAAAATATTAGAGTTTACGAGGCTATTCTGGCATTTCTTGGAATTTTCATATTGATATTGGCGCCCGCGTTAGGTGCTAATAATACTAGTATTCTATCTCATCATCCTCGCCTTTTTCCTCTAACGTCTATTGGTACGGCCGACGCACAGACAAGAAGTAATAATGGTTCGTTGGCATTATTACTTCCTTATCAAAACCCGGCCTATGGAATAAGTATACAGTATCCCTTTGATTGGCATAAAGAAGAGGGCGGTCAAACCAAAGCAGGTAACTTGTCTGCTTTTTCTGTTGCATTCTACTCTCCTCCTCCTTTAAAAAGTGCATTTCTCAAAGTCATAGAATTAAATTCCACACAACCTTTGAATGACACGATACCTCAGCTCTTAACTGCTGCTGTAGCTCGAGACATGCATGTTACTAGAGGTTTCCAGATCATTCAGGCAGGCACGAATAGTGCACTGGCAGGTAAACCTGCATATACTTTGGTATCGACAGGAGAGATTTTCAAGAATATTCGATATCAAACAATGGAAGTTGGCACATTATCGGGGAATAGCAAATACACGATTATATATGAAGCTCTGTCATATGAATATCTAACATATCTTCCTGCTGTACAGAAAATGATTGATTCTTTTAGGCTACTAAAATAAATTTCTGCAGCCTCTGGAGGCAAATCTGGATTCACCAACCCTAGCACAGACAGCCAATTTTAAAATTGTTATTTGTAAAAAATAATACATTAGGAATAAAAATGATTATAGCAATGCAGTTTGATTTGAATTAAAAGAAGAAGGTTAGGATGGAGCCTTCTTGGATACCCTTTATTGGTCTCTCGTGTTTCCTTTTTTTGTCAAGATAGTTGCTATCTGAATATTATGGTCATTGTTAGTTCACTGTCATCATTGAATTGGACACTAGACTTATTATTGTTGTAGAGTAACAGATCTGTGATATGTGACATAGTATCTCCTTTACCAGTAAATGGATTAGTACCTGTAATTGTCTGTCCTAAATCTGTGTGATATAATGTCTCTCCTGGTATGCCACTTGCTGTCTTCTTAAGATCTACAATTACTGCGTGCTGTACTCCTTTATCTGTAATTTGTGCAACAATAACGTACACATTAGGACTTGGCGAATTAAGCGATACATGACCGCCAATTATCTGGAATGGACTAACGTCACCTAAGGGTCTTATTCCGGCACTTGGGAATGTTGATTTGCCAAGTTTCACAGTCTCTAGAACTACTAATGGACCTTTACTACTTGGTGAGGTGGTAGTTATTGTTGCTGCTGTTGTCTGTGAAGTAGCCCTTATGATATTGTTGACTTCGTTGTTAATTTTAACTGTATTTTGAATTGTGTTTTGGTTGATTATTGTATTTGTATTTGTGTTGGTGTTAGCGTTGGTGTTGGTGTTGATATTCGTGTTGTTGTTAACGTTTGTATTGGTGTTTGTGTTATTGTTTCCATTAGTACCAGTGCTATTTGTATTTGTACCAGGATTTGGATTCACCGTCAAGTTCCCTAGAACTGGATTTCTTATGCCGGGGGGAAGCTTGATTATTTTGACAGGTGGGCTTGTGTTATTCGTAGGGTTTCCATTATTTTGTCCTGCCGGAACCAACTGCGTTAATCCAGGCAGGGTTTTAGTTGTTTCCTGGTTTGGTGGGTTAGTGTTATTCTGTCCCCGTCCCGGTGCCAAGTTGACCAAACCTGGAAGTGTTTTTGTCGTTGTATTGTTCTGTCCTGATCCACCTGGAGGTTGTAGGTTGTTTAACGCAGGATTTGACAACGATAATGCAGTACTATTACCATTATTATTGGACGAGGTGTGGTTCGATGGTGTTGAGGCATTTCCTTTTGAGTTGTGATGGGATGTCTTCGCAAATGCTTCAGGAGCATTGCTAAATACTGATCCAATTAAAAAAAGTGTCATTACAGCGGCAGCTAGTATTATTGTCTGTTTCTTCATTCTCATAATCTTTCTCAATTTTAAGTTAACCAATTCTTCGATAGAAGTAACAACTGTCAATAGATTTAAAAGTAGCGCTTGATCATCAAAAAACTATTGAGATTATTAGTCACCTACTACTTTGCAGACTTTTTCACATGCCAATGGGGCCTTACTTACTTTCAGCTAATTTCTAACGACGGTAGCAGCTCACATGCTGCCAAAATAAGCTAGTATCGGATATTGCAATGCGTAGGTGAGTCCAAAACCAATTCTCTCTGTATGTTTGTTTTTGTGGGACTTGGCTAGCGTCCTCTCTCCGTTCGTGTGTTTGTCTCACTAATACTCAATTTCATTGTGAATTGCCACGTTTTTTTATACATATTTTGAAGGATGCTGAATAACTATGGATTTGCCTATTAAGATCGCCTTGTTTCTCAATTGTGTACCATTGGAAACCCAAATATTGCCCTTTTTTGGTGCATCTAATCAAAATTCCCCTATAAGGTTTTTTTGATATTATACCGTAATTCTTCAGTTTGAATGAGATGGTTTCGTCGCAGTCATTGACGAAGGTTTTTGAGTGCAATTGCTGATGCCAAATCCTTGCTTATTTTCCAATCTATCGCTCCTGGGTTTGTCGAAAGTGATGTTCTTCTCGAGAAAACAAATCTTAGCCGTAAACAGTACTATTCGAGAATCTCCGCGATAATAGATGCAGGCCTGGTGACGAGAAAGAATAAAAAACACTGTTTGACCTCATTAGGTAAAATCGTTTACGGATTACAAATAACAACCCAAAATGCGCTCAATAATCACTGGAAGCTCAGAGCGATTGACTCTTTTGACGGTGTTTCAGAACGAGAGCTAGAACAAGTGATAGAAAACTTGATTTATGATGAGAATCTGCGAGAATTGCTCGCAAAAAAATGTTCTGATATTGCAAATCGTAACGGAGTAGAAGGTTCGTCATGTATTCATCAGCAAGCTGTGAAACGGAATCATGGCAACCTTATGCTAGTAGAAGATGAACCAGATGTTCTTCTTGCATTCAAAACTATCCTGATATCC